>NZ_MBPN01000099.1 GCF_001695625.1 Pseudomonas defluvii
TGCAGGTGGTGCGGGCCGGCCCAGATGTACAGGGTGATCAGTGCCCAGAAGTGCACGATCGACAGGCGATAGGAGTACACCGGACGTTCGGCTTGCTTGGGCACGAAGTAGTACATCATGCCGAGGAAGCCTGCGGTCAGGAAGAAGCCTACGGCGTTATGGCCGTACCACCACTGGACCATGGCGTCAGTGGCGCCACTGTACAGTGAGTAGGACTTGGTCAGGCTGACCGGCACTTCCAGGTTGTTGACGATGTGCAGGATGGCCACGGTAATGATGAATGCACCGAAGAACCAGTTGCCCACGTAGATGTGCTTGGTGGTGCGTTTCATCAGCGTGCCGAAGAACACCACGGCGTAAGCGACCCAGACGATGGTGATCAGCAGGTCGATTGGCCATTCCAGCTCAGCGTATTCCTTGGAGCTGGTGAAGCCCAGCGGCAGGGATACGGCAGCCAGGACGATGACCAGTTGCCAGGCCCAGAAGGTGAACGCGGCCAGACGCGGCGAAAACAGCGTGGTCTGGCAGGTGCGTTGCACCGAGTAGTAGGAGCTGGCGAACAATGCACAACCACCGAAGGCGAAGATCACCGCGTTGGTGTGCAGCGGGCGCAGGCGCCCGAAGCTGGTCCAGGGGAGGTCGAAGTTGAGTGAAGGCCAGACGAGTTGCGCGGCAAGAAAAACGCCGAGTCCCATCCCGACTATCCCCCACACCACCGTCATAATGGCGAATTGGCGGACCACCTTGTAGTTGTAGGCGGTACTGCTGGTTGTGTTCATGTATGGGTTCCCATCCACGGTTATAGGCAGACTTATTAGCGAGGCAAGCATGAGTAATGGGCAATTGGCCGGTATTGACGGGGATCAATGGGCGCAACGGGTGGCGGCGCGTGGCTGGCGCTGGAATGCCCCGCAGAATCAGGGGGATAAACCCTGTCGCGACGTGTTGATTCTGGCCCACGGTGCAGGCGCCCCCATGGACAGCGCGTTCATGGAAGACATGGCGCAAAGGCTTGCGGGGCAAGGGTTGGGGGTGTTGCGCTTTGAGTTTCCCTACATGGCTCAGCGACGGCTGGATGGCGGCAAAAGGCCGCCGAACCCGCAGGCGGTACTGCTCGAATACTGGCGCGATGTGTACTGTCAAGTGCGACCATCGGTCGCTGGGGTGCTGGCCATCGGTGGCAAGTCCATGGGCGGGCGCATGGCGAGCTTGCTGGCCTATGAACTGGGCGCCGATGCACTGGTTTGCCTGGGGTATCCGTTCTATGCGACGGGCAAGCCGGAAAAACCTCGGGTAGCGCATCTGGCAGCACTGAAGACGCCGACCCTGATCATTCAGGGCGAGCGTGACGCGCTGGGCAATCGCCAAACGGTGGAGGGGTATGCGTTGTCGTCAGCCATCGAGCTGTGCTGGCTGCACGCCGCTGACCATGACTTGAAGCCACTCAAGGCGTCGGGGTTCAGTCATGCCGATCATTTACAGACGGCGGCAGACCGGGTTGTGCGCTTCATTGATGAAGTGAGTGCCGGGGTCAGGGCAACCCCGGCGACGATTGCTTAACCGCGGTACTCGCAAAGGTAGGCGGTGTCGACGGCGACTTTCAGTTGGAACTTGCTGTTGGCCGGTACATTGAACTGGCTGCCAGCGCTGAAGGTTTCCCAGTTGTCGCTGTCTGGCAGCTTGACGGTCAGGGCGCCGGAGACCACATGCATGATTTCGCGCTGGCTGGTACCGAACTCGTATTCGCCCGGAGCCATCACGCCAATCGTGGCTGGACCTTCGGCGGTGCCAAATGCGATGGATTTGACCGTGCCATCAAAGTACTCGTTGACTTTAAACATGGGCGACTCCTGAAAAGGGGGGAAAAAGGTTGGCCAGTATGCCCAAGCGCCCGGTTGCCGTCATCCGCTTTCAAATGCCGCTGGCAGGCAGGGTCAACGGTAGCAGGCGCGCCGTGTTGCGGGCATCTTCCAGGGCGCGGTGCTGCTGCCCGCAAAACTGCAGGCCGGCCAGTTGCAGCGCACCATTCAGGCCGAGTGGACGTTGCAGGTGTCGGGCCTTGGCGAAGCGCTGTTTCAGGTTGATATGGGGAATGCTGGCCAGCAGGCTGTCGACCTCATGCTGTTGCCATTCCTGCAGCAACTGCTTGCGGTCGTAGTCTCCCCAACTGACCCAACCCTCAAGGTGCGGCTGATGGTGGCTGAGCCAGCGCTCGAATTGCGCCCAGACCTCCATGAACGAGGCTGCCGTATCGACATTGGTCTGGCTGATATGGGTCAGCTCGCGGCAGAACGTGGTCAGTTGGGGGCGACGCCGTGGCCGTATAAACCGCTGGAAGTGGTCCACCTCCCGGCCGTCGCGGTTGACCAGGCTGGCACCGATTTCAATGATTTCCATTTCCGCGACTGGCCAGCCACCGTCGTCAGTGGTGGCTTCCAGGTCGATTACCAGCCAATGCCCCATCATTCGCTTCCCATCCAATATGCTGGCTAGAGCGTAGCCAATGCGCGGCGTTTAGGATATCCCCTGTTTTGGCAGCGGTGGCGCCCTTGCTGGCCTACTCTTTGGTTGTGCAAACGTGGTAAAACGCCTAGCTTAAAGGGCGTCCACGTCCCGTCCGTCGAGAGTGTGTAGCCTTGAAGTCCGTGCCATTGCCGCCGCTATTGTCCGCTCTGCTGCTGTTTGCCATGGCGTGGCTCGCTCCGTCGGCAAGTGCCTTCGAGGATGTTGAGGTCCGGGTGGGCGCCGCGCATTTCCCTCCTTACACGGTACGCCCCGAGCAAGGCGCTGATACAGGCTTGTTGCCGCAACTGATCGATGCCCTCAACCAACTGCAGCAGCAGTACCGCTTCGTTCTGGTGCCCACGTCGATCCCGCGACGCTTTCGCGACTTCCAGCACGGTCGCATCGATATGGCGATCTTCGAGAACCCTGAATGGGGCTGGCAACAGATTCCTCATGCCAGCGTCGACATGGGGCTTGAGGATGCCGAGGTGTTCGTTACCCATCGCCTGCCTGGCCGTGATCAAGCGTATTTTGCCGACCTTCAGGGCAAGCGGCTGGCACTGTTCAGTGGCTATCACTACGCCTTTGCCAAGTTCAACTCAAACCCACGCGACCTGGCTGAGCTTTACAACGCCACGCTGACCTATTCCCACGACAGCAACCTGTTGATGGTTCAGCGCGACCGGGCGGATATTGCCTTGGTTACCCGTTCGTACCTGTCGGATTACCTGGCGCGTAATCCTGGCAGCGCTGAACAGCTGTTGGCCTCCGAACGAGTGGATCAGGTTTACCATCACTTCGCCCTGTTGCGCCCCGGTGCACCGATCAGCGGCGAAGCGTTCCAGGGGCTGCTGCAGCAACTACGCGACAATGGAAAGCTGGCGGGTATTTTCAAGCCGTATCAAATCCACGTCGCGAAGTCGCGTTGACGCCGTTGCAGGCTTAGCCTGCCAACACACCTGTACAGCACTCAATCGGTGCGGAAGCGCCCCACCAAGGTGTTCAACTCGCTTGAGATCTGGGTCAGCGAGCGCGTGGTGGTCCTGGACACACTGGATACTTCACTGATACGACTGGCATCGCTGTGAATGTCGGCGATATGGCGGTTGATGTCTTCGGCCACGGCATGTTGTTCTTCGGCGGCGGTGGCAATCTGGGTGTTCATATCCTTGATCGTAGTCACGGCCTCATGCACACCGGCAAATGCTGCCTCCACCTGAGCCGTAAACTCGACCGATTCGTTTGACTGCACCAGGCTGTGATGCATTTCCATCGCCACGCTCTGGCTGCTGCTGACCAGTTTGCCAAGCAAGCCGTTGATCTGTTCGGTTGAATCTGAGGTGCGCTTGGCCAATGCACGCACTTCGTCGGCGACTACCGCAAAACCACGTCCCTGATCGCCTGCGCGTGCGGCCTCGATGGCGGCATTGAGCGCCAACAGGTTGGTCTGCTCAGCGATACCGCGGATGGTGTCGAGAATCGCGGTGATACCCTGGGTATTGTGCTCCAGTTGGCTGATCGACTCCGCGGCCTGACGAATACGGTCCCCCAGGCTGCCGACCTGGCTGACCATGAGCCCGATAACCTGCTGGCCTTTGTGCGCCTGGTCCTGGCCGTGCTGTGCGGCTTCAGCGGCGCGATTGCAGTTGATCGCCACTTCATTGGCGGTGGTGACCATTTCATGGAACGCAGTAGACACCATGTCCACCGCCGTCGACTGACGTTGTGCCGTATCGTCGAGCTGGCTGGCCTGGACACCGATAGCCGCAGCGCCTTGTTCGACCTGCGCGCTGGACGCGCGAATATCCTTGATCAAGTTCTGGATACTGTCGACAAAGCCATTGAAGCCCTTGGCCATTTGCGCGGTTTCATCGTTGCCCTTGATCTGTAAACGGCGCGTCAGGTCGGCCTCGCCGCTGGCAATATCGCGCAAGCCCGCTGAGGTTGTGTTGATCGGTGCAATCAGCACGTGGGACAGTGCTACGCCGCACAGCCCGAAGATCATCACCAGGACAGCGCCCAGCAATGTGATCACCCACACCAGGTGCCAGCCGCCAGCGTTGATTTCGCTGCTCTCGATCAGGGCAATGTAGGTCCAGCCCAAGGTTTGCGACTTGTACACGCTGGCGTTGTAGTCTTTGCCATCCAGTTGCACGGTGTAGAAACCTGCTGGTTGGTTGGCAAGAAAGGCATACCCGTCACCCAGGCTCGCCAGGGCTTTGAAATTGTTGGTGGGGTGCATTGGGTCGGCCAGCACGTTGCCATCACTCTCCACTAACAACAGATAGCCGTTGTTACCAAAACGGATCTTTCCGGCCACTTCGGTCAACTTGTTCAGCGAAACGTCCAGCGACACGACACCCGTTCCGCCATCGGCATCGATAAAGGTCTGTGCCGTGGAAACAATAATGGCGTGATCCTCGGCAAACGTATAAGCCTGCGTGCGAACAGGTTTGCCATTGCCCGTTAGGGCGGCCTTGAACCAAGGCCGTTCTCGCGGATCGTAGTGGGCGCGGATATCTGACTCTGGCCATTGCAGATAATGCCCCTGGCTCGTGGCCGCATAGACGTAGGCGTAACTGGGGTGCGATTTGCCCATCTGTGCGAACAGCTCATAGATCGCAGCGCCCACCCCGCTATCAGGGGCGTGCATCTTCGTCACGTGTGATGTTTCGATATAACGCTGAAGGGTATTGTCGGCGGACTTCAATACCTGCGTCTGACTCAATAGCGTGACGTTTTCTGCGACACTTTCAAGGAAGAAAGAAAAGGCATTATCCACTTCATGAATTTGTTTAATGCTGCTCTGGTTGAACTGTTCGCGTTCCCTGTTCATCGCCTGGTTGGCGACAAACAACGTAATCATCAATACGGGAATCAACGTGACGCCAATAAAGGCGGCTATGAGTTTGAAGCGAATCGTCATACAACCCTCTACTTTTTATTATTTGTGTTGTCCGGGTGAATTAGCTGTTTCAGAAAAACGTGGCGGCCCATTGAAAGAACAACCTGGGGATGCCGTCCTTGAAGTACGCAAAAATCGCCAATCGAGCGGTGTACGTCAGCAGTTTGGCACGCCTGAGCCCAATAAAATCGGCGAGGGCGGATCTGATCAATTTCAGGTCGGACACGTACAAAAACGGCGTGTGGGTATCTGCTGCAATGCTTCTCGGGAATCCGTCAATGCATGCGTTGCATGGGCGCATTCAATTCAATGTTTATGTTGCAGCGGCGGGGCTGAGAGGAAGGGGGCGTTGACGGTATTCCTCCTCTGTTCGCGTACCCAAACAGAAAAAAGCAAGAGGCGAGGCCAGAAGGACAGAAGCAACTTTCCATCACCGAGGAGAGACAATAATGAAAAAAAGCATCGACCTTTCACGCCGTACATTCATCAAAACCAGCAGTATCCTGGCGGGCACCGCCGCGCTTTCCAGCTTCCTCCCGATGAGAAGTTTCGCGGCAGCGGAAAAAGAGCTGGTTATCCTGGCATGGGCCGGGCACGCAGAACCGGATATCGTTGCCGATTTTGAGCGCCAGTATGGGGTCAAGGTCCGGGCCAAGTACTATACCGGCGGGGATAACATGCTCGGGTTGATATCACAGTCCCCGCCCGGCACCTTCGACCTGATCCTGTCTGATGCCGAGTACGTGCAGCAACTCAATGCCGCTGAATACATTGAGCGGCTCGATCCCGCCGACTACCCCTTCGATGATTTCTACCCCGAATTCCAGCACTTCCCCGGGCACTGGAAAGGCGATGAACTGTACTCGGTCTTGATTCGCTTCGGCTTTCTCGGCATCGCCTACAACACCTTGCTTGTTCCTGAAGCCAAGGTGCGCAGCTACAGCGTGTTCTGGGACGACAGCCTCAAGGGCAAGGTCGGGCACTTCGATTGGCACTTGCCCAACCTGGGGCAGATCAGTTTGGCCAATGCTAATGCGCGGCCCTACGACATCGATCCTGCGCACTGGCAAAGCGTCAAGCAGAAGATGATGACCCTGCGCCCGCAGATCGGCGGGTTCTTCGATTATGGCGGAACCTTCTCGTCGCTCAAGAACGGTCAGATCCATGCGATGTGCGGCATCGGCGACTGGATCACGGGTGTGTTGCAGCGCTCCAGCGCGCCGCTGAAAACCGTGGTGCCGGAGGAGGGTGGGTTGCAATGGACGGAGTCCTACTGCATTGCCAAGAATGCTCACAGCCCGGAGCTGGCGAAGAAGTTCATCCAATACATCACCTCGCCGGAAGGCCAGGTCAAGTCGGCGAAAATGGCCGCCTATCCCGCACTCATCCCCAACAAGCGGGGGTGGGAGCTGCTGAACAAGACCGATCCCGCCGAAGCCAAGCGTCAAGGCATGGTGCTCGGTCAGCACAACGTCATGGATGACATCCGAGCGGGTCGCATCAAGTACCGCGAGCTTCCGGTCCAGCAGAGCCTGGAGGACTGGAACGACTTCTGGTCCGAATACAAGGGTGCTTGACGAAGCGTGCGGAGGTGGTCGCAATGATGTCAAACAAGTTAAAGATTTCGCCGCCTGTGGTAACCAACGGCAGCACGGTGCAGCCGCGTGGCGGCAGAAGGGGCTTGCGCTTGCCCGGGTACGGCCTCAGCTTCTCGATGCCGATTCTGATCTGGCAGTCGGTCTTCTTCGTATTCCCGCTGGCGTTTCTGGTAGCGATCAGTTTTTGGGTCGTACGCAACTTCCGGATGGTGCCGACGTTCGAGTGGCTGAACTGGAGCTACATGCTCAGCCGCGGGTTCTTCTGGGACGCCTATGCCCATACCCTGGCGATGGCTGCGGGGGCGGCAGTGCTGATCAGTGTGGTGGCGTTGCCCTGCGCTTACACCATCGCGTTCAAGTTTCGTGAGTCGGTAAAACAGTTGATCGTGCTGTTGCTGATCACACCGTTCTTCACCAGCTACCTGGTGCGCACCTATTCATGGCAGGTGTTCCTCAGCGATAACGGCATCCTCAATGCCGCGCTGGGCCAGTTCGGGCTGGAACCCCTGACAATGCTGAACACTGCGTTTGCAACCTATGTCGGTTACTTCACGCTGTGCCTGCCGCTGGTGGTGTTGCTGCAGTTGTTCAGCCTGATGTACATCGACCGTTCGCTGATAGAGGCCGCGCACAATCTGGGTTGCGGGCGGATACGCACGGTGTTTCTGGTGGTGGTGCCGGCGGCACGAATCGGTATCGTCGTCGCGGCGCTGTTCTGCTTCATCCTGACGTTCGGTGACTTCGTCAGCCCGCTCTATCTGGGCGGTGGCCAGCCGCCGACCTTGAGCACGCTGATCACTGATACCACCAAGTCCGGCCAGCAATGGCCACGTGCGGCGGTGATCGCAACGATGATGATCGTTACGTTGTTGATCACGGCTTTCGCAGCGGTTCGCTTCGCTTATCGGAGGCGTGCATGAACGAGCATCGTCTGATCAACCTGGTGCTGCGCAGTTACGTGGCGCTGGTGTTTGTCTTCATCTTCACGCCGATTGCCGGCAGCGTCGTGTTCTCATTCAACATCGACCGTTTCCCGTCCTTGCCATTGGGTGGTTTCAGTCTGCACTGGTACGAGACCATCGCCGCCGACCCAGCGGTGTGGCAGGCATTCAGGAACAGCCTGATGGTGGGTGTGGTGGTGTCCCTGGTGTCGACCGTGCTGGGCTTCACCGCGGCCTATACCGACTACCGCTATCAGTTCTTCGGCAAGTCGATCTACATGGCGCTGGCGTTGCTGCCGCCAACCATTCCGGTGGTGATCATGGGGTTGGCCATGCTGGCTTTCCTGTCGCGGGTCGGGCTTTCCGGCGAGATCTACGCGGTGATGATCAGTCACGTGGTGATGTGTGCACCGTTCGCGATGGCGGTGATCCGGATGCGCCTTGCGCAGATGGATCCGAACATCGAGGCGGCGGCATGGAACCTCGGTGCCAATCAATGGAAGGCCATGCGCTTTGTCATCCTGCCGTTCACCGCCCCAAGCATCTTCGCTGCGCTGTTCGTGACCATGGCTGTTTCTTTCGATGAGTTCGCCGTCGCCTGGTTCGTGTCCGGGCTCAACGAAACGGTTCCGGTACGCATCCTGAATACGTTGCAGGGGCAGGTGAGCCCGACCATCAATGCGATCGGCACGATTGTCTTCATCACGACGATGACGTTGGTGATCCTCGCACAACTGCTGCTGATGCGGCGAAACAAGCCTGCAACGGTTTGATGTCACCCTGGTACATAACTGGACCCGAAGGATTTCAGCCATGACTCAACCGCTGGTGGTATTCGATAACGTGGTCAAGAATTTCGGCAGTTACCATGCTGTCGAGCGCATGAACCTTGAAATTTACAAGGGCGAGTTTGTTGCGATCATGGGCTCGAGCGGCTGCGGCAAGACCACGACGCTGCGCATGCTCGCCGGGCTCGACAAGCCGACTGAAGGCGAGATACGTCTCAACGGCGAACGGATCAACGACCTGTATTCCTGGGAGCGGGAGACGCCGCTGGTTTGGCAGAACCTGGCGCTGTTCCCGTTCCTCAATGTGGTCGAGAACGTCGAGTTTGGCCTGCGGATGCGCGGCATGGCGAAGGCCGAGCGACGCAAGAAGGCGCTGCAATGGCTTGAGCGGCTTGGCTTGGAAGAGTTTGCCATGCGTGACATCAGCCTGCTCTCCGGCGGCCAGCGTCAGCGTGTGGCGCTGGCACGCTCGCTGGTCACCGAGCCATCAATCCTGTTGCTCGATGAACCGCTGAGCGCACTCGATGCTCATTTGAGCGTGCGCATGCAGGGCGTGCTGACCGGGCTGCAGAAGGACCTTGGCATTACCTTCGTCTACGTCACGCACAGTCAGTCCGAAGCCTTCGCCATGGCCGACCGTGTGGTGATCATGAGTCGGGGCAGGGTAGAGCAGATAGGCTCGCCGAAGGACGTTTTCCTGGAGCCGCACAACCGCTTCGTCGCCGAGTTCATCGGTGGCAAGAATATTCTCTGCGGCACGGTCACAGGTTTCGACGAGAGGGGGCTGGTTTGTGTCAGCTCGCAGCACGGTGAGTTTCTTGCGCGGCGACCGGAGGGCAAGGCGATCGCTCCTGGCGAGCAGGTCACTGTCTGCCTGAGCGCCGAGCATATCAACCTGACCCTGCACCCCAGCCGGTCCAACCGCCTGGCCTGTACCGTGGTCGGTGAAGAGTTCATTGGCTCGATGGTGAATATCTACCTTGATGCCGGCGATGGGCTTGAACTGCAGGTGCAGAAACCGCATGCCGATTACAACCGACTTGGCCTGCGCAATGGACAAGACATCGTTGCCGAATGGGACGGCGCGTGTGCGTTGATCCTGCGCGGCGATTGAGCATCGGGGCACGCACGGCGTGCATGTTCCCCAACGGGGCAGTGCACAAAACAAGGCTACCGCTGCACCACGGCAGTAACTATAGTGGCGCGCGGTTCGGCGCTTGAAAAACATGAAGATAATAAGACACTTACAGAGGGTGTGTGCATGAACAACAGCGTAGTGATCGGCGAACTCACCTGGCCAGAATATGCGCAGAAGGTGGCCGACGGTTGCCCGATATTCCTGCCCGTCGGCGCATTGGAGCAGCATGGCCATCACATGTGCATGGAGGTCGATGTCCTGTTGCCGACAGCGGTCTGCAAGGCGGTAGCGTTCAATGTCGATGGCCTGGTTTTGCCCGCGCTGGCCTATGGGTACAAGTCTCAGCAAAAATCGGGGGGTGGCAACCACTTTCCCGGAACGACGAGCCTTGATGGCGCCACGCTGACCCATACCGTTCAGGACATCATTCGAGAGCTGGCACGTCATGGTGCGCGCAAGCTGGTGTTGATGAATGGGCATTACGAAAACTCGATGTTCATTGTCGAAGGTATTGACCTTGCCCTTCGCGAACTCCGTTATGGCGGCATCAACGATTTCAAAGTGGTGGTGCTGTCCTACTGGGACTTCATTAACGACCCGGCCGTGATTGAACAGCTTTATCCCGAAGGTTTCCTCGGTTGGGATATCGAACATGGCGGTGTCTTCGAGACGTCGCTGATGCTGGCCCTGCACCCCGACAAGGTCGATCTGAGCCGTGCTGTCGACCATCCCCCGGCCACCTTCCCGCCGTATGACGTCTTTCCCATCATCCCAGAGCGCACGCCGGCATGTGGAACCCTGTCTTCCCCTAAAGGCTCCAGCCGCGAGAAAGGCGAACTGATCCTGAGTGTCTGTGTCTCCGGTATCAGCGCCGCAGTGCGGGAGGCGTTTGATCTGACAACATAAGAGCATCCGTGAGCGCCGAAACAACAACCTGCAACTGATTCTTCACCCTCCTAAATAGAATAAAAAGGGTAAATATCATGTCCAACAGCTCCACTCTGGCCCCAGGCCTCAAGCAGCGTCATGTCACCATGCTCTCCATCGCCGGTGCCATTGGTGCCGGCCTGTTCATCGGCTCAGGGCATGCCATCGCGTCTGCCGGCCCCGCGGCGATTCTGGCTTACATTTTTTCCGGCACGCTGGTCGTTCTGGTCATGCGTATGCTGGGCGAAATGGCAGTAGCCTCACCGGATACCGGATCATTCTCCACCTATGCCGAGCGGGCGATGGGACGTAGCGCAGGCTTTACCATCGGCTGGTTGTACTGGTGGTTCTGGGTGTTGGTGATTCCAATCGAAGCCATTGCCGCCGCTGCTATTCTGCACGCCTGGTTCCCTGCGGTGCAGACGTGGGAGTTTGCAATTGCGGTTACCGCGCTGCTGACGGTAACCAACCTGTTCAGCGTGGCGCGTTATGGCGAGTTCGAGTTCTGGTTCGCCATGCTCAAAGTCATTGCGGTATTGGGCTTCATCGCCATTGGTGGGCTGGCCCTGGCAGGCGCATTGCCCGGTAGAGAGGTGAGTGGCGTCATGGAGCTGAGCAAGACGTTTGGTGGCTTCATGCCTAATGGCATGACCGCTGTCATCGGCGCGATGCTTACCACCGTATTCAGTTTCATGGGCACGGAAATCGTCACGATTGCAGCGGCTGAATCCCAGAACCCGGCCAAGCAGATTACCCGCGCGACAAACTCGGTCGTCTGGCGCATGGGTATTTTCTACATTGTCTCGGTCTTCCTCATCATCTCCATTGTTCCCTGGAATGACCCCATGCTTCGGGAGGTGGGTTCTTATCAGCGAGCGCTTGAGCTGATGAACGTTCCGCAGGCGAAGATGATTGTCGATATTGTGGTACTGATAGCGGTGGCCAGCTGCCTCAACTCAGCCATCTATACGGCCTCGCGCATGGTCTACTCCCTGAGCAAGCGTGGAGATGGCCCGCAAGTGCTGCAGAAAACTACATCGTCGGGTGTGCCCTATGTGGCGGTACTGACGAGCACCGCCGTCGGCTTTCTGACGACCGCGCTCAATTACTTCGCGCCCGATGAAGTGTTCTCGTTCCTGCTTGCCAGTTCGGGCGCTGTCGCACTGCTGGTGTACCTCGTGATTGCGGTTTCTCAGCTCAAACTTCGCAAGAAATTGAATGAGTCGGGGCAGCACATTGCATTCAAGATGTGGTTTTACCCATGGCTCAGCTACCTGGTCATTTTCTGTATCTTGAGCATCCTGACCGTTATGTTGATGTTGCCAGAGCATCGTATGGAAGTGATTGCTACCGGTGCGCTCACGCTGTGCATCGTCTGCATGGGCTCAATCTTCAACGCCAGGAAGACTGCTGTGCAAACCATTAAGGTCGCTTCGACGGAAAGCGTTTGACGCCAGACCTCGCTGGCGCCCTCTATCACTGACCTGTATACGGCCTGCTCTCAGAGCAGGCCGGCTTTTTCCTTCCCCCGCCGCCAGTGCTTCTGGCGCGCCTGCTTCCCCTTCGAAACGACATGGACCCACGCCAGGTGGGCGCCGAATGTAAACAATCGAGGGTCGAATTCAGACAATGTCGGCGGTGTTGTAGATCTGATAATCCACTCAAGCGCGCTTAATTCTTGCGCAGAGGTGGCAGGTTTTGATGACAAATACCACTATGGCAATCGACGATAAACAGCACGGTCCGCATGAACGCGTACTTGAGTCGGTGGGCTTTTTGCTGGTCAACAACTTCTCCCTGATGGCCATGTCTTGCGCCGTTGAGCCGCTACGCCTGGCCAATCAGTTGTCGGGGCAGGAGCTCTATCGTTGGCACACCTTGACCCTGGATGGTCGCCCGGTATGGGCCAGCAATGGCCTGCAGATATCTCCCAACGCGGCTGCCAGTAATGCACCAGCAATGGACGCACTGTTTGTGTGTGGCGGCAAAGGCATTGAGCGCAGTTGTACTGCTGAACAGGCGTCCTGGCTCAAGTCACAGTCCGAACAGGGGCTGCACTTGGGCGGTGTGTGCTCTGGGAGCTGGGCCTTGGCCGCAGCCGGCCTGCTTGATGGTTACGATTGCAGTGTCGACTGGCCCTACCTGATGGACATGCAGGAGGGTTTTCCTGGGGTCACCCTAAGCGCGCAATTGTTTGTGATTGACCGCGATCGTTATACGGCCTCAGGCGGTACCGCTTCCCTGGACATGATGTTGCGGTTGATTGGCGCGGGGCATGGGTCAGAACTGGTGGCGCAGATCTGTGAGACCCTGGCCTTTGATCACCGGCGCAACGAACAGGGCCATCAGCGCTTGCCACTCAAGCACATGCTGGGGCATGCGCAGCCGAAACTGCAGGAAGTCGTGGCGTTGATGGAAAGCAACCTGCGCGAACCGCTTAGCCTCGATGAACTGGCCAGCTACCTGAGTGTTTCCAGGCGGCAGTTGGAGCGGTTGTTTCTGAAGTATCTCTACAGTACCCCCATGCGCTATTACCAGAAGTTGAGGTTGATGCGGGCACGGCAACTGCTCAGGCAGACGGCGCTGCCGGTGATGCAGGTCGCGACTGAGTGCGGCTTCATTTCAACCCAGCATTTCTCCAAGCGCTACCGTGAACACTATGGCGTTCCCCCCAAGGATGAGCGCGTGCATCGTCGTCGCATGAGTTCCCCGCCGCTGCATTGAGGGCATTACTGGCGCGACACCTGTCCGGCCCCGAGATTTCTCGGGGCCGGTTTTTTTTGGCCGTGGTGTCCACGATTCGGATCTAACCAATTTCGGGTCGGGCACGTACAAAAGATGCCCCTGGGTATCTGCTGCAATGCTCCTCACGGACCCGGCCAAAAGCGGTGTACCGAATCGCTAACAATGACAAGGAACACAGACGATGCAAATGCCAAAAACAATCCAGATCCGCAACGGCGATAAAGTCCAATCGACCTTTTCCGAGCAGGAATATGCCGATCGCCAGGCCAAGCTGCGTGCTTATATGGCGGCCCAGGATATCGATGCGGCGGTGTTCACTTCCTACCACAACGTCAACTACTACAGCGATTTCATTTACTGCTCCTTCGGCCGCCCTTACGCGTTGGTCGTGACCCAGGACAAGGTGGTGTCGATCAGCGCCAACATTGACGGTGGTCAGCCATGGCGTCGTACCGTGGGCACCGACAACATCGTCTACACCGACTGGCAGCGTGACAACTTCTTCGTCGCCATCGAACAAGCGCTTCCCAAAGCGGGCCGCATCGGTATCGAGTTCGACCATCTGAACCTGCAGAACCATGCGAAGCTCGCTGCGCGTTATCCGCAGGCGCAATTGGTCGACATCGCCGCACCCTGCATGCGTATGCGCATGATCAAGTCCGCAGAAGAACACGTCATGATTCGTCATGGCGCGCGCATCGCCGACATCGGCGGTGCGGCGGTAGTCGAAGCATTGCGTGACCAGGTACCTGAATACGAAGTGGCATTGCACGCTACTCAGGCGATGGTGCGCGAGATCGCCCGCAGCTTCCCTGAAGGCGAGCTGATGGACACCTGGACCTGGTTTCAGTCGGGCATCAACACCGACGGCGCCCATAACCCAGTGACCAGTCGCAAGGTCAACAAAGGGGATATTCTGAGCCTCAACTGTTTCCCGATGATCGCCGGTTATTACACCGCCCTTGAGCGCACCCTGTTCCTCGATCACTGCTCCGACGAGCACCTGCGCTTGTGGAACGTCAACGTCCAGGTCCATGAAGCGGGCCTGAAGCTGATCAAGCCTGGCATGCGTTGCAGCGACATCGCTCGCGAGTTGAACGAGATCTACCTTCAGCACGACCTGTTGCAGTACCGTACCTTCGGTTACGGTCATTCATTCGGCACCCTCAGCCACTACTACGGCCGCGAGGCGGGCCTGGAGTTGCGCGAGGATATCGATACAGTACTCGAGCCAGGCATGGTGGTGTCGATCGAGCCGATGATCATGCTGCCTGAAGGCATGCCGGGTGCTGGTGGCTATCGCGAACACGACATCCTGATCGTCAACGAGCAGGGTTCGGAGAACATCACCAAGTTCCCTTACGGGCCAGAGAAGAACATCATCAAGAAGTAAACGTGATACGCCGCACAGGGATGTGCGGCTTTTTTTTCCCTGGTCAACGTTGCCAGGGGAGAAGCGAGCCAGCCCTACATTTCGCCGGAAATAACAATAAAAAGGGTACTTGTCATGTCTACCACCTCCACGCTGACGTCAGCCCGGTTTCATTCACGCGAGCAAGATGCTGAACGGCAGGCACTGCGCAAGGCAGCGCGTGCCAGTTTCATGGGTAACTTCGTCGAATGGTTCGATTACGCCGCCTACGGCTATCTGGCCACAGTCATCGCCGCCACCTTTTTCCCGCAAACCGATAAAGCCACGGGTTTGCTTGCAACCTTTGCCGTGTTCGCTTTGTCCTTTATCGTTCGCCCTCTGGGCGGATTGGTATGGGGGCACTTCGGTGACAAGTATGGGCGTCGCAATGCGTTGTCCTATTCCATCCTGATCATGTCCATTTCGACGTTTTGCATCGGTGTCCTGCCCACCTATGGGCACATCGGCTTGTGGGCACCGGCGTTGCTATTGCTTATCCGACTGGTCCAGGGTTTTTCTGCTTCCGGTGAGTACGCCGGTGCTTCGGCATTTCTTGCTGAGTATGCGCCACAAGGCAAGCGAGGGCTGTACACCAGCATCGTGCCGGCGAGTACTGCCGCAGGGTTGCTGTTCGGCGCGGCCTTCGTTGCGGGCCTGCATGGCCTGTTGAGCAGCGAAGACATGCAAAGCTGGGGTTGGCGCGTGCCGTTCTTGTTGGCAGCACCTTTTGGCCTGGTCGGCCGTTACATCCGCATGAGCCTGCAGGACACCCCCAAGTTCCTGGAAATGGAGCAGCGCCTGGAAAACAAGGAATGTGCCACAGCAGCGCCGATCCGCGAATTGCTGACCGTGCATCGTCGCAGCGTCATCATCGGTATCGGCGTCACCTGCCTCAACGCTGTGGCCTTTTACCTGTTGCTCAGTTACATGCCGACCTACCTGTCGACGGAAATGGGGATGAGTGAGAGCGACTCCTTTATTGCCTCGACCGTCTCACTGGCGACCTACATCGGCCTGATTTTCCTCATGGGCAAACTGTCCGACTTCTTCGGTCGCAAGACCATGCTGGTCATGGCGTCGGTGTTGTTCCTGTTACTGACGTTCCCATTGTTCGGCATGCTGGATCATCAGCCATTGGTGGTCATTCTGATGATCCAGATCATCTTCGGCGCCATGCTGGCCATGAACGACGGTACCTTGCCGAGTTTTCTCGCAGAGATTTTCCCGACCCGGGTGCGCTTCAGCGGCTTTGCCTTCAGCTTCAACATCGCCAACGCCTTGTTTGGTGGTACTGCGCCGTTTATCGCCACGTGGTTGATCCAGCTGACGGGCAACAAGATGGCGCCTGCCTGGTACTTGTTGGCGGCAGCCTTGGTCGCGCTGGTGGCGATGCTGTCGGTGCGGGAAACAGCGCATGCAGCGCTGCGGGATTGATTGATTCGCCAGGCAGGCCTGCGATGCAAACACCGCGAAGGTACTGGCACCGCGCCGATGCCATCGCGGGCAAGCCCGGCTCCTACAGCTGGCGCGGGCTCTGTTGGAGCAGGCTTGCCTGCGATGCAAGCACCGCGAAGGCACTGGCACCACAGCGATACCATCGCGGGCAAGCCCGGCTCCTACAGGCGGCTCGGTCTTCGTTGGAGCAGGCTTGCCTGCGATGCAAGCACCGCCAAGGCACTGGCACCACAGCGATGCCATCGCGGGCAAGCCCGGCTCCTACAGCTGGCGCGGGCTCTGTTGGAGCAGGCTTGCCTGCGATGCAAACACCGCGAAGGATGCCATTGCAGTTCAAGACTGCGTTCCAAAGACGTTACTGCAATGCGCCTTTTTTGCGCTCGCCCATGGGGGACAGGCCAAAGAATCGGCTGTAACACTTGGAGAAGTGCGCAGGCGAGGCGAAACCGCAGGCCAGGGCGATATCGCGTACCTGGGACTCACTGCGCAGCAGCAACTGACGTGCCCTCGACAAGCGCAATTCCAAGTAGTACTGGCTCGGGGTACGTTGCAGGTACTTGTTAAACAAACGCTCCAGTTGCCGCACCGACACATCGTTCAAGGCGGCCAGTTCATCCAGCCCTACTGGCTCCTCAAGATTGGCTTCCATGATGGCCACCACCTGGCTGAGCTTGGGTTGAGACGTGCCCAGCTTGCTGCGCAACGGTACCCGTTGCTGCTCGCGCGCGCCGCGCACCCGGTCACACAACAGCAGCTCGGCAGCCCGCGCGGCGATCTCTGAGCCGTTGGGTTCGCGGGCGACCAGTTGCAGGATCATGTCCATGGCGGCGACGCCGCCTGAACAGGTGTAACGGTCGCGGTCCAGTTCGAACAACTGATTGGAAATGATGATCCCGGGGAAACGATCCTTGAGTGCTTCGATGTCTTCCCAGTGAATGGTGCAACGGTAGCCTTTGAGCAGGTCAGCGCGGGCCAGCAGGTGGCTTCCGGTACAGATCCCTCCCAATGGGATGTGTTGATGGGCCAGCTTGCGCAGCCAATTGAGCAGTGGTCGGCTGCTGTGGTCGGAAACGATAGGGTTGGCGCCTACGACGAAAAGAATGTCGAGGTCGGGTGCGTCTTCGATGGCGTAGTCTGGCAGCACGCGCATGCCGTTACTGGCGGTCACCGGGTCGTGATTGGCAGCAATGATGACGGTCCGGTACAAGATTTGATGCGCGGCCATGTTGGCGATGCGCAGGGTTTCCACGGCCGACGCGAAACCGATGGTAGTGAAGTTCGGCAGCACCAGAAAACCGATGGTCTTGACCGGCTTTTGCGCCTTGGCCAAATGATCCGCAGCGGCTGTGCCCTTCAATGTCTGGGCCATGTTCTTTCCTCTTATGCATCGGTAATGCGTTCTCCGGCATTAGCATCGAGACATCGCAGTACGGGTTATTTTTCTTGTTGTCCCTGCCTGCTTCCAGGCGTTCGGATAGTACACCTTGTGGGGGCGTGGTGCCTGACCCTTGGAGGGATTGCCGGGCATTTGGATGTCGATATCAGACAAACATGACACCTGTCGTTTTTGCACAATCGGCTCAACAAAAAAAACAGCGACGGAAGGTCTCCGTCATGAGGAGAGAGCATGTTCAGTAAAAACGATCAACTCCAGGGTTATGACGATGCACTGCTGGCGGCGATGAATGCCGAAGAGCAGCGTCAGGAAGATCACATCGAACTGATC
>NZ_MBPN01000100.1 GCF_001695625.1 Pseudomonas defluvii
ACTCGATTTTCTGCTTGAAGGGGTGTTTGGTGCTCGCTATTTGCATGTGCCGGCCTTGTTGGCGCTGCGGGCAACGCGTGCTCATTGGCATCGCGTCGGCCCCGCAGCGGCGACAAGACGGTCTGTTGCAGGCGGGCGCTTAGAGCTTGGCGAATGCCCGCTCAGCGGCGTCCAGGGTGACCTTCAACTCGGCGTCGCCATGTGCAATAGAGGTAAAGCCCGCCTCAAAGGCGCTTGGTGCCAGGTACACGCCACCTTCCAGCATCAAGTGGAAGAAGCGCTTGAAGCGCTCGGCATCGCTGGACATGACGTCGTCGAAGGTCACGATATCGTCGGCAGCGCTGAAGTACAGGCCAAACATGCCACCCGCCTGGGTGGTGACGAACGGTACGCCTGCAGCATCGGCACGCTCCTGCAGCCCCTGGAGCAGGCGGCGGGTGAAGTCGCTCAGTTCGTCGTGGAACCCAGGTCGGCTGATCAGCTTCAGTGTGGTCAAGCCAGCGGCCATGGCCAGTGGGTTGCCCGACAAGGTGCCCGCTTGATACACCGGGCCCAGCGGCGCGATCTGCGACATGATTTCGCGCTTGCCACCGAAGCAGCCGACAGGCATGCCGCCGCCGACGATCTTGCCGAAGGTCGACAGGTCAGGGGTAACGCCGTAATAGGCTTGCGCACCGCCCAGGGCAACACGGAAACCGGTCATGACTTCGTCGAAAATCAGGACCACGCCGTGCTTGTCGCATTGTGTGCGCAGGCCTTCAAGGAAGCCGGGGGCGGGCGGCACGCAGTTCATGTTGCCGGCGACCGGCTCGACGATGATACAGGCGACCTCGTTGCCCACTTCATTGAGCATCTTCTCGACGGCAGCAAGGTCGTTGAACGGCAGGGTCAATGTATGTTTGGCGAACGCGGCGGGCACGCCTGCAGAGCTCGGTACGCCCTGGCTCAGAAGGCCAGAGCCGGCTTTTACCAGCAGGCTGTCGGAGTGGCCGTGGTAGCAGCCCTCGAACTTGATGATGCTGTCGCGGCCGGTGTAGCCACGGGCCAGACGGATGGCGCTCATGGTGGCTTCGGTGCCGGAGCTGACCATGCGAACCATTTCCATCGACGGTACGATCGAGCAGACCAGATCGGCCATCTCGGTTTCCATCGCGGTCGGGGCGCCATAGGACAGGCCGTGCTCCAGTTGCTTGCGCACCGAGTCAAGGACGTCTGGGTGGCTGTGGCCCAGAATCATTGGCCCCCAGGAACCGACGTAGTCGACATAACGCTTGTCGTCTTCATCGGTAACGTAGGCGCCTTCGGCGTGCTTGAAGAACAGCGGGGTGCCGCCAACGCTGCGGAATGCGCGGACTGGCGAGTTCACGCCACCTGGGATGTGCTTCTGGGCATTGGCAAACAGGGCTTCGGAACGGGACATGAGGATCTCTCTCAATCAAACAGATTCGAACAGGGCGTTGAAGGCGCGGGCGCGGCGGGTGACTTCCTGCGCGCTGTCGGCACCAAACAGCCCGTGGATGACGGCCAGCAGGTCGGCGCCATGGGCGACCAACGGTGCGGCATTGTCCAGGGTAATGCCGCCGATCACGGCAATCGGCAGGTTGACCCGGCGGCGTGCCTGTTCCAGCAGTTCGATGCTGGCGGCCGGCGCACCGGGCTTGGTTACGGAGTTGAAGAAACGACCAAAGGCCACATAGCTGGCGCCTTCGCGTGCGGCCTGCTCCGCCAGTTCAAGCTGGGCGTGGCAGGTGGAGCCAATGATCGCCTGATGCCCCAACAGCGTGCGGGCCGGCGTCAGCGGGCCGTCGGTCTGGCCCAGATGCACGCCGACACCTAGGCGCGCGGCCAACTCGACATCGTCATTGATGATCAACTGGGTGGTGTAGCGTTCGCAGAGTTTGGCCAGGGCTTCGGCTTCGCGCAGACGTTGCGCAGCGTCGTCACTTTTGTCGCGGTACTGCAACAGGGTCACGCCGCCATCCAGCGCGGCTTCGACATGAGACAAGAACCGACCGGCCAGTAACTGGCTATCTGTAATGGCGTACAAACCGCGTAACTTCATTGCTTGAGCCTCGTGGCCGTGACCGGAAACCAGTCGTCAGGAACAGAAATCCAGGGGCAGACGGCGCGGTACGTACTGGCCTTTGCCCAATTGCTCGGCATCACGCAGCGTTCGCCAGGTGTAGTCCAGCGCGGATCGCACGGCGCTCTCCAGTTGTTCGCCCAGCGCCAGGCGGCCGGCGAGGGCACTGGCCAGGGTGCAGCCGGAGCCATGGTAGCTGCCAGGCAGGCGCTGGCAGGTCCAGGTGTGGCGCTGGCCATCGCGGCTGTATAGGCGGTTATGGATCTCGTGCTCGTCACCGTGACCGCCGGTAATCAGCAGGTACTTGCAGAAGGGCAGGAGCTTTTCCGCACATTCATCGGCAGTCCCTTCCGGGAGTTCAGCCAGAATGCGTGCTTCCGGCAGGTTCGGTGTGGCGATGGTGGCAATCGGCAGCAGGCGTTCGCGCATGGCGTAACCCACTTCATCCTTGCCCAGCCGTCCGCCGCCGCCTGCACGCAGCACGGGGTCACAGACCATCGGCAGGTGCGGGTGGGCGGCCAGTAGCTCGACCACGGTATCAACCATTTCCAGTGAGCCGAGCATGCCCAGCTTGACGGCTGCTACCGGCGAGTCGTTGAGCACGGCATTGGCTTGGGCCAACACCCACTCACGATCAAGGACGCGGAAGTCGCTGACATTGACGGTATCCTGCACGGTCAGGGCGGTCACGGTGGGTGCAGCGTGACAGCCTTGAGCGATCAGGGCTTCGATATCTGCCTGCAAGCCGGCGCCGCCACTGGGGTCGTGGCCGGAGAGACAGAGGACAACGGGGCGGGAGCTGTAGGTATTCATGGTGCGCGAGCTTAACACCAAACGCATTTTGCGGGTCTTCCCCTGCCAGGTTGATTTTTTGGCAAAGGGGTCAGGTATTTTTGTGTTGGTTGCCTGTAATGCCCGAAATAGAGCCTTTTCTTTGTATTTTAGAGTGGCGGCTAGTAAGCCTCGACAGCTATGCTAGAGTGCTCTCAATACTGATAACAGGCACCGCCGGATTTCGTCGTCTCAAAAGGAAAGGAGGCGAACGCGACGCAACCGGGGCAGACCATGCTGGGGCTGTATGCGCTATTTGCTGATTTTGTTGCTGGGCTGCCTGCCAACCTTTGCTGGCGCGGTCGACTTTGACGACGCCACTCGCAGCCTGCCGCTAGGGCGCTTGATGCAGGTCTATGAAGACCGTGAGGGCCATGCCGATATTGCTCAGGTGAGTGCAGCGGCCTTCAGCGATCGATTCAGCTCCCATGACGCTGACGTGCTCAACGCAGGCTATTCAAGATCGGTGTTCTGGCTCAAGGTGGACCTGCACTACCTGGCGATGCCCCAGGCAAGTGCACGTAGCTGGTTGCTGGAGCTGGCCTACCCGCCGCTTGATCATCTGGAACTGTATCTCCCCGACGACAGCGGCACCTACCGGCTGGCTCAGCGCACCGGTGATGCGTTGCCTTATGACAGCCGTCAGATCAAGCAGAACAACTACCTGTTCGAATTGCCGTTCAAGCCTGATCAATCGATGACGGTCTACCTGCGCCTGCACAGCGAGGGGTCGGTTCAGGCGCCGTTGACCTTGTGGGCTACCGATGCCTATCTGGAGGCACAGCCGACACGCCTGTATGTGCTGGGCCTGATCTATGGCGTGCTGCTGGGGATGCTGGTGTACAACCTGTTCATCTACATCAGTGTGCGCGACACCAGTTACCTCTATTACATCCTCTACATCGCCTCGTTTGGTTTGTATCAGGTTTCGGTAAACGGCGCCGGGGTGGCTTACTTCTGGCCGGAAAACCCCTGGTGGGCCAATGCAGCCACGCCGTTCTTCATTGGTGCGGCGGGTTTGTTCGGTTGTCAGTTCGCCCGAAGTTTTCTCCAGATGGCGCAACACAGCCGAGTGCTTGATCGTTTGTTGCTTGCCTTGATGGCCTGTGCGGTAGCGGTCGTGCTGATGTCGTTGACCCTCAGCTACGGCATAGCCCTGCGCCTGGCGACCTTGCTGGCGTTGATGTTCACCCTCAGTATTTTTACCGCCGGTGTGTTCGCCTGGTGGCGCGGGTTGAGGGTTGCGCGTTACTTCATCATTGCCTGGTCGGCGTTTTTGCTCGGTGGTTTGGTGAACACCCTGATGGTGTTGGGCTACCTGCCGAATGTCTTCCTGACGATGTATGCCAGCCAGATCGGTTCTGCGCTGGAGGTCGGTCTGCTGTCGTTGGCGCTTGCCGACCGAATCAACAGCATGCGCGACCTGCAGGCGCGAACCTTGCGCGAAACCGGGGAGAGCCTTGAGCGGCTCAATCAGCAGTTGGCCAAGAGCAATCGGCTCAAGGATGAGTTCCTCGCCACCGTGACACATGAACTGCGCACACCGATGAACGGTGTCATTGGTTGCCTGGAACTGATGCAGACCCTGCCAATGGAGCCAGAGCTTGCGCAGTACCAGCAAACGGCCAGCGGCTCGGCGCGGGACATGATGCGGATGGTCGATGACATCCTGGTGCTGACGGAGTTGCAGGCCGGGCGACTGCAGCAGCAGAGTGAACCCTTCAGCCTGCGTGGCGTCTTGCATGAGTTGCGTGGGCAGTTCACCGCTCAGGCGTTGCACAAGGGCTTGTACGTTCGCCTCGAGATCGCTGCCGGCTTGCCGGATACCGTGATCGGTGATCGACAGAAGCTGGCCTCATGTTTGGGGTACTTGCTCGATAACGGCATCAAGTTCACTCATCGTGGTGGTGTGACCGTGCACATCAACGGCGTGGCACAAGGTTCTGGGCAGTTGTGCCTGACCATCAGTGTTCGTGACACTGGAATCGGTTTTGCGTGCCTGGACCAATCGACCGTGTATCAGCGTTTTTTCCAGATTGATGGTTCGATGACCCGTGAGTACGGCGGGTTAGGCATCGGTTTGGCGATCTGTCGGCAATTGGCCGAATTGATCGGCGCCCGTTTGACCCATGAGTCGCAGCCGGGCGAAGGCAGTTGTTTCGAGTTGTCCCTGTGTGTGGCGGCCAACCCCGTGCAGATCGCCGACATGAGCCTTAATCGAGGCCAAAGCCCGGTTAGTTAGGCGCTTTTGTCACTTTGACCCGGGGGCGGCGCGTGATTCACTGAGGTTCAGTCATGCGTGAATCTGTCAGGAGCCCCCGATGAACCTGCACCAGTACGCTGAAACCCACGAGGTCACCAACCAGCCACCTTCATTGGATGGCGCCAACCTGTACCGCATTGATCTGCCTTTGCAGCAGTGGTCGCAACGCTTCGGTGCGGGCTGGGCGCAAGCACGGATCGACGCCTACGGTGCACTTGCCGGTGGGCCGCTGATGGCCGCCGGGTTCCTTGCCAACCAGCACAAGCCCCAATTCAAGAGTCATGATCGCTACGGCAACCGGATCGATCTGGTGGAGTTCCATCCGGCTTATCACGAGCTGATGCGAACGGCCATCGAACATGGCTTGCCTTCACTGCCCTGGACCTCACCGGGCGAGGGCGCTCATGTCGCACGGGCTTCGATGACTTATCTGCACAGCCAGGCCGAGGCCGGCAGTGGTTGCCCGTTGACCATGACCTTTGCAGCGGTGCCGACCCTCAAGTTGCAGCCAGAGCTGGCCCAGTATTGGCTGCCCAAGGTACTCGCTACCGAGTACGACCCGCGCAACATCGGAGATCGGCACAAGGTGGGCGTTACGCTGGGCATGGCCATGACCGAGAAGCAGGGCGGCACCGATGTGCGTGCCAACACCACCCGGGCTTACCCCGTCGGTGCGGCAGGCCCAGGCCAGGCCTACGAACTGGTCGGGCACAAGTGGTTCTGTTCCGCGCCCATGTGCGATGCCTTCCTGACCTTGGCGCAGACCCATAAGGGGTTGAGTTGTTTTCTGCTGCCGCGTCACCGCCCTGACGACAGCCGCAATCAATTTTATATCCAGCGCTTGAAGGACAAACTGGGTAACTGCTCGAATGCGTCCAGTGAGGTGGAGTTTCGCGGCGCCCTTGCCTGGATGGTGGGTGAAGAGGGGCGTGGGGTGCCAACCATCATCGAAATGGTCGGCATGACCCGCTTCGATTGCATGGTCGGCTCCAGCGCGTTGATGCGCCAGGCGTTGACCCAGGCTGCGCATCACTGTGCCCACCGCCAGGTGGGTGGGCGCCTGCTGGCCGAGCAGCCACTGATGCAGAACGTCATTGCCGACCTGGCCCTTGAAAGCGAGGCCGCCTTGGCCCTTAGCCTGCGCATGGCGCACGCCCTGGATCAGCCGGATGATCCGCAGCAGGTGCGATTTGCTCGCCTGGTGACAGCCGTGGGCAAGTACTGGATCTGCAAGCGCGCCCCGGCAATGATCAACGAAGCGGCCGAATGCATGGGCGGTGCCGGTTATGTCGAGGACAGTATCTTGCCGCGGCTGTACCGCGAGGCACCGGTCAATTCGACCTGGGAAGGCTCCGGTAACGTGCAGTGTCTGGATGTACTGCGGGCGTTGTCGAAAGAGCCGGGCGTGCTCGATGCTCTGTTTGCCGAGCTTGGTGATGGCCATGGCGATGCGCGTCTGGCGGCGCACATCGTCGCGCTGAAGAAAGCGTTCAGTGATGTCAGTGATATCCAGTACCGGGCCCGGCAACTGACTGAGGCGATCGCCTTGGGGCTGCAAGCCAAGCTGCTGCTGGAGGCCGGTAATGCTGCGGTCAGCGATGCATTTATTGCCAGTCGTCTGAGTGGCGATGGTCGCGTGTACGGGACCTTGCCACGTGGTCTGGACGTCGCTGATCTGGTCCAGCGTTCGACGCCGCATTGGCCACTCTAAACAGGCGTGCCTTTAGGCGCGGATGTAGGCAAGATGGAAACCTGCATGTCAGACAGGAAGTACATTGTGAACCGCACTGTTGAAGCCTTTGTTGTCGTAGAAACCGCCGAGGAGGCGGTTGATCGTCTGGCCGCCCTGCACGAGCAGGCAACCGGGGCCTTGAGCCAGGCGCTAAAGCGCTACCTCAAGGACCGTACCGAGCCGAGCGCCGCCGAACGCGCACAGTTCCGATATCCTGAATTGCGTCTGACCTATCAGTATCAAGGTGAAGTGCCAGCCATCACGCGGGCCTACGCCAAGGTCCAGTTACCCGGCACCTACAGCATTACCGTGACTCACCCGGCGGCGTTTCGCAGTTATCTGCTGGAGCAACTGCGCCCGCTGATGCGAGATTTCACCGTGACGGTGGAAGTGGGTGTCAGCGAGCAGAACATTCCATACCCTTACGTGGTTGAGCAGGGCGATGAGTTAGCGGGCAGTGGCATTACCGCCGCCGTGCTGGCACGGGTCTTCCCCAGTACCGACCTGTCGGCAGCCACCGATGGTATTGCCGACGGCCTGTATGACTGGGCCAACGTCGATCCGCTGCCGCTGGCGCTGTTCGATGCGGCGCGGGTGGATTTCTCATTGCGTCGTCTGGTGCATTACACCGGCAGCGACTGGCGTCATGTGCAGCCGTGGATTCTGCTGACCAACTACCACCGTTACGTCGACCAGTTCATCAGCCATGGCTTGGAGCGTTTGCGCGACGATCCACGTTTTGTGCGGATGATCCTGCCGGGCAATGTCATCATCGAAAAGGCCATGGACAACGGTGAAGCCCAGGCGCTGGTTGCCGGAGTGGTCTGGCACCGTTACCAGATGCCGGCGTATCACCTGATCGCGGCCGATGGGCATGGCATTACCTTGGTCAACATTGGCGTCGGCCCGTCCAACGCCAAGAACATCACCGACCATCTGGCGGTACTGCGTCCGCATTGCTGGTTGATGATTGGCCACTGTGGCGGCCTGCGGCAGTCGCAGACCATTGGTGACTATGTACTGGCTCACGCCTATATGCGTCGCGATGGGATTCTTGATCGCGTGGTGCCGCCTAATATCCCGATACCGGCGTTGGCTGAAGTCCAGCTGGCACTGCAGGAAGCCGCAGCGCAGGTGACGGGTGAGCGTGGCGATGAGCTGAAAAAACGCCTGCGTACCGGCACGGTATTGACCTATGACGACCGCAACTGGGAGCTGCGCTGGGCCCAGGAGCGACCGCTGATCAACCTCTCGCGAGCCGTGGCAGTCGACATGGAAAGCGGTACGATTGCGGCGCAGGGTTATCGCTTGCGGGTGCCCTATGGCACGTTGCTGTGTGTCTCGGACAAACCGTTGCACAGTGAAATCAAGCTGCCTGGTTCGGCCAACGCGTTCTACAATCGAGCGGTCAGCCAGCATTTGAAGATTGGCATCGCGGCACTGGACCTGTTGCGTAACCAACTGAACGCGCTGCACTCGCGTAAACTGCGCAGTTTCGATGAGCCGCCGTTCCGCTGAGGCCCCATGCCGTTACCCCCTCGTACCAAGCCGCGCCGCCCTGCGGCCAAGCCGTTCGCCCCGCGTCGCCAAGCCAAGGCGCCGCCGGCCGAACCGCGGCTGATCCTGTTCAACAAGCCCTTCGACGTCTTGACCCAGTTCAGTGACGGCGAGGGGCGAGCAACGCTCAAGGACTACATCGACATCCCCGGAATCTATCCGGCAGGGCGCCTGGACCGTGACAGTGAAGGGCTGTTGTTGCTGACCAATGACGGTCAGTTGCAGGCCCGCATTGCCGACCCCAGGCACAAGCTGGCAAAGACCTACTGGGTACAGGTCGAAGGTGAACCGAGCGATGAGCAATTGCAGCGGTTGCGTGATGGTGTTGAGTTGAACGATGGCATGACCTTGCCAGCACAGGCACGCGCACTGGATGAGCCGGAATTATGGCCGCGCAATCCGCCGGTACGCTTTCGCAAGAGCGTGCCGACTCACTGGCTGGAGCTGGTGATCAAGGAGGGGCGTAACCGTCAGGTACGGCGCATGACCGCAGCGGTAGGCTTGCCGACCCTGCGGCTGGTCAGGGTCAGGATCGGCAACTGGACGCTCGATGGGCTTGATCAGGGCTGCTGGCGGGAAGTCCCGGCCAAGCTCTAGACCCCTTCGATGTAGCCGATCACCACGCTCTTGATGATGAAGGCAAGGATGCCCAGGCCCAGCACGAAGAACAGAATGAACGTGCCGAATTTGCCAGCATTGGATTTTTTCGCCAGGTCCCAGACGATAAAACCCATGAAGCCAATCAAGATGGTGACCAGACCGGTCATCATCCACTCTTCAAATACCGCAGGATCCATCGATCTTCTCCAGGCAGGCTGAGGCGCGGCATTATACGCCTGTACGAATGGCCTGACTAACGCAGGTGCGTCAACGGTAGTTCGGTGCTGGCCAGTACCTGGTTGAGTACGAAGCTTGAGCGTACGCTGGTCACCCCTTCGATACGCGTCAGGTGGCCGAGCAGCAGCTTCTGGTAGTGGTCCATGTCGGGCACCACGACTTTGAGCTGGTAGTCGGCGTCCATCCCGGTGACCAGGCTGCATTCGAGCACTTGCGGCAGGTTGCGTATGGCTGCCTCGAAGGTTTCAAAACGCTCAGGTGTGTGCCGGTCCATACCGATCAGGACATAAGCGGTCAGGCTCAAACCGAGCATCTTGCGGTCGAGCAGGGCAACCTGGCGGGCGATGTAACCGTCATCTTCGAGTTGTTTGACCCGCCGTGAGCAGGGCGACGGCGACAGGCCAATACGCTCGGCCAGCTCCTGGTTGGAGATGCGCGCATCGCGCTGCAATTCGGCAAGAATACTCAGGTCATAGCGGTCCAGCTTGCTCATGGATCAGGCCTTTTCTGTTTCGATTGCGCTGAATTATCTATCTTTAGTTAAAAATTGCGCAACTAGTGTTTTGATCAGCAATATTCGCAATCCGCTGCCGCAGCTGTCGCCGTATTCTTATTTCCAGAATCACTGCCCGGACATCAGTCCACGGCGGCTGACCCAATCAGGACAGCCGCGGCCAGCAATCCCACAGGGTTGTGCTCGGCCCCCGGGCTACACACTGTCCAGAAGACGGCGTGAGGTGAGCCGGCGTCAAAAGCGTCGAGCACGGACAAAATTATCAAGGGGAGGCCTCAGGGCCTCCCTTTTTTATGCCCTGAATTTTTCATCTACCGGTCGATTACCCGCCCTGGCAGGCCTGATAGAGTGATGGCAGAACACGCCTGTGGTGTCTGCTGTCTTAGCTATAGGCCCATCTTGACCCCGTGAGGAACAGCATGAAGTCGTGCATCTGGCGCCTGGCCGGTGTTGGTCTGTTTTGTGTGAGTATGAGCGCCCTGGCGCAGGGCGAGCGTTATGGCCAGCAGTCGCCCAATGGCGATGAGCAGCCCGCCGCCTCGCTACCGATCCAGTCACGTCCGGATGAAGTGCGTCAGACGCAGCAACCGCGGCAGGGATACTACCAGGACATTCCACGACGCAATGGCTACAACCAGCACTGGCAGGCGGGTGGTGCCGGGCAGCGACCGCATGAGGATTGGCCGGGGCGGCCTGATGGGCATGGCAATGGCTGGGGTGAAGGCCCGCAGTATCGACCGGGGCATGTGATCGATCGCTTTCCCGAGCAGTCCTGGAAAGTCCCCTACCGAGGCCATGATTACTTCTACTCAGGTGGTTACTGGTATCGACCGCAAGGGCCGCGCTATGTGGTCGTGGCACCGCCTTACGGGGCAAGGGTGACCTATTTGCCGCCCTACGCGCGCGAGGTGTGGGTTGGCAACGCGTTGCTGTTTATGGTCGCGGGTACTTATTACCAGTACCTCAACGACCGCCAGGAGTATGTGGTGGTCAATCCACCGCAGGCCAACACGGCGCCTCAGGCTGAACCGAGTAACGGTTATGACGTGATTGCCTACCCGGCCGAGGGGCAGACGCCGCAGCAGATCCAGCAGGACCGCTACGAGTGTCACCGCTGGGCTGTGGAGCAGAGTGGTTTTGATCCGGCAGCGGCCAGCTACGCGCCGGCTGCCTATGTGGCTGACAACTACCGGCGTGCGCTGGGCGCGTGTCTGAGCGGGCGTGGCTACAGCGTGAACTGATTCCTGTGCTTAGTGTGGCGCCGGGTCGGCGTGTACCAGCACTTCGGCCCTGGGGAAGCGTTCGTTGATTGCCGCTGCCGCTTCTTCGCAGAGTGAATGGGCTTCGCGCAGCGGCAAGTCGCCCGGCAACTCCAGATGCAACTGAACGAACCAGTGCTGTCCAGAGATGCGCGTACGCAGGTCATGAGCGCCCACGACACCTTTGACGGAACAGGCCAGCGCCAGCATTTCCTCGCTGACGTCCTCTGGTAATGACGTGTCCATCAGGATCGCCGTGCTTTCGCGAGCGATCTGCAGTGCACTCCAGAGGATGTACAGCGCGATTCCCAGGCCGAAGTAGGCATCCAGTTGCGGCCAGCCGAACATGGCCAGCACCAGCGCCAGCAAAATACTGCCATTGAGCAGCATGTCGGAGCGGTAATGCAGCGAGTCGACACGAATGGCCGTGGAGCCGGTGATACGGATCACGCGTGCCTGGAGCATCAGCAAGGCCGCCGTCAGCACCAGCGACAACACCATCACGCCGATACCGACGCTGGTGTTGCCGAGCGGTTCTGGGGTTTCCAGCCGATGGTAGGCCTGGATGCCGATCAATACGGCACTGACCCCGATGAACAGCGCCTGAGCCATGCCGGCCAATGTTTCCGCCTTGCCGTGACCGTAGCGGTGATTGTCATCGGCAGGACGCAGGGCGTAATGCACTGCCAGCAGGTTGAGAAAGGACGACACGCTATCGAGCAGCGAGTCGGTCAAGCCTGCCAGCAGGCTGACTGACCCGCTAAGCCACCAGCCGATGGCCTTGGCCAGTACCAGAGTACAGGCCACCGCAAGCGACGCGCGGGTGGCCAGGCGCAACAACCGTTCATGTTCAGCGGCTTCACTCATGGGGTATCTATGTCCGTGGAGGGTTGTTTCAGGCAGCAGGCTTGAGGCCGTACATTGCCAGTTGCTCGACACTGCCTTTGTGCTGGATCAGGCGCGGGTCATTGAGTGGCAGGTGCTGGTTCAGCTCCTGCTGGAGGATGGCTTGCAGTTTTACCAGGTCCACTTTGCCGTCAGGCCCCAGGGCCGGTTGCAGTTTTTCCGGTGATATCTGGGCGTGCCTGCCGCCCGGCATGTAGATAGCGCCGGTGGCAAAGTCGATGCCGAAGGCGATCAGGCCGGGGATGACAAAGAACAGGATGCCGATGGCATCCATGGCGGCAATCACCGGGTCGATCTTGCCGGAAATCTGGCCGCGTCGATCCGGGTAGAACAGGGTGCCGCAGGCCGTCAGTTGGGTCAGTAAGCAGGTGATCAGAGCACCGCCAATGAGGCGGGAAGGCATACGCATAGAAATCTCCGCAATTGAGGTTACAAAGGAGCAGGCAGTGCACCTGCAACTGCTGATCAGACCATGATAAGGCATCCTAGGTTCGCCGTTATACTCGGCCCATTGTTTGAGGGCCACCATGATTTCATTACCGATCGACAACGTACTTCCCGCTCTGCGCCAAGCGCTGGGCCAACGCCATGAAGTGGTGCTGGAGGCGCCACCGGGCGCAGGCAAGACAACCCGCGTGCCACTGGCGTTGCTGAACGAGCCTTGGCTGGCCGGGCAGCGGATCCTGATGCTTGAGCCGCGCCGCCTGGCCGCACGTGCCGCAGCGGAGCGACTGGCCAGTGAGTTGGGGGAATCGGTCGGCGAAACGGTGGGCTATCGCATTCGCCTGGACAGTAAAGTCGGCCCGCGTACGCGTATTGAAGTCGTGACAGAGGGCATCCTGACGCGGCGCCTTCAGGAAGACCCTGCACTCGATGGCGTGGGCTTGTTGATCTTCGACGAGTTTCACGAGCGGAGTCTGGATGCGGATCTGGCCTTGGCCCTCAGTCTCAATGGGCGTGACCTGCTACGCGACGAGCCGCCGCTGAAGATCATGCTGATGTCGGCGACGCTGGAAGGCGAGCGGCTGTCGGCGTTGCTCGGTGACGCGCCGGTGGTCAGCAGCGAAGGGCGCATGTACCCGGTTGACGTGCGTTGGGGCAGGCCGTTCCAGCCCGGCGAGTTCATCGAGCCGCGCGTGGTCGATACGGTCCATCAGGCACTGGCCGACGAGCCGGGCAGTCTGCTGGTGTTCCTGCCGGGGCAGGCGGAAATTCGCCGTGTGCATGAATCGTTGCAGGCGTCGTTGGGTGGGCGGCAGGACATCCTGCTCTGCCCGCTACACGGTGAGCTGGAACTGAGTGCCCAGCGTGCAGCCATCGATGCGCCCGCGCCGGGCGTGCGCAAGGTGGTGTTGGCCACCAACATCGCCGAGACCAGTCTGACCATCGACGGTGTTCGGGTGGTCATTGATGCAGGGTTGGCACGGGTGCCTCGGTTCGACCCTGGCAGTGGCATGACGCGTCTGGACACCCAGCGAATTTCCCGCGCCAGTGCTACCCAGCGGGCGGGCCGGGCCGGGCGTCTTGAACCAGGCGTGTGCTACCGGCTTTGGTCCGAAGCGCAACATGATCAGTTGGCGGCATACGCCAGTGCGGAAATACTCCAGGCCGATCTGGCCGGGTTGGCGCTGCAACTGACCCGCTGGGGTGTGACGCCGGGGCAATTGAGCTGGCTCGATCAACCCCCAGCGGCGGCGTATGCACAGGCCCAGGACCTGTTACTGCGGCTTGGCGCGCTCAAGCCCGGGCAACTGCTCAGCCTGACCGCCCATGGCCAGGCAATGGCTGAGTTGCCGGCGCATCCACGTATTGCGCATTTGCTATTGCGTGGCCAGGCGCTTGGGTTGGCCGAGATGGCCTGCGATGTTGCGGCCCTGCTGGGGGAGCGCGACATTCTGCGCGGTGCGGGCGCCGACCTGCATAGCCGTTTGACCCTGCTCAGTGGTGAGACCCGTGCTTCCCGTGGTGGGCAGGGTGGTGTTCAGCGCGCGCGGCAATTGGCCCGGCAGTACCGTGGCTACTTGCGAGGAAAAGCATCGAGCGCAGTGCCAGACCCTGAGCATCCTCGCTGGCTTGGCGCGTTGCTGGCCTTGGCGTATCCAGACCGTGTTGCACAGCAGCGCCGTGCCGGGGGCGCGGAGTACCGGCTGGCCAATGGGCGAGCGGCCCTGTTTGGTGAGGTCGATGCGCTGATGAAGGCCCCGTGGTTGGTGGTTGCTGATCTGGGCAGTCGTCAGGGCCAGCGTGAGGAGCGTATCTACCTGGCGGCTGAGTTCGACCCGGCGCTGTTCGATGGGGTGCTGGCCGAGCAGGTCGAGCGCCTCGATGTGCTCGACTGGGATGAGCGTGAAGGCGTGCTGCGTGCCGAGCGCCAGCGTAAGGTCGGGGAACTGATTTTGGCGCGCGAGCCGCTGACCGGTCTGGATGATGACGCCCGTGCCCGCGCATTGCTTGACCTGGTTCGGCGCAAGGGGCTGGAGTTGCTGCCGTGGACGCCGGAGTTGCGCCAATGGCAGGCCCGGGTGGCGTTGCTGCGTCAGTTGGACCTGGCCACAGGGGGCGACAGTGAATGGCCGGACCTGAGTGATGCGGCGTTGTTGGCGGGCCTTGAGCAGTGGTTGCAGCCTTATCTGGGCAAGGTCACGCGCTTGAGCCATTTCGCCCAGCTCGACCTCTCTTCAATTGTCCGCAACTTGTTGCCCTGGCCGTTGCCGCAACGCCTGGACGAGTGGGCTCCGATGCACCTGAGTGTGCCGTCGGGTTCCAGTATTCGTCTGGATTACAGCGAGCATCCACCGATCCTTGCTGTGCGCCTGCAGGAGTTGTTCGGCCTGGCGGAAACGCCGCGTATTGCTCAGGGCCGCCTACAGGTCAAGCTGCACCTGCTGTCGCCTGCGCGTCGACCTGTGCAGGTCACTCAAGATCTGGCTAACTTCTGGCGCAGCACGTACAGCGAGGTCAAAAAAGACCTGAAGGGCCGTTACCCCAAGCACTATTGGCCCGATGACCCATTGGTAGCCGAAGCCACGGCGCGAGCCAAACCGCGCAAATAGTCAAGGCGCTACCGGCAGCAGCAGGCGAGCCATTGTGTCGCGAAATCAGGGGGGGGGGCGCTGCTAAGCGAAGCGGACGGCCACACTGGGCATGACGATAATTGCACGTCATGCCTCATGTCTTGCACGGTCGTAGACGCCGAGCATGCTGGGAAGTCCACTTTACGGAAGCATGGAGATCTCATTCGCGTCGTTGATGCAGGCCGCACAAACAAAAAAGCCCTAGAAGATTTTCCAGGGCCTTTTGAGCGTTGAAAATTATAAAATCAAATACCTTTGAACTCATCTTGTAACAGTTCCGAAAATGCATCTTTTGCACGATGAAAACCTGTGTTCTTGTTCCAGATGAAATAATTTTGTATGGGGGTCAATTGGCTGAATGTGTACCCGCTTATATTTCCAATTCTCTTGAATTGTTCAAATACCCCTGTAGGAACCAGCGAAACGCCTGCGCCGGAACTTACGCAGCCGAGAATAGTGCCGTAACTGGCTATACTCGTGATGGTAATGGGTACCCGGTGTTCATTTAGCCAGCGCTCCAGTGATTGTCTGTAGGGGCATCCTTCCGGCCACATAAATATATTTTTTCCATTTAGGTCTTGTGGTTTTGTTATTGTTCCAGTCGTTGGTGAGGCAATTAATACAAGCGATTCTTTATATATTTCGATGTATTCAATGTCAGGGTGTTCGCTATTGACTGCGATGATTGCACCGTCCAGCTTATGGTCGGCGACATCGGTTACTAATTGTGACCAAGCCCCTGTGCTGAACTGCATTTTTACCGCGGGATAGTGATGGTGGAATCTTGAGAGCAGCGTGGGCAACCGACCCATCGCAGCCGATTCGATTGCACCAATTCTTAATGTTCCAGAGGGCGCAGACTCAGGGGCAAGCGCCCTGCGAGACTCCTGACACAAGGCCAGAATTTTATTTGTGTAGTCTAGGAATAATGCACCCGAAGGGCTAATGACAAGCCCCCTGCCTTTTCGTATAAAAAGTGATACGCCTAGTTCTTTTTCTAAGAGTTTTATTCTGTTTGTAATGTTTGATGGGACGCAGTGTAGCAATTCAGATGCTCGAATGATGCTGCCTTGCTCAGCAACTAATTTAAACATAGTTAATTGTGAGAGTTCCATTGGCGCATTGCTCACTTATAGTGAATGAATGCGTCATTATAAGTTACTTGTTGTTCGTGGAACAAGTAATTTGGTGTGTGGAATGCTAGTGCTAGGCGTGAGGCTTCAGTACTAGGAATCCGGTAAGCCCTTAAGGATAAAGGCGAAATCATGAACTCAGTATCATTGCAGTGTCGCTCCGAGATGTTTGAAGAATCTACCTCTATGCAAGCATTTGGTGAGATGTTTATCGAGGCTTTACCCAAACATGTAGTCGGTTTGAGAATACCCGGTCGATTAATAACGGATGGCTTTCGGAGGGCGCCTCTGTTTGCGCAGATTGAGCAGGTACCTGAAATTCAGAGTGCAATGCACGAGGTGCTTTGCCATTCGATCACGCAAGAGGCTCAGTCCTGTGCTGAGCGTGCATTCAGAGCTTTCCTCAAAAAGGATAAGGCGGATACGGGTGTCTTGAAGTTTTTCAATGGATGGAATGAAACGCACAAAACTACGAGTTTGGTATCGGCTAAAATTATCATGCGTTTATCAGCAGATGCTCTATCCGTTCCTGTCGAAAAACAAATGCATTATAACAACGTCATGGCACACATGTATGAGGTCGCAAAAGATGATTTTGGCCTTGGGCATGAAGGGCATGATGGTATGTACGCCTATATGACGAACGCCTTTGGTGCGTCAGGCTGGGTGGAAAGTCAGTATGCTGTTGATGAGTGCAATGCGTTTTCCGAATTTCTTTACAATATTGGCGTGGCGGAGCATAAGTCTGCCATGAATTCTGCCGGGCATAGAAATTCCATTATGGATGCCATGATGGTCTCCATCGCTTCGGAGCTCTGGAATGGGCGTGAGTATAACTTTATTGCTCAGTTTATTGAAGGTAAGCTGCTTTCCGTTAGCCCATCATTAAGTAGCGATGCTAAAGCGCTGCGTAATGCGAAAGGCTATGTCATGGGGCATTCTGGTGAAGTAGAAAACAAACATGGTCTGCATGCTTTGGCCGCAGCGCAAGTTTTTGGTCGTACGGTAGACTTAATGTTTGATATTGATCGGCTCAAGTGCGTAATGCTTGATTATAATAAACGTGTTGGAAGAGCTTTCCGCTCTCTGCATGAGGCGTTGACGTAATAAGTCATGGGCGCTGAAGCGGTTGTTTTGAGCATTTTATATGCTCCAGCTGCTCAGCGCTAAGTAAGCTGCATCGCATGGATGCTGGCGTAACGATATCTGGTAAAACTCAGAATGACTTCAATGCACGCACGGCGCGTTGGTCGGCGTGTCTAGGGCACCCTGTTGTTCGCCTTGGTATTACGAAATTTAGGAACGATCATGATGCTTGGTCAACCTCAAGCCCTGGTAGGAGGCGCGTTATGAGTTTTGAGTACGCCATGATTACATTGGGTTTTTTTGCTTTTTGTGGGGGGTTAATTGATGCCGCAGTGGGTGGGGGCGGGCTTGTACAAGTACCCGCACTCTTGCATGCATTGCCTAATTATAGTTTGGCTACCGTTTTCGGTACCAATAAGCTTGCTGTTTTTGCTGGCAATATTTTTTCCATTTTTAGCTATGTAAAAAGAATAAAAATCGTATGGAAGCTTATGCTTCCAACCGTGATTTCAGCATTCGTGTTTGCATTTTTAGGTGCTTTTTCTGTGTCGCTAGTCCCGAAGGCACTTATGGAGTATGTTGTTTTTTTTGTTCTGGTGATGATGGCTATTTATACTTTTGCAAAAAAAGATTTAGGGCGCTTCCACTCAAATACTCCCTGTGGAATTAAAGAGATTTTT
>NZ_MBPN01000101.1 GCF_001695625.1 Pseudomonas defluvii
ACATCGGGATCCTTGATGATCGGGTTGAGGGCCAGTACCTCTGGCACGCTAGACCCATTCTGCTGGGCGATGAGCACCAGCGTGTCGCCGGCTTTGACGGTGTAGGTGTTAACCAGCATCTGTTTGTCGTCCTTGTACGTTAGCGGCCCTCATGGCCAAGCCGCAGCCCTGAGTGCGCATAGCGATGAAGGTTGGGACGCTAACAAATGCCAATGAAAACCAATGTAGGACCAATCCCAAGCTCGCGACGTCCCTCTCCGAAAAACCAGTCGAGTCCCGTCGACCGTCGTATCCGCGTAAACCCGGACCGCACATGGGAAGCCGGCAAGACCCGCCAGCAAAACAACCGCTCATCCGTAGCAGTTGAAATACCCGTCATCACCCCCATATGAGTCTGCATCAGGCATTTTCGCCCCGCTGCGTGGAGACTCTCCCCTTGACCACCATCGTTTCAGTACGTCGCCACGGCAAAGTCGTCATGGGCGGCGACGGCCAGGTTTCTCTCGGCAACACCGTGATGAAAGGCAACGCGAAGAAAGTTCGTCGCCTGTACCACGGCCAGGTGCTCGCTGGCTTCGCTGGCGCCACCGCCGATGCGTTCACCCTGTTCGAGCGTTTTGAAGGCCAGCTGGAAAAGCACCAGGGCCACTTGATCCGCGCTGCCGTCGAACTGGCCAAGGAGTGGCGTACCGACCGCTCCCTGAGCCGCCTGGAAGCCATGCTCGCGGTCGCTAACAAAGATGCCTCGCTGATCATCACCGGCAACGGTGACGTGGTCGAGCCGGAAGATGGCCTGATTGCCATGGGCTCCGGCGGCAACTTTGCCCAGGCCGCCGCACGCGCGCTGCTGATGAAGACCGACCTGTCGGCCCGCGAAATTACCGAGACGGCCCTGGGTATCGCCGGCGATATCTGCGTGTTCACCAACCACAACCTGACCATCGAGGAAGAGGACCTGGCGGAGTAACCAGCTGTTCTGGCGCCCAGCATTTCATCGCTGGGCTTTTCCACGCTGAACTCATCGTTAAAGGACCACCTATCACCATGTCCATGACCCCCCGCGAAATCGTCCACGAACTCAACCGCCATATCATCGGCCAGGACGATGCCAAGCGCGCCGTCGCCATTGCCTTGCGCAACCGCTGGCGCCGGATGCAGCTGCCTTCTGAGCTGCGCGTCGAAGTGACCCCGAAGAACATCCTGATGATCGGCCCGACCGGCGTCGGTAAAACCGAAATCGCCCGGCGTCTGGCCAAGCTGGCCAACGCACCGTTCATCAAGGTCGAAGCGACCAAGTTCACTGAAGTCGGCTATGTGGGCCGAGACGTCGAGTCGATCATCCGCGACCTGGCCGATGCCGCCATCAAGCTGCTGCGCGAACAGGAAATGGTGCGCGTACGCCATCGCGCAGAGGACGCCGCCGAAGAGCGTATCCTCGACGCCCTGCTGCCACCGGCCCGCACAGGTTTCAACGAAGACGCCGCCCCGAGCCAGGACTCCAACACCCGTCAGCTGTTCCGTAAGCGCCTGCGTGAAGGCCAACTGGACGACAAGGAAATCGAGATCGAAGTCGCCGAGGCGATGGGCGTCGACATTTCTGCGCCGCCGGGCATGGAAGAGATGACCAACCAGTTGCAGAACCTGTTCGCCAACATGGGCAAGGGCAAGCGCAAGAGCCGCAAGCTCAAGGTCAAGGAAGCCCTGAAGCTGGTGCGCGACGAAGAAGCCGGGCGCCTGGTCAACGAAGAAGAACTCAAGGCCAAGGCCCTGGAAGCCGTCGAGCAGCACGGCATCGTGTTCATCGACGAAATCGACAAAGTCGCCAAGCGTGGCAACGTCGGCGGTGCCGATGTATCCCGTGAGGGCGTGCAACGCGACCTGCTGCCGCTGATTGAAGGCTGCACGGTGAACACCAAACTGGGCATGGTCAAGACCGACCACATCCTGTTCATCGCCTCGGGTGCGTTCCACCTGAGCAAGCCAAGCGACCTGGTTCCTGAACTGCAAGGCCGCCTGCCGATTCGTGTCGAACTCAAGGCCCTGAGCCCGCAAGACTTCGAGCGCATTCTCAGTGAGCCACATGCGTCGCTGACCGAACAGTACCGCGAACTGCTGAAGACCGAAGGCCTGAACATCGAGTTCACCCCGGAAGGCATCAAGCGCCTTGCCGAGATCGCCTGGCAGGTCAACGAGAAGACCGAGAACATCGGTGCCCGTCGCCTGCACACGCTGCTGGAGCGTCTGCTGGAAGAGGTGTCGTTCAGCGCTGGCGACCTGGCCAGTGCCCACAGCGAAACACCGATCCAGATCGACGCCGACTACGTCAACAGCCACCTGGGCGAATTGGCGCAGAACGAAGACCTGTCTCGTTATATTCTGTAAGCCTCACCCTCTTACAGGCAGGGCCGTTCGCGGCCCTGATCGCTTATGACTCGACTCCCCACCGCAATCAATCTGCACAAAGCCTCCAAGACCCTGAGCCTCAGCTATGGGCCCAACGAGGTCTACCACCTGCCCGCCGAGTTCCTGCGCGTGCACTCCCCCTCCGCCGAGGTCCAGGGCCACGGCACCCCAATCCTGCAATTCGGCAAGCTCGGGGTCGGCCTGAGCGCGATCGAACCGGCCGGCCAGTACGCACTGAAACTGACCTTCGATGACGGCCACGACAGCGGTCTGTTCACCTGGGAATACCTGGAGCAACTGTGCCTGCGCCAGGAACAGCTCTGGGCCGAGTACCTGGAGGAACTGGCCAAAGCCGGCAAATCCCGCGACCCTTCCGAGTCTGTCATCAAACTGATGCTCTAATCAGGCACTCTTGCGTTTTAGAGCGCATTTTCTAATTTGATCTGCTTGAATGCCTCTGCACAGCCAATGGATGGCTGGCGTGCGCAACACCTTAACGTCGGGTTACCAATGGATCTGGCAAGTTCCCTGCATCGTTTTTTTTGCAGGCTCTAGTCGAGATGCCGAAGTCGCGAGCGAGCGCAGGCTGTCTTCTCACGCAAAGACCACCCGCACGACGCGCCTTCGTTTTCATCCAGACACGCTGTACGCAGTTCGTTATCACTGGTCACCCGAGCAGTAGTACCGGCCTCTCCTGTGCCACCGCCACAGCCAAAACCGGTACTCGTCTCAGGACAACGGAGCGTCGTAGATGAGCAACAAGAACAACGATGACCTGCAGCGCCAAGCCTCGGAAAACACCCTGGGCTTAAACCCTGTAGTGGGCTTGCGCCGTAAGGATTTGCTGACTTCTGCCCGTATGGTGCTGCGCCAGGCCATCCGCCAGCCGCTGCACAGTGCCAAGCATGTCGCGCACTTCGGCATGGAACTCAAGGATGTCCTCTTCGGGAAGTCCAGCTTGCAACCGGAGAGCGATGATCGTCGCTTCAACGACCCGGCCTGGAGCCAGAACCCGCTGTATCGCCGCTACCTGCAGACCTACCTGGCCTGGCGCAAGGAATTGCACGACTGGATCGGCGACAGCAATCTGTCGGAACAAGACATCAGCCGTGGCCACTTCGTCATCAACCTGATGACCGAAGCCATGGCCCCGACCAATACGGCTGCCAACCCGGCTGCGGTGAAGCGCTTTTTCGAAACGGGCGGCAAGAGCCTGCTGGATGGTTTGTCCCACCTGGCCAAGGATCTGGTGAACAACGGCGGCATGCCCAGCCAGGTCAACATGGACGCCTTCGAGGTTGGCAAGAACCTGGGCACCACTGAAGGCGCCGTGGTGTTCCGCAACGAAGTACTGGAACTGATCCAGTACCAGCCAACGACCGAGCAAGTGCTTGAACGCCCGCTGCTGGTGGTACCGCCGCAGATCAACAAGTTCTACGTCTTTGACCTGAGCCCGGAGAAAAGCCTGGCACGCTTCTGCCTGCGCTCGAACGTGCAGACCTTTATCGTCAGTTGGCGAAACCCGACCAAGGCTCAGCGCGAATGGGGCCTGTCGACCTACATTGATGCACTGAAAGAAGCCGTCGACGCCGTGCTGGCGATTACCGGCTGCAAAGACCTGAACATGCTCGGCGCCTGCTCCGGTGGGATTACGTGCACCGCGCTGCTCGGCCATTATGCGGCGCTGGGCGAGAACAAGGTCAATGCCCTGACCCTGCTGGTCAGCGTACTCGACACCACCCTCGACAATCAGGTCGCACTGTTCGTCGACGAGCAGACCCTGGAAGCCGCCAAGCGACATTCCTACCAGGCCGGCGTACTGGAAGGCCGCGACATGGCCAAGGTATTCGCCTGGATGCGGCCCAACGACCTGATCTGGAACTACTGGGTCAACAACTACCTGCTGGGCAATGAACCTCCCGTGTTCGACATTCTGTTCTGGAACAACGACACCACGCGCCTGCCGGCTGCCTTTCACGGCGACCTGATCGAAATGTTCAAGAACAACCCATTGACCCGCGCCGATGCACTGGAAGTGTGCGGAACCCCTATCGACCTGAAGAAGGTCACCAGCGACATCTACAACGTAGCCGGTACTGCCGACCACATCACACCATGGCAGTCCTGCTACAGATCCGCACAGCTGTTCGGCGGCAACGTGGAGTTCGTGCTGTCCAATAGCGGCCATATCCAGAGCATCCTCAACCCGCCAGGCAACCCCAAGGCACGCTACCTGACGGGAGGTGAGCTGTTGCCACAGGCCAGCGAATGGCAGGAAAACGCCATCAAGCACCCAGACTCCTGGTGGCTGCACTGGCAAAACTGGCTGACAGAGCGCTCGGGAGAGCTGAAAAAAGCACCGACACGCCTTGGCAGCAAGGCCTATAGCGCAGGCGAAGCCGCACCGGGCACCTACGTTCACGAGCGTTGATACACCCGCCGCCGTGGCCTGCCGAGGGGCACGGCGCTTTATCCATCACAGGGGCTCGCGCATGCCGCAACCGTACGTTTTCAGAACTGTCGATCTGGATGGCCAATCCATCCGAACGGCAGTTCGCCCCGGCAAATCGCACTTGACGCCCTTGCTGATCTTCAACGGCATTGGGGCCAACCTGGAACTGGTGTTTCCATTCATCCAGGCGCTGGACCCGGACCTGGAAGTGATCGCCTTTGACGTGCCCGGTGTCGGCGGCTCCTCCACCCCGCGCCGCCCGTACCGCTTTCCTGGCCTGGCCAAACTGACCGCACGCATGCTCGATTACCTGGACTATGGCCAGGTCAATGTCATCGGGGTTTCCTGGGGTGGCGCCCTGGCGCAACAGTTCGCCCATGACTACCCGGAACGCTGCAAGAAACTGGTACTGGCGGCGACCGCTGCCGGTGCGGTCATGGTCCCCGGCAAGCCCAAGGTGCTGTGGTTGATGGCCAGCCCGAGGCGCTACATACAGCCCTCCCATGTCATCCGCATTGCCCCGGACATTTATGGCGGCGCATTTCGCCGCGACCCGGACCTGGCCTTGTCACACGCGGCCAAGGTGCGCTCTTCGGGCAAGCTGGGCTATTACTGGCAACTGTTCGCCGGCCTTGGCTGGACCAGCATCCACTGGCTGCACAAGATCCAGCAGCCAACCCTGGTGCTGGCCGGTGACGACGACCCCTTGATCCCACTGATCAATATGCGCCTGCTGGCCTGGCGAATTCCCAATGCCCAGCTACACATAATCGACGACGGCCATCTGTTCCTTGTCACCCGGGCCGAGGCCGTCGCACCGATCATCATGAATTTCCTCCAGCAGGAGCGCCAGCGGGCCGTGATGCATCCTCGGCCTGCACCTGGCGGTTGAGCGGTGCCCTGGCCTGTCGCTTGCGTGCGTGGCAGAAAGGCTCCGCCAGAACCGCAAAGCGCAATTGGTGCCGCACTTGCATGGATGAGTGTGTTGATGGCTTGACGACGGAGTGTTGCCTGATGAAAGACAGACCCGCGAAGGGCGTACCACCGGCCCCCGCCACCTATATCAACGCGCAGAACGCGATCACCGGATTGCGCGGCCGCGACTTGATCTCGACCTTGCGTAGCGTCAGTCGCCATGGTTTGCGCCACCCGCTGTACACAGCCAAACACATGCTGGCCCTGGGAGGACAGTTGGGTCGGGTGCTACTGGGCGATACCCCTCATCAACCCGGCCCTCGCGACGAGCGCTTCAACGATCCGACCTGGCGCCAAAACCCTTTTTATCGGCGTGGCCTGCAGGCCTACCTGAGCTGGCAGAAGCAGACAAGCCAGTGGATCGACGGCAGCCAACTGAGCCATGACGACCGCGCCCGTGCGCACTTCCTGTTTTCACTGATCAACGATGCCCTGGCCCCGAGCAACTCACTGCTCAACCCGCTTGCGGTGAAGGAGCTGTTTAACACCGGCGGCCTGAGCCTGCTGCGTGGTCTGAACCATCTGCTTGAGGACCTGCGGCACAATGACGGGATGCCCCGGCAGGTCAACCGGGAGGCCTTTGAGGTCGGCAAGACACTGGCCACCACACCCGGCGCCGTGGTGTTTCGCAACGAACTGCTGGAGCTGATCCAGTACAAGCCGATAAGCGAGAAACAGTACGCCCGGCCCTTGCTGGTGGTGCCCCCTCAGGTCAACAAGTTCTATATCTTCGACCTCAGCCCGCACAACAGCTTCGTCCAGTACATGCTCAAGAATGGCCTGCAGGTGTTCATGATCAGCTGGCGCAACCCTGACCCGCGCCACCGTGAGTGGGGCCTGTCCAGCTATGTGCAGGCCCTGGAAGAAGCCACCAACGCCTGCCGAGCCATCAGCGGCAGCCGAGACGTGAACCTCATGGGGGCCTGCGCAGGTGGTTTGACCATGGCCGCGCTACAGGGCCATTTGCAAGCCAAGCGCCAGTTGCGTCGGGTACACAGCGCCACCTACCTGGTGAGCCTGCTCGACAGCCAATTCGACAGCCCGGCCAGCCTGTTCATCGACGAACAGACCCTGGAAGCCGCCAAACGACGCTCCTACCAGCACGGTGTGCTCGACGGGCGCGAAATGGCCCGCGTGTTCGCCTGGATGCGCCCCAACGATCTGGTCTGGAACTACTGGATCAACAATTACCTGCTGGGCAAGTCGCCACCGGCGTTCGATATCCTCTACTGGAACAACGACAGCACCCGCCTGCCCGCCGCGCTGCACGGCGACCTATTGGACTTCTACAAGCACAACCCGCTAGCCCACGCCGCTGGCCTGGAAGTGTGCGGCACCCCCATCGACTTGCAGAAGGTTACGCTCGACAGCTTCACCGTGGCCGGCGACAACGACCACATCACCCCATGGGATGCGGTCTATCGCTCGACCCTGCTGCTCGGCGGTGAACGGCGCTTCCTGCTGGCCAACAGCGGGCATATCCAGAGCATCATCAACCCGCCGGGCAATCCCAAGGCCTGGTTCATGGAAAACCCGAAACTGAGCAGTGACCCACGCGCCTGGTTCTATGACGCCAAGCAGGTCGATGGCAGCTGGTGGCCGACGTGGCTGGAATGGATACAGAAACGCTCCGGGACGCAACGCGAAACCCTGAATGTACTCGGCAACCCAAACTTTCCCCCCATGGACCCCGCACCCGGCACCTACGTGCAGGTGCGCTGAACAAGAAGAACGGATGAAAACCCGCGACCGTATCCTTGAGTGTGCCCTGCAACTGTTCAACCAACAGGGTGAACCCAACGTCTCAACTCTGGAGATCGCCAATGAAATGGGCATCAGCCCGGGCAACCTGTATTACCACTTCCATGGCAAGGAGCCCCTGGTACTCGGGCTGTTCGAGCGTTTCGAGGAAGAACTGACGCCGCTGCTCGATCCACCGGTCGACCTGCGCCTGGATGCCGAGGACTACTGGCTGTTTCTGCACCTGATCGTCGAACGCATGGCCCAGTACCGCTTCCTGTTCCAGGACCTGTCGAACCTGGCCGGACGCCTGCCACGCCTGGCACGCGGTATCCGCAACCTGCTCAACGCGCTCAAGCGCACCCTCGCCGCCCTGCTGTCCAGCCTCAAGGCGCAAGGCCAGATCAAGGGCGACACGCGCACCCTCGGCCAATTGGTCGAGCAGATCACCCTGACCCTGCTGTTCTCGATGGATTACCAGCGCATCCTGGCTCGCGACAGCCAGGTCGGCATCGTCGTCTATCAGGTGATGATGCTGGTCGCACCGCACCTTGAGCCTGCGCCACGGCATGCGGCCGAACAGCTCGCGCTGCGTTATCTGGACGATTGACAGCCTCACCGGCCAGAACTGAAAACGCCCGGCACACAGGCCGGGCGCTTGTCGACAGCCGCCTCGATCAGGCCTGGCTGGTAGATGCCGGGGTCGCCGACGGCGTACCGCTGACCGGGGCTGGCGCCGCGCTTGCTGCTGGCGTGGCGGCCGGTGTGGCGTTCACGGTTGCAGCAGGCTTGGCGGCCGGTGCCTTTTTCACGGCTGGCTTTCTTGCCACGGGCGGCTTGGCGGCAGCGGGCTTGGCCGCGGCTTTTGCAACTGCAGGCTTGGCTGCCGGTTTAGCTGCTGCAGTCTTGGCTGCAGGTTTGGCGGCAGCTTTCGGTGCGGCTTTGGCCAGTGGCTTGGCAGCCGGTTTGGCCGCCGCTGGCTTGGCCGAAACCGACTTGACCGAGGCGCCGGTGAGTTTCTCGATTTGCTTGGTCAGGGTATCGACCTGCTGATGCAGGGCCTTGACCTCATTGCGGCTAGGCACCCCCAGACGCGAAATCGCACTGTTCAGGCGCTTGTCGAAGGCTTCTTCGAGCTCGCTCCACTTGCCCAGCGCCCGCTCCTTCACATCGCCAACCCGTGATTTCGCGGACTTTGCCGAACTCTTTGCAGCATCTACCTGCTCGTCGACCCGGGTCTTGGCCTGCTTCTCGGCTTTCTCGCCATCCTTGACCAGAGTTTCGAACAACTTACTGCCATCGTTGCTGATCTTTGAGTAAGCGCCCAAGCCTGCCAGCCAGATCTGACGGGAGTACTTTTCGACCTCGCCGACCCAGGAGCTGCCTTCTTTTTCTACTTTCTTCTTGCCAGCCATCCCGCTCTCCTTAGTGTTTACGTGCAACGTGTTCGAGCAATGCTGTCAGCTCATCGAGCTTGGCAGAAAGTGTCTCCACGTCATGTTTAGACGGAATGCCGATACGATTCAAGGCGCTGGCGACGCGTGTGTCGAATGCCTTCTCGATTTTATCGAGCTGCACTTCGACCTTGCCTTTGACGCCACTGATCTCATCCTTGACCGAATCGATCTGGCTGTTGGCCGCGTCAAGCTCATGGTCGATACGCTTTTTGCCGCGCTTTTCGATACCTTCGCCCGCCTTGACCAACTCTTTCAAATAGTCGGCACCTTCCTGCCCGACCCGGGCATAGGCTCCCAGGCCTGCCAGCCAGATCTTGCGCGCGTAGCCGCGCACCTCACCCAGCGTGCCGCTCTGGGCATGCTCTTTTTGCTTCAGGGAAACCTTGGCCATGCTCTGCACCTCACGTTGATCGCGGAAATGGAGAAACTGCCCACGAGGTCGGGGCTTGTGCACAAGGTAGGGGGAAAAATTAGAATGCTCACCCTAAGGCGAGATAACCGCACTACGCCCTTCGCGGTAAAGCCGGCGCCTGTGACGATGACAGGTACCGGCGTTGCAGGCGAAGAGCACCGAGATGTCAGGCCAGGGCCTTGTCCAGCGCCCGTTCGATTTCAGCCTTGATGGTCCCGCCCATCATCGACAGCATCATCCCCAGTTTCAATTCGACGCGAATGCTGTCGTCACCGATCTGAATGCTGCCATTGGCGCCACTGCGCTTGACCTGGACGGTGTCGCCTTCCCACTGTGCCTTGAGGTCATACTCCCGGGCCAGGCGCTCCACCAGGGCTTCGGCCTTCTGCCGGGCCGCCTCGCGGCCTAGGCTGTGTCTACGTTCAACGCTGATCTGGGTCATTCAATCAATCCTGGCTAAGAAGGCATACTGGCGGCCTATATTAGCCCGCCCCCCTCCTGCGACACAGCCCGCCAAGACAAATCACGCCGCACGCCCTAGAATGGCGGTAATTTTTTCCGGTGACAGCGATATGAACGATCAGCGCAAAGGCGAAAACGCCGAAACCACCACTCACTTCGGCTACCAGAGCGTGCCGGAAAGCCAGAAGGCGGAAAAGGTCGCTGAGGTTTTCCACTCGGTGGCGGGTAAGTATGACTTGATGAACGATGTGCTTTCCGGCGGCATGCACCGCCTGTGGAAGCGCTTCACCATTGAACTGTCGGGCGTTCGCAGCGGTAACCGCGTCCTCGACATCGCCGGCGGTACCGGCGATTTGACCCGCAAGTTCTCCCACCTGGTCGGCCCGACCGGTCAGGTCGTACTGGCCGACATCAACGCCTCGATGCTCAAGGTCGGGCGTGATCGGCTGCTCGACCTGGGTGTGGCTGGCAACGTCGAGTTCGTCCAGGCCGATGCCGAAAAGCTGCCCTTCCCGGACAACCATTTCGACTGCGTCACCATCGCCTTCGGCCTGCGCAACGTCACCCACAAGGAAGACGCCCTGCGCTCCATGCTGCGAGTGCTCAAGCCCGGTGGCCGTCTGCTGGTGCTGGAGTTCTCCAAGCCGACCAACAAGGTGATGTCCAAGGTTTACGATGCCTATTCGTTCGCCTTCATGCCGCTGATGGGCAAGCTGATCACCAACGACGCCGAGAGCTACCGCTACCTGGCCGAATCGATCCGCATGCACCCGGATCAGGAAACCCTCAAGGCGATGATGGTTGAAGCCGGTTTTGACCGCGTGACCTATCACAACATGACCAGCGGCATCGTTGCCCTGCACCGCGGCATCAAACCCTGATGTTGCTGAGCGGCCTTCTCGCCAGTGTCGAACACGGGGTCAACCGTGTTTTGCGCCTGGACAGCACGGCACTGCCACGCCTGGCACGGCTCGAGGGCAAGGTAATTGCCATCGACTGCCGCCAGCCAGCGCTGCAGTTGTTCATCCTGCCCAGCGATGAAGGCCTGCTGTTCGCCGCGCATTGGGCAAACGACGCCGACTGCACCCTGCGTGCACCGGCTTCAAGCCTGATGCGCCTGGCCATGAGCAAGGACAAGACCGCCGTGCTGCACAGCCCGGAGGTCGAACTCGACGGTGACAGTGGAGCACTGCTGGACCTGGTCGCAGTGCTACAAGACCTTGAACTGGACTGGGAGTATGAAGTCTCCCGCTGGCTCGGGCCGGTGGCCACGCAACTGATCAGCGGTCACCTGCGCAGCCGCGCCCAGTGGACCCGCCAAGGCCTGTCCAGCCTCAACCAGAACATCGCCGAGTACCTGGCCGAAGAGGCCCGGACACTGGTTGGGCAGCGCGAAGCAGAGGTGCGCTTCAGCGAGCTCGACACACTCAAAGTCGATATAGAACGTCTCGAGGCGCGTATTGAGCGCCTTGCCCGATCCCTTGAATCCAGCGATAACGCATGAAGCTGCTTGCCGTCCGCCGTCTGTTGCGCATCCAGCGCGTCGTAATCCGCTACCGTCTCGATGACCTGCTGTTCGCCCTGCCGTTGCCCTGGTGGCTGATGGCGCTGCGTTTCGTCATGCCGTGGCGCTGGCTGCCACGCAAGCCCGTGGCGCTGAGCCGTGGCGCACGCCTGCGCCTGGCGTTGCAGGATCTGGGGCCGATCTTCATCAAGTTCGGTCAGTTATTGTCGACCCGCCGCGACCTGCTGTCCGAAGACATTGCCGATGAGCTGATGTTGCTGCAGGACCGCGTACCGCCGTTCGATCCGCAAAAAGCCATCGCCATGATCGAGGAACAACTCGGGGCGAAAATCAGCGAAGTGTTCAGGCGCTTCGACGTCGAGCCCTTGGCTTCGGCCTCTGTGGCCCAGGTACATGCGGCGCAGCTGAAAAGTGGCGAAGAAGTGGTGGTCAAGGTCGTACGCCCGGGCCTCAAACCCATCATTGCCCAAGACCTGGCCTGGCTGTTCCTGATTGCCCGTGCCGCCGAGCGGCTCTCATCCGACGCTCGCCTGCTGCACCCCGTGGAAGTGGTCAGCGACTACGAAAAGACCATCTACGACGAACTCGACCTGTTGCGCGAGGCAGCCAACGCCAGCCAGCTCAAGCGCAATTTCGAAGGTTCGGAAATGATGTACGTTCCGCAGGTGTACTGGGACTGGTGCCGGCCGAAAGTGCTGGTCATGGAGCGCATCTACGGCATTCAGGTTACAGACCTGGCGACCCTGGCCGATCAGCGCACCGACATGAAGATGCTCGCCGAGCGCGGCGTCGAGATCTTCTTTACCCAGGTATTTCGCGACAGTTTCTTCCATGCCGACATGCACCCCGGCAACATCTTCGTCAGTACCGTGAAGCCGTGGAGCCCGAAGTACATCGCCATCGACTGCGGCATCGTCGGCAGCCTGACCCCCGAGGACCAGGACTACCTGGCGCGCAACCTGTTCGCGTTCTTCAAGCGTGACTACCGCCGCGTCGCGCAATTGCATATCGATTCGGGCTGGGTGCCTGCGCACACCAAACTGAACGAGTTCGAGGCGGCGATCCGCACCGTGTGCGAACCGATCTTCGAGAAACCGCTGAAGGACATCTCCTTCGGCCAGGTCCTGATGCGCTTGTTCCAGACGGCCCGGCGTTTCAACATGGAAGTCCAGCCTCAGCTGGTACTGCTGCAGAAAACCCTGCTGAACATCGAGGGCCTGGGCCGTCAGCTCTACCCCGAGCTAGACCTGTGGAGCACCGCACAGCCGTTCCTGGAGCGCTGGATGCGTGATCGCGTCAGCCCGAAATCGTTGCTGCAGAACCTGCACAACCAGGTTGAACAGGTACCCCATCTGGCCGGTATGGCCCGCGACCTGCTCGAACGCCTGTCGCAACCGCATGCCAGCGAGCAATCACCGGCCCGGCGCCAGAACACCGACAGCTGGGCGCTGCGCCTGTTGGGCGCCGGCCTGCTCGCCGGTGGCGCAACCCTCGCCGCGGGTGCCATCAGCCTCAGTGCTCCCGCGGCCTGGCCGGCCTGGCTGATGCTCGCCGCCGGGCTCTACCTGATCGTGCGTCGATAGCCAGCCAGGCACCTGGCTGGCAAACTAGCGAAAACATTCGACATAAGATCGAGTGTGGTTTTGGAGTTTTTCATGAAAGACTGGCTGGACGAGATCAACTGGAACAGCGACGGTTTGGTACCGGCGATCGCCCAGGACCACAAGACCGGGCGCGTACTGATGATGGCCTGGATGAACCGCGAAGCACTGACCCTGACTGCCGCTGAGCAGCGTGCCATCTACTGGTCGCGTTCGCGTGGCAAACTGTGGCGTAAGGGTGAGGAGTCGGGGCATGTGCAAAAACTGCACGAAATGCGCCTGGACTGCGACGCCGACGTGATCATCCTGATGGTCGAGCAGTTGGGCCATATCGCCTGCCATACCGGCCGTGAAAGCTGCTTCTATCGTGTCTTCGAGAACGGCGAATGGAAAACCGTCGACCCGGTTCTGAAGGATCCACAAGCCATCTACAGCGCAGGACACTGACATGAGCGACACCCTGACCCGTCTGGCCGAAGTGCTGGAGGCGCGCAAAGGCGCAGCACCCGACAGCTCCTACGTCGCCAGCCTGTACCACAAGGGCCTGAACAAAATCCTGGAAAAGGTCGGCGAAGAATCGATCGAGACTATCATTGCTGCCAAGGATGCTGCTGCCAGTGGCGACTACAGCGATGTCATCTACGAAACCGCAGACCTGTGGTTCCATAGCTTGGTAATGCTGGCCTCGTTGGGACAGCACCCCCAAGCGGTACTGGACGAACTGGACCGTCGCTTTGGCCTGTCCGGGCACGCCGAAAAAGCTGCGCGCAAGCCAGACCTGACTGAATAAATTCGAAGGAGTGCACCATGGGTATTTTTGACTGGAAACACTGGATCGTACTGTTGGTCGTCGTGGTGCTGGTGTTCGGCACCAAGAAGCTGAAGAACTTCGGCAGCGACCTGGGCGAATCGATCAAGGGCTTTCGCAAGGCCATGAACGAGGAAGACAAGCCCGCCGACGCAGCGCCTGCCCAACCTACCCAGGCACACTCATCGCAAACCATCGACGGCCAGGCACACAAGGTCGAAGAACCCGTCCGGCAAGAACCGGTCCGGAAGGACTAACCCATGTTCGGGATCAGCTTCTCCGAGCTGCTGCTCGTCGGCCTGGTTGCCTTGCTGGTACTTGGCCCAGAACGCCTGCCCGGCGCGGCGCGCACTGCGGGCCTGTGGATCGGGCGGCTCAAGCGCAGCTTCAATTCAATCAAGCAGGAAGTGGAACGTGAGATCGGCGCCGACGAAATTCGTCGCCAGTTGCACAACGAGCACATCCTCTCGATGGAGCAAGAAGCGCGCAAGATCCTCAATCCGCAGAGCGTAGCGCCCCAGCCTTTCCAGCCACCGGCTGAAAGCAGCACCGCACAGCCAGCGCCGAGCCAGACGCCAGCTGCCACGGACGCACCCGCTGCACCTGCTGCGCCTGCGCCTCTCAACGATTCGCCACAACCGCCGCGAGCCCCATGAGCGATATCCCGGAAAACGACCAGCCAATGCCGCTGGTTTCACACCTCACTGAACTGCGCACACGCCTGTTGCGTTGTGTTGCGGCCATCTTCCTGATCTTCGCCGGGCTGTTCTCCTTCGCGCAGCAGATCTACACCCTGGTGTCGGCGCCGTTACGCGCGCACCTTCCGGCCAACGCAACGATGATCGCCACCGATGTGGCCTCGCCGTTCCTGACGCCGTTCAAGCTGACCATGATCGTCTCGCTGTTTCTGGCGATCCCGCTGATCCTGCATCAGATCTGGGGGTTTATCGCGCCGGGCCTGTATCGCCACGAAAAGCGTATCGCCGTGCCCCTGCTGGTATCGAGCATCCTGCTGTTCTATGCCGGCATGGCCTTCGCCTACTTTTTGGTGTTCCCACTGATTTTCGGCTTCTTTGCCAGTGCGACACCGGAAGGCGTCTCGATGATGACGGACATCGCCAGTTATCTGGACTTCGTCATGACCCTGTTCTTCGCCTTCGGCGTTGCCTTTGAAATTCCGGTGGCGGTGGTGCTGCTAGTCTGGATCGGCGTGGTCGACGTCAAGTACCTGAAGAAGATACGCCCTTACGTGATCATCGGCTGCTTCGTCGTCGGCATGATCCTGACCCCGCCAGACATCTTCTCGCAGACGCTGCTGGCAGTGCCCATGTGGCTGCTGTTCGAGATTGGCGTACTGTTCGGCGGCCTGATCCGCAAGCGCAGCGAACACCCTGAGGCACCGGAGCAAGACCACAACGACCAGCCGCCAGCGACCCAAGCGTGAACCTGCTGTTACTTGAGGAAGCCGACTTCGTTGCGGCTGACCGGGTGGTGCTGGGCGACCGCCGCTTTACCCACATGCAGGAAATTCACCGGGTAGCGGTCGGTGACAACCTGCGGGTTGGCCGCCTTGGCGGGCAAATGGGCCAGGCTCAGGTATTGCGACTGGAAGGGCATGAGGCAGAGTTGCAGGTCACCTTCGACCAGCCGCCACCGGCCAAGCTGCCGCTCACCCTGGTGCTGGCACTGCCTCGTCCCAAGATGCTACGCCGGGTGTTCCAGACCATTGCAACCATGGGCGTACCGAAACTGATACTGGTCAACAGCTACCGGGTCGAGAAGAGTTTCTGGCAAACGCCGTTCCTTGAGCCCAACGCCATTCGCGAGCAGTTGATTCTCGGCCTTGAACAGGCACGCGACACCATGCTGCCCGAAGTGATCATCGAGAAGCGCTTCAAGCCGTTTGTCGAAGATCGCCTACCAGCCATCAGTGCCGGCACCCTCGGGCTGGTCGGTCATCCCGGTAATCACCCCCACTGCCCACGCGGCCTGAACGAGCCGGTAACCCTGGCCATTGGCCCGGAGGGTGGCTGGATCCCCTATGAAATCGATCTACTGAACAAGGCCGGCCTGACGCCGGTACAGCTCGGTGACCGAATCCTACGCGTGGAAACGGCAGTAACCGCATTGCTCGCCAGACTTTTCTGACTTCAGGTTCAATGATCGAGGCCGATGCATTGGCATTAGAACAATGAATCGCCTCGACCGCTGGCAAGGAGTCGCACCATGTACCGTTGGTTCTCCCATCAACTCGGCAATCTCAGCGTTAACCTGAAACTCGGGATTGGCTTTGGCCTGGTGCTGCTGTTAACCCTGATCATCACCTTCACCGGCTGGCAGGGCTTGCAGGGGGTTATCGACCGCGGCGACAAGCTTGCAGCAATCTCCCGCGTGAGCCAGCAGACCCAGGAGCTACGCAATCAGCGCCTGAACTATGAAAAAGAGCGCACGGCAGAGGCAGCAGCCAATGTAGAAAAAGCCTTGGCGGCCCTGGATGACAACCTGCAGCAGGTGCGCAAGCGCATCAACGACAGCCAGGACAAAGACCGCCTCGGTCGCCAGATCGATGCCGTAGCCGAGTACCAGCGAGCCTTTACCGACCTCAAACAGGCGGCACAAGATCGCGAGCATAGCCGTGGGCAACTGGGTACGAGCGCTGACCGCGCTGCCGGCCTGCTCGAGCAGATTGAGCAGCAATTGCTCAAAAGTGAAAGCTTGAGCCAGTTCAACAGCGCAATGACCGTTGACAAGTTGCTGCAGAATGCGCGCTTTCAAGTGCGCGGCTACACCTACAGCGGCAAGCCAGAGTTTGAACAAACCGCCACCGCCGCCATCGATCAGGCCGCAGCCCAGCTCAACGCCCTGATCGACAAATTGCCGACCGAGCACACTGAGTCACTGACCAACGCCGGCCAGGCGCTAGCCGGCTACCGAGCAGCCGTTGGCCTCTACCGTGACGCCCAATTGGCCAGCGAACACGCCCTGCAGCGCATGGCACAGCAGGGCCAGGTGTTGCTCGACCTGAGTCGCGAGCTGACGCTGTCGCAAACCCAGCAGCGCGATGACGAGTCGCAGCACGCCAAGCTGATGCTCACACTCGCCACAGGCCTGGCACTGCTGCTGGGTGTTATCGCCGCCTGGGTCATCACGCGACAAATCATCGTACCCTTGCGCCATACGCTGGCCGTGGTCGACCGTGTTGCCGACGGCGACCTGAGCCAACACCTCAACGTCGAGCGCAGCGACGAACTGGGCCAGTTGCAACGCAGCATGCAACGCATGACCCACAACCTGCGCGAACTGATCGGTGGTATCGGCGATGGGGTTACGCAGATTTCCAGCGCAGCCGAACAGCTGTCGGCTGTCACTGAGCAGACCAGCGCTGGGGTCAACAACCAGAAGGTTGAAACCGATCAGGTCGCAACGGCCATGAACGAGATGGCCGCAACCGTGCAGGAAGTGGCACGCAACGCCGAGGAAGCCTCCGAAGCGGCGGTAATGGCCGACCAGCAGGCCCGCGAAGGAGATCGGGTGGTGGGCGAGGCCATCGCCCAGATTGAGCGCCTGGCGACCGAAGTGGAACACTCCAGCGAAGCCATGAGCCAGCTCAAGACCGAAAGCGACAAGATCGGTAGTGTCCTCGACGTGATCAAGGCCGTGGCCCAGCAAACCAACCTGCTAGCCCTCAACGCAGCCATCGAGGCTGCCAGAGCAGGTGAAGCCGGGCGTGGTTTTGCCGTAGTGGCCGACGAAGTGCGCAGCCTGGCACAACGCACACAGCACTCGACCGAGGAGATCGAAGCGTTGATCGCCAGCCTGCAACACGGCACCCAGCAAGCGGCCAGCGTGATGGACAGCAGCCGCGGCCTGACCGAAAGCAGCGTCGAACTGACCCGTCGTGCCGGCACCTCGCTGGAGACGATCACCCGTACCGTGTCGTCCATCCAGTCGATGAACCAGCAGATCGCCGCAGCGGCAGAACAACAGAGCGCCGTGGCAGAAGAGATCAACCGCAGCGTGATGAATGTGCGCGACGTCTCCGACCAGACCTCCGCTGCCAGTGAGGAGACCGCAGCCTCCAGCGTCGAGCTGGCGCGCCTGGGC
>NZ_MBPN01000102.1 GCF_001695625.1 Pseudomonas defluvii
TTTCTGTCTGCACCGGCGCGGGTGGCGGACGCAGGCCGACTTCAGCGACCAGCTTGAGCGCCTTGCCGTTGCGGATCACCTCGATCGTCACTTTATCGTTGGGCTTGGTCCGCGCCACCTGATTCATCGAACGACGGCCATCACCCGCTTCCTCACCATTGATGCTCAAGATCACATCGCCCAATTGCAGGCCGGCCTGTTGCGCCGGGCCATCGCGGAAGATCCCGGCGACGATGATGCCTGGTCGGCCTTGCAGGCCGAACGAATCCGCGAGTTCCTGAGTCAGGGGTTGTACTTCGATGCCCAGCCAGCCCCGGATTACCTGGCCATGCTCGATGATCGACTTCATGACTTCCAGGGCCAGCTTGGTCGGGATGGCGAAGCCAATGCCTTGCGAGCCGCCGGACTTGGAGAAAATCGCCGTGTTGATACCGGTCAGGTTGCCGTTGGCATCGACCAGCGCGCCGCCCGAGTTGCCCGGGTTGATCGCGGCGTCCGTCTGGATGAAATCTTCATAGGTGTTCAAGCCGAGTTGGTTGCGCCCGGTGGCACTGATGATACCCATGGTGACGGTCTGGCCGACGCCGAACGGGTTGCCAATCGCCAGGGCGACATCGCCGATATGAATACCGTCGGAGCGACCAATGGTGATTGAGGGCAGGTTTTTCAGGTCGATCTTCAAGACCGCGAGGTCGGTCTCTGGGTCGCTGCCAATGACGCGGGCGAGGGTTTCGCGGCCGTCCTTGAGCGCCACCACAATCTGGTCCGCCCCGGCGGTCACGTGGTTATTGGTCAGCAGGTAGCCTTCCGGGCTCATGATCACGGCTGAACCCAGGCTGGACTCCCAGCGTTTTTGCTTCGGCAGGTTATCGCCGAAGAAGCGGCGGAACTGCGGGTCCTCGAACAGCGGGTGAGCGCTCTTGTTCACCATTTTGGTGGTGTACAGGTTGACCACGGCGGGAGCGGCAATGTTCACCGCATCGGCGTAGGACACCGGCCCCTGCATGATGCGTGTGGTTTGCGGCGCCTGCTGCAAATTGACATCCTGGCTGGGCAAGCCCACCCACTGTGGGAAGCGCAGGATGACCAGCAGGGCGACCAGTACACCGGTCAGCAGTGGCCAGCCAAAGTAACGCAAAGCCTTGAGCATTGAACGAGTCTCGGGAGTTGGCAGAGGGCCGCGAAGTAGTAAGGCGCGCGATCATACTGTGTCAGGCGTTGCGCCGGAACAGCACAACGTGATGACGGATAGCGGTAACTGATCTGGCGCCCCAGGCGTATGCCGTCGGTTTCCCCAAACCGGTCGACGGCCCATAATGACGTTCATTATACGAGGCCTTGTGCCGCGCTGAACTGCTGAATTAAGGAGTCTTTTCATGGCTGTCGCCCTGAGCACCCTGGTCGAGGAAGCCGACCGTTACCTTGGCAGTGCAAAAATTCAGGATTACTGCCCCAATGGCCTGCAAGTCGAGGGCAACCCACAGGTAACGCGCATTGTCAGTGGTGTCACTGCGAGCCAGGCGTTGCTCGATGCTGCTGTCGAGGCCGGCGCTGACCTGGTGCTGGTTCATCATGGTTATTTCTGGAAGGGTGAGAACCCTTGTATCACCGGCATGAAACAGCGCCGCCTGAAGACCTTGCTCAAGCATGATTTGAGCCTGCTGGCCTATCACCTGCCGTTGGACCTGCACCCGGAAGTCGGCAACAACGTGCAACTGGCGCGGCAACTGGAGATCACCGTTGAAGGCCCTCTGGATCCTGAAAATCCGCGGGTAGTGGGATTGGTCGGCTCGCTGGCCGAACCGCTTTCTGCGCGTGATTTTGCCCGCAAGGTGCAGGATGTGATGGGGCGTGAACCCCTGCTGATCGAAGGCGACGGGGTTATACGCAGGGTCGGCTGGTGTACGGGCGGCGGCCAGGGTTACATTGATCAAGCAATTGCAGCCGGTGTCGACCTGTACCTCAGTGGCGAAGCGTCCGAGCAGACCTTCCACAGTGCGCGGGAAAACGGCATCAGCTTTATCGCAGCAGGCCATCACGCGACCGAGCGTTATGGTGTGCAGGCACTGGGCGATTACCTGGCGCGGCGATTCGCATTGGAGCATCTGTTTATCGATTGCCCGAACCCCATCTGAAACTCAAAACCCCTAGGCATATTCTTATACCGTTTCGTTCTAGTTTGCTTCCTCAATAGAATTGGACGCTGTGCTAGAGTGCCGAACGCGAACACGGCCCGCTGGCCGTCCATAAGATCGATTTTCCGTGAGTAGCCATGGTCGACAAACTGACGCATTTGAAACAGTTGGAGGCGGAGAGCATCCACATCATTCGTGAGGTGGCCGCCGAGTTCGATAACCCGGTGATGCTGTACTCGATTGGCAAGGATTCGGCAGTGATGCTGCATCTGGCGCGCAAGGCTTTCTTCCCGGGCAAGCTGCCGTTTCCAGTGATGCATGTCGACACACAGTGGAAATTCCAGGAGATGTACAGCTTCCGCGACAAGATGGTCGAGGAAATGGGCCTGGAGCTCATCACCCACGTCAACCCTGAAGGCGTTGCCCAGGGTATCAACCCGTTCACCCACGGCAGTGCCAAGCACACCGACATCATGAAGACCGAGGGCCTGAAGCAGGCGCTGGACAAGTATGGTTTCGATGCCGCGTTCGGTGGTGCTCGTCGCGATGAAGAGAAATCCCGCGCCAAGGAGCGTGTGTACTCGTTCCGCGACAGCAAGCACCGCTGGGACCCGAAGAACCAGCGTCCTGAGCTGTGGAACGTCTACAACGGCAAGGTGAACAAGGGCGAGTCGATTCGTGTGTTCCCGCTGTCGAACTGGACCGAGCTGGACATCTGGCAGTACATCTACCTGGAAGGTATCCCGATCGTGCCGCTGTACTTCGCTGCCGAGCGCGAAGTGATCGAGAAGAACGGCACGCTGATCATGATCGACGACGAGCGCATCCTCGAGCACCTCTCCGAAGAGGAGAAGGCTCGCATCGTCAAGAAGAAAGTGCGTTTCCGTACCCTTGGCTGCTACCCGTTGACGGGCGCGGTGGAGTCCGAAGCTGAAACCCTTACGGACATCATTCAGGAAATGCTCCTGACGCGAACGTCCGAACGCCAGGGCCGTGTCATCGACCACGATGGCGCCGGTTCGATGGAAGACAAGAAACGTCAAGGCTACTTCTAAGTTAGGGTCAGAGCATGTCGCACCAATCCGAATTGATCAGCGAGGACATCCTCGCTTACCTGGCCCAGCACGAACGTAAAGAACTGCTGCGCTTTTTGACCTGCGGTAACGTCGATGACGGCAAGAGCACCCTGATCGGGCGCCTGCTGCACGACTCCAAGATGATCTACGAAGACCATCTGGAAGCGATCACCCGCGACTCGAAGAAAGTCGGCACCACTGGCGAAGACATCGATCTGGCGCTGCTGGTCGACGGCCTGCAGGCCGAGCGTGAGCAAGGCATCACCATTGATGTGGCCTACCGCTATTTCTCCACCGCCAAGCGCAAGTTCATCATTGCCGACACCCCGGGCCACGAGCAGTACACCCGCAACATGGCGACCGGTGCTTCTACCTGCGACCTGGCGATCATTCTGGTCGATGCCCGCTATGGCGTGCAGACCCAGACCCGCCGTCACAGCTACATTGCGTCGCTGCTGGGTATCAAGCACATCGTTGTTGCCATCAACAAGATGGACCTCAAGGGCTTCGACGAGCAGGTCTTCGAGTCGATCAAGGCCGACTACCTGAAGTTTGCCGATGCCATCAATCTGAACCCGAGCAGCCTGCACTTTGTACCGATGTCGGCCCTCAAGGGCGACAACGTGGTCAACCGCAGCGAGCGTTCGCCGTGGTACACCGGCCCTGCGCTGATGGAAATTCTGGAAACCGTGGAAGTTTCCGCCGACCGCAACTTCACCGACCTGCGCTTCCCGGTGCAGTACGTGAACCGTCCGAACCTGAACTTCCGCGGCTTTGCCGGTACGTTGGCCAGCGGTGTCGTATACAAGGGCGACGAGATCGTCGTTCTGCCGTCGGGCAAGAGCAGCCGGGTCAAATCCATCGTCACCTTTGAAGGTGAGCTGGAACAGGCAGGCCCAGGCCAGGCCGTAACCCTGACCATGGAAGACGAGATCGACATCTCCCGTGGTGACTTGCTGGTGCATGCCGACAACGTTCCACCGGTGACCGACCAGTTTGATGCCATGCTCGTGTGGATGGCTGAAGAGCCCATGCTGCCGGGCAAGAAGTACGACATCAAGCGTGCTACCAGCTACGTTCCGGGCTCGATTGCCAGCATCACCCACAAAGTTGATGTGAACACCTTGGAGCAGGGCGCCGCCAGTGCGTTGCAGCTCAACGAAATCGGCCGGGTCAAGGTCAGCCTGGACGCGCCGATTGCCCTCGACGGCTATGACAGCAACCGCACCACTGGTGCTTTCATTGTCATCGACCGTCTGACCAATGGCACCGTGGGTGCCGGCATGATCATCGCGCCACCGGTTGTACCGCATGGTTCGGTGGGGCATCACGGCAAGATGGCTCACGTAGCCACGGAAGAACGTGCACTGCGTTTCGGTCAGCAACCGGCCACCGTGCTGTTCAGCGGCCTGTCGGGCGCGGGCAAGAGCACCTTGGCGTATGCCGTTGAGCGCAAGCTGTTCGACATGGGCCGTGCGGTCTACGTGCTCGATGGCCAGAACCTGCGTCATGACCTGAACAAGGGCCTGCCACAGGACCGCGCCGGGCGTACCGAGAACTGGCGCCGTGCCGCGCACGTTGCGCGTCAGTTCAACGAAGCCGGCCTGCTGACCCTGGCGGCCTTCGTCGCGCCGGATGCCGAAGGCCGTGAACAGGCCAAGGCGCTGATCGGCAAGGAGCGTCTGGTCACGGTCTACGTCCAGGCGTCGCCAATGGTTTGCCGCGAGCGTGACCCGCAAGGGCTCTACGCTGCCGGTGGCGACAACATCCCGGGTGAGTCCTTCCCGTACGATGTACCACTGGATGCCGATCTGGTGATCGACACCCAGAGCGTCAGCCTGGAAGACGGCGTGAAGCAGGTGCTGGATGTGCTGCGTAAGCGCGGCGCGATCTAAGCGTCTGGCTTGACCGAAAACCCCGCGCTTGTCGCGGGGTTTTTTATTTTAGCCATGCCCCTTTTTTCACGGTTTAAGATCTGCATATGAGCCGTATAGGGAATTGTTCAATTTTCCTATTGAGTGGCGTTTTTAAACATCAGTTGATGGAGCATTCCGGCCTGTTAGCGTCCATTTTGCAGCGATGGGCTCGCTCTGGGTCATGCTTTTGTAGAATGAAATGCCCATTGGTGCATGCGGCGGTGAGTGCGGCTATCAAAAGCGCCAATACGTGCTTCATGGTGTCCTCTCGGCTGGTGTGGGGCGATGAAGACTAGCAATGTCGTCATGCCTCGATACCTCGTTGAGGGGTGCTTTTTGTGGCTTGCATCGCAGGCTAATGAGTGAGTATTCATTAGCCTGCTGCCAAGGTTTCTGATTGTCTTGTGGGAAATTTCGGTTAAATGATTGAGTCCGGCGATGGACTAAATATGTTTTTCCGACACCGGTATCACCCGCCGCTCTTTCACCGCCTTGAAGGAAAAGCTCGAGTAGATCTCCTTTACGCCCGGTAGTGACTGCAACACCTCGCGGGTGAATTCGCCGAACGATTCCAGATCGCGTGCGAGGATTTCCAGCAGAAAGTCATAGCGGCCGGAGATGTTGTGGCAGGCGACGATCTCTGGAATTTCCATGAGCCGTTGCTCAAAGGCGCGCGCCATTTCCTTGGTGTGCGAGTCCATCATGATGCTCACGAACGCGGTCACGCCAAACCCCAGGGCCTTGGGCGAGAGGATGGCCTGGTAGCCGGTGATGTAGCCGGTCTCTTCCAGCAGTTTGACTCGCCGCCAACAGGGGGAGGTGGTCAGTGAGACGCTGTCGGCCAGCTCGGCGACGGTGAGCCGGGCATTGTCTTGCAAGGCCCCCAGCAGGGCACGGTCGGTACGGTCGATGGCGTTAGGCATGATTTGCCCTCCACGGTCTTTTATTGTTGTTTTTATGCTAATAATTGCCGAGAAAGCTGGGTTTATTTGGAAAAATATCAGCACTTGAGTGGCATAAGCTTATAGCAAACCATAAGAGGCTGTTGCCATGCGCGACTCCAACAATAAATCCGGTTTTTCTACGCGTGCCATTCACCATGGTTACGATCCGTTGGCACACAACGGTGCACTGGTGCCGCCGATCTACCAGACTGCCACGTTCGCATTTCCGACGGTTGAGTACGGTGCAGCGTGCTTTGCGGGGGAAGAGGCAGGGTACTTCTACAGCCGTATTTCCAACCCTACCCTGGCCTTGCTGGAGGCGCGCATGGCTTCGCTGGAAGGCGGCGAGGCCGGGCTGGCGCTGGCGTCGGGTATGGGGGCGATTACCTCCACGTTATGGACCTTGCTGCGTCCTGGCGACGAAATTCTGTTAGGGCGTACCTTGTACGGCTGCACTTTCGCGTTCTTGCACCACGGCATTGGCGAGTTCGGTGTCACCTCGCGGCATGTCGATATGAGTGACCTGCAAGCGCTCGAAAACGCGATCACTCCGGCCACGCGGGTGATCTACTTCGAATCGCCAGCCAACCCGAACATGCATCTGACAGACATTGCCGCCGTGGCGAAAATTGCCCATCAGCACGGCATCATCGTCGTGGTCGACAACACCTACTGCACGCCGTACCTGCAGCGTCCACTGGAGCTGGGCGCGGATCTGGTGGTGCATTCGGCAACCAAATACCTCAGTGGTCACGGTGATATCACCGCTGGCCTGGTCATCGGCAGCAAGGCGCTGGTTGACCGTATTCGCCTGGAAGGCCTCAAGGACATGACCGGCGCTGTCCTCTCGCCGCATGACGCCTCGCTGCTGATGCGCGGCCTGAAGACGCTCACGCTGCGTATGGAGCGCCACTGCAGTAATGCGCAGGCCATTGCTGAGCTCCTCGCCGAACAAGCGCAGGTGGAGTTGATCAACTACCCCGGCTTGCCAGGTTTTTCCCAATACGAACTGGCACAGCGGCAAATGCGCTTGCCGGGCGGGATGATTGCCTTTGAACTCAAGGGTGGCATTGCCGCCGGTCGGCGTTTCATGAATGCCCTGCAGTTGTTCAGCCGTGCCGTCAGTCTGGGCGATGCCGAATCGCTGGCCCAACACCCGGCGAGCATGACCCATTCCAGCTATACCCCGCAGGAGAGGGCCCAGTACGGTATCTCCGAGGGGTTGGTGCGGTTGTCGGTGGGGCTGGAAGACATCGATGACCTGCTGGCAGACATCGCGCAGGCATTGAAGGCCTGTGCCTGAACTGACATGGATGGGGTCAATGCGATGGTGGCAATGATGAACCGTGTGCCTGGCGACGGTATGGCAGGGCAGCCTGGACATGACCCGCAGGTCGATCCCGATCCGGGCGAAACGGCCGAGTGGCTGGATGCGCTGGACTCGACCTTGCGGCATTGTGGCCCGGCGCGTGCGCGTTTTTTGCTGGAGCAACTGGAGGCGCACGCCCGTGAGTTGGGCCTAGAGCGCGGTGCTCAGGCGTATTCGGCGTACCGCAATACGTTGTCGGTAGAGCAGCAGGGCGCCTATCCCGGTGACCTGGAAATTGAAGAGCGGATTACCCGTTTGCTGCGCTGGAATGCGTTGGCAATGGTGGTTCGGGCCAACCATGCCTACGGTGATCTGGGTGGGCATATCGCCAGCTACGCTTCGGCCGCCGAAATTTTCGAAGTGGGTTTTCAGCATTTCTTTAAGGGCGGTGATCGTCAGCACGCCGACCTGGTGTTTTTTCAGCCGCATTCAGCCCCTGGTGTTTACGCCCGGGCGTTCCTTGAAGGGCGACTGAGTGAGGCGCAACTGTCGCGCTATCGGCAGGAGGTCGAGGGTGGCGGCCTGTGTTCTTATCCGCATCCCTGGTTGATGCCTGACTTCTGGCAGTTCCCCACCGGTTCGATGGGAATCGGGCCAATCAGTGCGATTTACCAGGCGCGCTTCATGCGTTATCTGCAGCATCGAGGCTTGGCGGATACGCGTGCTCGGCATGTCTGGGGCGTGTTCGGTGATGGTGAGATGGACGAGCCGGAGTCCATTGCCGGGCTGACCCTGGCGGCCCGTGAGCAACTGGATAACCTGACGTTCGTGGTCAACTGCAACTTGCAGCGCCTGGACGGGCCCGTACGGGGCAATGGACAGATTGTCCAGGAGCTGGAAGCCCTGTTCAGCGGTGCTGGCTGGCAGGTGATCAAGGTGCTGTGGGGGTCGGAGTGGGACGCCCTGTTTGCCCGCGACAGCGAGCATGTGTTGTTGCGTCAGCTTGCGGCGACCCCCGACGGGCAGTTCCAGACCTTGGGGGCCAATGACGGCGCCTATAATCTCGAGCATTTCTTCAATCAGAGCCCGGCGTTGCAGCAGTTGGTGGCGCACATGAGCTCGGCCGAGATCAACGCCCTGAAGCGCGGTGGTCACGATTTTCGCAAGCTGTATGCCGCCTTCGCTGCCGCCAAGGCCTGTAAGGGGCGGCCAACAGTGATCCTGGCCAAGACCAAGAAGGGCTATGGCATGAGTGCTGCTGGTGAGTCGCGGATGACCGCGCACCAGGCGAAAAAACTCGATGTGCAGGCCCTCTTGGCCTATCGCGACCGCTTCCATCTGCCGCTCTCGGATGCCGATGTCGAACAGCTGCGCTTCTACCGTCCACCGGAGGACAGCCCGGAAATGCGCTATCTGCAAGCGCGTCGTGCGGCACTGGGGGGCTTTTTGCCAGCGCGTCGCAGTGAGGTTCGGTCGATACCGGTGCCATCGCTGGATGCCAGTGCAGGGTTTGCGCTGCAGGCGGATGGCAAGGAAATGTCTACCACCATGGCGGCGGTTCGCGTACTCAGCGCCTGGTTGAAAGCACCGGAGCTGGGGCCGCGTATTGTGCCGATCGTGGCGGATGAGGCGCGCACATTCGGCATGGCCAGCCTGTTCCGGCAGATCGGTATCTACTCGCCGCAGGGGCAGCGCTACGAGCCGGAAGATGCCGGTTCACTGTTGTTCTACAAGGAAGCGCAAGACGGTCAGTTGTTGGAAGAGGGCATTACCGAAGCTGGGGCGCTGTCCTCCTGGGTCGCGGCTGCCACGTCGTATGCGGTGCACGGCGAACCGATGCTGCCTGTGTATATCTATTACTCGATGTTCGGTTTCCAGCGGGTGGGCGACCTGATCTGGGCCGCCGCCGACCAGCGTGCCCGGGGCATCCTGCTGGGGGCTACCGCCGGGCGTACCACGCTCGGCGGTGAAGGCCTGCAGCATCAGGATGGTTCCAGCGTGGTGATGGCGTCCATGGTGCCCAATTGCCGGGCCTGGGAGCCATGCTTCGCGGGTGAGTTGGCGGTCATTCTGGAGCATGCTGCGCGGCGGATGCTCGGCGAACAGTGCGACGAGTTCCACTACATCGCAGTGATGAACGAAAGCTATCCACAGCCCTCGCTGCCCGAGGCCGCTCATGCAGGGGTGCTGCGAGGTATGTACCGGTTCACTGAGCACTCGCTGGAGCACGCCACTGGACGCGTACGTCTGCTGGGCTCCGGGGCGATTCTGCGAGAGGTGATTGCCGCCAGTGAGCTGCTGGCGAACGAGTGGCAGGTTGAAAGTGAGGTGTTCAGTGTCACAAGCTTCAGTGAGCTGGCTCGCGATGCGCGCGATGCACAACGTGCAGGCCGTTGCGCGAAGGCAGGGGTAGCGGCCAGTTACGTCCAGCAGTGCCTGGGGGGGAGCGCGCCGGTCGTCGCTGCCAGTGATTATGTGCGGGCCTGGCCGCAGTTGATTGCCGAGTACCTGTCGGCGCCTTATGCCACCTTGGGCACTGACGGTTTCGGTCGCAGCGATACGCGGCAGCAGTTACGTCGGTTCTTTGAGGTCGACCGCTTCAGCATTGTCCTGGCCAGCCTGCATAGCCTGGTGCAGAACGGGTCGTTGGCACCGAGTGTGCTGGAGCAGGCTGTAGCGCGGTATCCCGTCTGTAGCGAGACGGCGCCATGGTATAGCTGATATGGGATGCAGGTTTGCCTGCGATGGCGCCCGCGGGGTGCCCCTGAGTTCGCGGCGTTTGTATCGCGGGCAAGCCCGGCTCCCACAGGCTGGCACGGGCTCTGTTGGAGCAGGCTTGCCTGCGATAGCTTTGGTGGAGTGCCCCTGAGTTCGCGGCGTTTGTATCGCGGGCAAGCCCGGCTCCCACAGGTTGCTCGGTCTGTGTTGGAGCAGGCTTGCCTGCGATGGCTTCGGTCAGTTGCGCTTGAGCCCGTAATGCTCGTCGAGCATGCCTGGGGCGTTTGGCGTCTTCGGTGCGTAGTCTTTCGGTGCTTCCTGATCGCGAGGAGGCGTCAGGCGCTCGCGAGTTGCCTGTGGTGTCTCGGCGTGCAGCGAGGCCAGCAGGCGTTGACGGGTGAGTTCGTCCAAGGCCAGGCGGTTGGCGCCTTCAGTCAGATGGTCCTGAACATCCTGATAGCTTTGCGTGAGCTTTTTCACCAGCGCTGCAGTGCTGTTGAAGTGGGTGACCACTTCGTTCTGATAATTGTCGAAACGTTCCTGAATTTCGTCCAGTTGCCGCTGGGTGCTGCTCGGCGCGGCATTGGGCAACAGGCGGGCGACCAGGAAACCAACAACGACACCTACTGCCAGGGCCAGGGTCGGCAACAACCAAACTAAGAGCGAGAGTTCCACGAGTCCTTCCTCTATAAACGGCTTTGCTTTACGTTAACGGCTCGGACCTGCGCTGTATACCGCGAACTATCGCAAATATCTCAGACAGAATCATTCAGCTAGACGAGTCGACCCTTTCCGAGGTCACGGAGTTCTTCCTTGCTTATCCGCGAAACCCCCGTATTCATCGATGGCCCGGTTGGCCAGCTCGAAGCCTTGTACCTCGATGTGGCCGACGCCCGTGGCGTGGCCTTGCTCTGCCACCCTAACCCCGTTCAGGGCGGTACCATGCTCAACAAGGTGGTTTCCACCTTGCAGCGTACGGCACGTGATGCTGGTTACATCACTTTACGCTTCAATTATCGCGGCGTCGGTGCCAGCGCTGGCAGCCATGATATGGGCAGTGGTGAGGTCGATGACGCTCAGACGGTGGCCGCCTGGGTGCGTGAAAAACATCCTGAATTGCCATTGACGTTGTTTGGCTTCTCGTTCGGTGGATTTGTCGCCGCCAGCCTTGGCGGTCGTCTGGAGGCTGCTGGCGTACCGCTGGCCCGGCTGTTCATGGTGGCCCCGGCGGTCATGCGCCTGAGCGCCAATGACGTGTTGCCGCAGGGCTGCCCGCTGATCGTGATTCAGCCAGATACCGATGAAGTGGTTGCGCCGCAACTGGTCTATGACTGGTCTGCTGCACTGTCGCGCCCCCATGAGCTGCTGAAAGTGGCAGAATGCGGACACTTTTTTCATGGCAAGCTGACCGACCTCAAGGATCTGGTGCTGCCGCGCCTTTCGAACTGATACAAGCCTGATAAGCGATTACCCATGACCACTCGTATCCTTACCGGTATCACCACCACGGGCACGCCCCACCTGGGCAACTACGCCGGTGCCATCCGCCCGGCGATCCTGGCCAGCCGCCAGGACAATGTCGACTCGTTCTACTTTCTGGCCGACTACCACGCCCTGATCAAGTGCGATGACCCGCAGCGTATCCAGCGCTCGCGCCTCGAAATCGCGGCGACCTGGCTGGCCGGTGGTCTGGATCCTGAGCGGGTCACGTTCTACCGTCAGTCCGATATCCCTGAAATTCCAGAGCTGACCTGGCTGCTGACCTGTGTCGCTGCCAAGGGCCTGCTCAACCGCGCCCATGCCTACAAAGCGTCCGTGGACAAGAACCTGGAAAACGGTGAAGACCCGGATGCGGGCATCAGCATGGGCCTTTACAGCTACCCGGTGCTGATGGCTGCCGACATCCTGATGTTCAACGCGCACAAGGTGCCGGTGGGCCGTGACCAGATTCAACACGTGGAAATGGCGCGTGATATCGGTCAGCGTTTCAACCACCTGTTCGGTCAGGGCAAGGAGTTCTTTGTCATGCCCGAAGCCCTGATCGAGGAGAGCGTGGCGACCCTGCCAGGCCTCGACGGGCGCAAGATGTCCAAGAGCTACGACAACACCATTCCGCTTTTCAGCAGTGCCAAGGAGATGAAAGACGCGATCTCGCGCATCGTCACCGACTCGCGTGCACCAGGGGAAGCGAAGGATCCGGACAACGCCCACCTGTTCACCCTGTTCCAGGCATTCGCTACGCCGGACCAGGCGGCAGAGTTCCGCACTGAACTGCTGCAGGGCTTGGGCTGGGGCGAGGCCAAGCAGCGCCTGTTCCAGTTGCTCGATGGCCAGTTGAGCGAGGCGCGTGAGCGCTACCATCAGTTGATCGCGCGACCTGCTGACCTGGAAGATATCCTCCTGGCCGGCGCACAGAAGGCGCGCAAGGTCGCTACGCCGTTTCTTGAACAACTGCGTGAAGCGGTTGGCTTGCGCTCGTTCCGCAACATTGTGCAGGGGCCTGTCGAGGTCAAGAAAAAGGCTGCCAAGGCCGCGCGCTTCGTCAGTTTCCGTGAAGATGACGGCAGCTTCCGTTTCCGTCTGCTGGCCGCTGATGGTGAGCAACTGCTGCTGTCGCGTCACTTTGCCGACGGCAAGACTGCCGGTGCCGTGACCAAGCAACTGCAGCAGGGGCAAGCACTGGATGTACGCAGTGAAGGCCTGGGCTTCAGCCTCTGGCTGGAAGGCGAATGTGTCGCCGATGGCCCGCAGTTCAGCGACGCGGCGGCGCGCGACGCGGCCATTGAGAGCTTGCGCGTGGCCTTGCAGCCACAACAGGACTAAACAGGCTATCGGAAGTCTGATTGCCAATAACCGGGGCCGTCGCTACAGTGACGGCCCGCTTTTGTTGCCTTGCTAACGAATTATGACGCCCCTAGAACGATATCAAGCAGATCTGAAACGTCCCGAATTCTTCCATGACGCGGCGCAGGAAACAGCGGTGCGTCACCTCCAGCGCCTGTACGACGATTTGATCGCGGCGCAGAACAGCAAGCCAGGCGTGTTTGGCAAACTGTTTGGCAAGAAAGAGCAGGTACCTGTCAAAGGCCTGTATTTCTGGGGTGGGGTAGGGCGGGGCAAGACCTACCTGGTCGATACCTTCTTCGAGGCGCTACCGTTCAAGCAGAAGGTGCGTACGCACTTCCACCGCTTCATGAAGCGGGTCCACGAGGAAATGAAAACCCTCAAGGGCGAGAAGAACCCGCTGACGATCATTGCCAAGCGTTTCTCTGAAGAGGCGCGGGTGATTTGCTTCGACGAGTTCTTCGTTTCCGACATTACCGACGCGATGATCCTCGGTACCCTGATGGAAGAACTGTTCAAGAACGGCGTTACGCTGGTGGCAACGTCCAACATCGTCCCTGATGGTCTGTACAAGGACGGTCTGCAGCGTGCGCGCTTCCTCCCGGCCATTGCCCTGATCAAGCAGAACACCGAGATCGTCAACGTCGACAGTGGCGTCGACTACCGTCTGCGTCACCTGGAGCAGGCCGAGCTGTTCCATTACCCGCTCGATGAAGCCGCTCACGAGAGCCTGCGCAAGAGTTTCCGCGCCCTGACGCCGGAATGCACCCAGGCTGTTGAGAATGACGTGCTGGTCATCGAGAACCGGGAAATTCTTGCGTTGCGTACCTGTGACGACGTGGCCTGGTTCGACTTCCGCGAACTGTGTGATGGGCCGCGTAGCCAGAACGACTACATCGAGTTGGGCAAGATTTTCCATGCCGTGCTGCTCAGTGGTGTCGAGCAGATGGGCGTGGCGACCGACGATATCGCTCGTCGCTTCATCAACATGGTCGATGAGTTCTATGACCGGAACGTGAAGCTGATCATCTCTGCCGAGGTCGAACTGAAGGACCTGTATACCGGCGGACGCTTGAGTTTCGAGTTCCAGCGTACCCTGAGCCGCTTGCTGGAGATGCAGTCCCACGAGTTCCTGGCGCGGGCGCATCGTCCTTAAGCCGCGTTATGCCCGTCTGGCAAAGCCTGCCCTCGCGCTGAGCACCCTGTGCTGCGCGAGGCAGGCCTGCCTGTGATGCGGTCGCTCAAGCTTCTTGCATGAACTGCTGGCGGTACTGGTTTGGTGACAGTGCCGTGTGCTGGCGGAACAGTCGTGCGAAGAAGCTCGCATCGTCATACCCCACCTCATAGCTGATCGTCTTGATGCTCTTGCGCGTACCGGACAGCAAGCCCTTGGCTGTTTCGATCCGCAAACGCTGCAGATAGTGCAGGGGCTTGTCACCCGTGGCGCCCTGGAAGCGACGCATGAAATTGCGAATGCTCATGCCGTGGTTGCGGGCCACGTCCTCAAAGCGAAACTTGTCGGCGAAGTGTTCTTCGAGCCATTGCTGGATTTGCAGGATGATCAGGTCCTGATGCAGTTTCTGCCCACCAAAACCCATGCGTCCAGGCGTGTAGCTGCGCTGTACCTCGTAAAGGATGTCGCGGGACACTGCCTGGGCCACGTTGGCGCCGCAGAAGCGTTCGATCAGGTAGATGTAGAGATCACAGGCTGAGGTGGGGCCGCCTGCGCAGTACAGGTTGTCGGCATCGGTCAGGTGCTTGTCCTGGTTGAGGCTGACCTTGGGGAAGCGTTCGGCGAAGGTATTAAAGAAGCGCCAGTAGGTGGTGGCCTCCTTGCCGTCGAGCAGCCCGGCCTCGGCCAGCCAGAACACTCCGCTGGCTTCACCGCAGAGGACGGCGCCAGCAGCATGTTGCTCACGTAGCCAGGGCAGGATCTGCGGGTAGCGCTGACACAGGGCATCGAAGTCATCCCAGAACGCCGGCAGGATGATGATATCGGCCTGTTCCAGGCCGCCGTCTACCGGTATCAGCACATCGCTAAAGCTGTTCACAGGGTTGCCGTCGGGGCTGACCAGGCGTGTTTCAAACATGGGCTTGAGGCCCAGTCCCAGTTGCTTGCTATAACGCAGGCTGGCCAGATGGAAGAAGTCCTTGGCCTGCATCAGGGTTGAAGCGAACACCTTATCGATGGCCAGAATGCTGACGCGCCGCAGCGACGCGGAGGGTTGGGTAAAGATCATTTCGTTATTCTTATAGGGGAAAGTGGTCAATCACCGGCTGGATCGTCTTATTTTTTGCCGGTGATGTCTACCCTGCGTACCCGCGTTTGCCGCGGGTACGCTACTGCCCTTCAAGGTGCAGGGTTGGGTTGGTCCTGATGGATGGCTTCGATGCTGGCCAGTAGCTCATCACTCAGCTTGAGTTCAAGGCTGCCCAGGTTGCTCTCCAGTTGTTCCAGTGACGTGGCGCCAATGATGTTGCTGGTGACGAAGGGCTGCTGAGTGACGAACGCCAAGGCCATTTGTGCCGGGTCCAGGCCATGCTCGCGGGCCAGCGTCACATAACGGCTGCAGGCCGTAACGGTCTGTGGGTTGGAGTAGCGAGAGAAGCGACTGAACAGCGTCAGGCGGCCCTTGGCAGGGCGCGCACCGTTCTCGTATTTGCCCGAGAGCATGCCAAAGGCCAGTGGCGAATAGGCCAGCAGGCCGCACTGTTCGCGGATGGCAATTTCCGCCAGGCCGACTTCAAAGCTGCGGTTGAGCAGGTTGTAGGGGTTCTGTATCGAGACTGCCCTCTGCCAGCCGCGGCTTTCTGCCAGTTGCAGGAACTTCATGGTGCCCCACGGGGTTTCGTTGGACAGGCCGATGTGGCGGATCTTGCCGGCCTTGACCTGCTCGTCGAGGACTTCCAGGGTTTCTTCCAACGGGGTGAAGTGGTCATGAGGCAGGTGCTGGTAGCCCAGCTTGCCGAAAAAGTTGGTGCTGCGCTCTGGCCAGTGCAGTTGGTAAAGGTCGATCCAGTCGGTCTGCAGGCGCTTGAGGCTGTCGTCGAGTGCGGCAACGATGTGTTGGCGATTGTGTTTCAGCTGGCCGTCGCGAATGTGGCTGATGCCATTGCCTGGGCCGGCCACCTTGCTGGCGAGAACCCAGTCGGCGCGGTCACCGTGCTGCTTGAACCAATTGCCGATGATTTGCTCGGTGGCGGCATAGGTTTCCGGGCGTGGGGGCACGGGGTACATTTCTGCCGTGTCGATGAAGTTAATGCCGGCTGCCTTGGCTCGCTCGATCTGGGCGAAGGCTTCGGCCTGGCTGTTTTGCTCGCCCCAGGTCATGGTGCCCAGGCACAGGGCGCTTACGTTCAGGTCGCTGCGGCCCAGTTGGCGGTAGTCCATTTGCATCTCCCAAGGCAAAAGAAGCATAAAAGCAGGTTGAATTTTTTTTCGCAATCTGGATAATTCAGCCCCTCTCTGTGCTGCGGAAGTGATGCCCCGCGTACCGAAGAACCCTGCCGAATATTGGACGCGCTGACCCGAGCCCCCGATAGCGTCCGTGTGCGGCTGTGTCCTTGACTTGTCAAGGTGCGCACTATCCAGTAAGATCTGCCGTCTTATTTTCGCTGGGCGGCCTCTGAGGCTATAAAGAATGAAAACTTTTACTGCTAAACCGGAAACAGTAAAGCGCGACTGGTTCGTAGTTGACGCCGCTGGTCAGACCCTGGGTCGTCTGGCTACCGAAATCGCTAGCCGTCTGCGTGGCAAGCACAAACCAGAATACACCCCTCACGTTGACACCGGCGACTACATCGTCGTTATCAATGCCGAGCAGGTGCGTGTGACTGGCGCCAAAACTTCGGACAAAATGTACTACTCCCACTCCGGCTTCCCGGGCGGTATCAAGGAAATCAACTTCGAGAAGTTGATCGCCAAGGCCCCAGAGCGCGTGATCGAGACCGCGGTTAAAGGCATGCTGCCTAAGAACCCACTGGGTCGCGACATGTACCGTAAGCTGAAAGTCTATGCGGGCGCTACTCACCCTCATACTGCTCAGCAGCCCCAAGAACTGAAGATTTAACGGAATAGTTCATTATGTCGGCGACTCAAAATTACGGCACTGGCCGTCGCAAGACCGCAACCGCTCGCGTTTTCCTGCGTCCGGGCACTGGCAACATCTCCATCAACAACCGTTCTCTCGAGACGTTCTTCGGTCGTGAAACCGCGCGCATGGTCGTTCGCCAGCCGCTGGAACTGACTGAAACCACCGAGAAGTTCGACATCTACGTCACCGTTATCGGTGGTGGTGTCAGCGGTCAAGCCGGTGCTATCCGTCACGGTATCACTCGCGCTCTGATGGACTACGACGAAACCCTGCGTAGCGCTCTGCGTCGCGCTGGCTACGTCACCCGCGATGCTCGTGAAGTCGAGCGTAAGAAAGTGGGTCTGCGTAAAGCACGTAAGCGTCCGCAATACTCGAAGCGTTAATTCGCGACAGTATTCAAAAAAAGCCCAGTTCCAGGTGGAACTGGGCTTTTTTTATGT
>NZ_MBPN01000103.1 GCF_001695625.1 Pseudomonas defluvii
GCGATCCACCCGGTAGCCGGTCGGATGCCTGGACACATGAACGTACTGCTGGCCGAAGCCGAAGTGCCTTACGACCAGGTCTTTGAGATGGAGGATATCAACTCCGAATTCGGCCAGGCCGACGTGGTGCTGGTGCTGGGTGCCAACGACGTGGTCAACCCGGCGGCGAAGAACGATCCCAAGTCACCCATTGCTGGCATGCCGATCCTCGAAGCCTTCAAGGCCAAGACCATCATCGTCAACAAGCGCTCCATGGCCAGTGGTTATGCAGGCCTGGACAATGAACTGTTCTACCTCGACAAGACCATGATGGTCTTCGGCGACGCCAAGAAAGTCATTGAAGACATGGTCAAAGCCGTCGACTGACCCCGAGGCAAAACCACAGAAGCCCCAGCGCGGTTCGGCTGGGGCTTTTTGCTGCCCGATATCACCGACAAAAGGCCCTGTTTATAGCCCGGGCATTCGACCTTGGTCGTGGGACGAACCCTTTCTAAATCACTAGACTGGAGGCCTAGCTTTAGTAGCCCGAGATCGAGATAACAATCCATGTACCGTGATCGAATTCGCTTATCCTCCCTGCACAGCAAAGTAATGAGTGCGGCTGATGCCGCTGGCCTGATTCAGGACGGCATGACCGTCGGCATGAGCGGTTTCACCCGTGCCGGTGAAGCCAAAGCCGTTCCTCAAGCGCTGGCCGAACGCGCCAAGAATTCGCCGCTGAAGATCAGCCTGATGACCGGCGCCAGCCTGGGCAATGATCTCGACAAGCAGCTCACCGAAGCTGGCGTACTCGCTCGACGCATGCCGTTCCAGGTTGATAACACACTGCGCAAGGCCATCAACGAAGGCCAGGTGATGTTCATCGACCAGCACCTGTCGGAAACGGTTGAGCAACTGCGTAACCAGCAGCTCAAGCTGCCAGACATCGCGGTTATCGAAGCAGTGGCGATCACCGAACAAGGTCATATCGTTCCGACCACGTCTGTGGGTAACTCGGCCAGCTTCGCAATTTTCGCCAAACATGTGATCGTCGAGATCAACCTGGCGCACAATCCGAACCTGGAAGGTCTGCACGACATCTACATCCCGACCTATCGTCCAACCCGTACGCCGATTCCGCTGGTGAAGGTTGACGACCGTATCGGTAGCACCGCGATCCCGATCGACCCGGCAAAAATTGTCGCCATCGTGATCACTGACAAGCCAGATTCGCCGTCCACGGTACTGCCGCCGGACAGCGAAACTCAGGGCATCGCCAACCACCTGATCAACTTCCTCAAGCAGGAAGTTGATGCCGGGCGCATGACCAACAAGCTTGGCCCGCTGCAGGCCGGTATCGGCAGCATCGCCAACGCGGTAATGTGTGGTCTGATCGACTCGCCGTTCGAAGACCTGACCATGTACTCCGAAGTACTGCAGGACTCGACCTTCGACCTGATCGACGCAGGCAAGTTGAACTTCGCGTCGGGCAGCTCGATCACTCTGTCGAGCCGCCGCAATGCCGACGTGTTTGGCCACTTGGAGAAGTACAAGGACAAGCTGGTACTGCGTCCACAGGAAATCTCCAACCACCCTGAAGTGGTTCGCCGCCTGGGCATCATCGGTATCAACACTGCACTGGAGTTCGACCTGTACGGCAACGTCAACTCGACTCACGTCTGTGGCACCCGCATGATGAACGGTATCGGTGGTTCCGGCGACTTCGCACGTAACGCCCACCTGGCGATCTTCGTGACCAAGTCCATTGCCAAAGGCGGCGCGATTTCCAGCGTTGTTCCAATGGTCAGCCACGTCGACCACACCGAGCATGACGTCGACATTCTGGTCACTGAGCAGGGCCTGGCCGACCTGCGCGGCCTCGCTCCACGTGAGCGCGCCCGCGTGATCATCGACAACTGTGTGCATCCGGACTACCGCGAAGCGCTGAATGACTACTTCACCCGTGCCTGCGAGCGCGGTGGTCATACCCCGCATATCCTGCGTGAAGCGCTGTCTTGGCACGAAAACCTGGAAGAAACCGGTCGCATGCTCGTCGGTTAATCCCCAGCGCAGCTGTTCAGTTGGTGCGGCGCAATGCACGCCAGCTGAACAGCTACAGCGCACCAATCAATAAAACTGTTCTACTGTACCGGTTATTTTCCGGGAATTTCCTCGCTTTTACCCCCTTCCCCAAGAGCAATCGCACCATACCAGTGCAGACCGGTACAGTTGCGTCCATTTCGAGTGCAACAGTCCTCTAAAACAGTTAACTGGACCATCACAATCCATATGAACTGTATCTAGAGGAATCGACCGAAGAGGAGGATCATTGGCATCAGTTAAATCACTACCTAATGCCGCCATAAGCGGAAGGATGACATCATGGAACGTACCCTCAGTTCCGATCTGGTTTTTGAAAACAGCGCCGAAAAATCCAACGCTTCTTTGCCGCTGCGTTTGCTGTCGAACCTGTTGCTGTGGCAACGCCGTATCTCCAGCCGCCACCAGTTGGCTCGCCTGGATTCGCGCCTTCTGGCCGATGCTGGCATCAGCGAAGCACAACGCTACGAAGAGCTGAGCAAGCCTTTCTGGCGCTAATGCAGGGCTCGCCGGCCACGCCGGCACCTCGAAATCCTTAAAACCCGTCGCAGGAGACTGCTGACGGGTTTTTTCGTTCTGAGGCCCGGGCTAGAGCGCTTACAGCACGAACATGTACAGTTTTTAAAATACAAAAAACGACAAGTACAGTTTAATCAGGGCGTTCACGATACAGGCACCGCGCAACGAAATGGCATGGTAACGGTCCTACTGCTAACAACGCTGGCTCCCCCACGTACGCCTCGCATGTGGCGTCGTCGTGGTACGCTTAAACAGCTACTCAACACTGCTCTCTAAAGGAGATAGACCCCATGTTCCGTTCACGCTTGCTTGGCACCGCGCTGATGCTGGCCCTGGCTTCGACAGCCAATGCAACCAGCTTCGTCGTCACCACCGATACCGTGGTTCGGGGCTTAGGAGCGTCCACCGACGCCACCTCCGATGTCACCTCATCCTTCCGTGACGATAAAATCGTTCGTGCTGCCCGTGACGACGCTGCCAGCTTCGTTGCCAGCAAAGGCGAGATCCGCGGTGTAAAACTGGAAAGCGCACTGGCGCATATCCGCCAACAAACACCGGCACTTCAAGCCAGCGACGCAGAGTTGGCACAAGCCATTCTGGCCATTTGACCGTGATTGGAGTCCGGCACAGTTATGTAACAACATGCAAAACAGCCGGACTCTTCAGGCTGGTTCAGACCGACACATTGGGATAGCCTTTGCCGCCTGATTCACCAGCCCTTAGAGAACCATGCGTTATCCATTACTGCTATTGCTTGCGTTGTGCTGGGCCGGCACCGTCCAAGCCCTTGACCTGACCACCCAGAGTCTCGTCGCCAGCGGCTATGCCACCAGCAAGGTCACCTCGGCACCCTTCGACCGTAAATTGATACTGGCAGCCAAGGACGATGCGGCAGTATTCGTCGCCAGCGCCAGCATGTTGCGCGGTGCTCACCTGCAGGCTGCGCTGGACCGACTGCGTGAAACTCACCCCAAACTTCATGCCAGCGACCTTGAACTGGCGCAGGCAATTCTCGTCCAATGACCACACCTGTATTACCGGAGATGCTCCATGCGTAACCCGCTGATTGCCGCCACCCTCGGCCTAATGCTGATGGCCGACCTGGCCCAGGCACACACCCTGGTGGCCACCAGCAACATTATCGTTCGTGCATTTGGCCGCTCGATCGACTTCACCTCCGACACGACAACGTCTATCCGCGACGCCAAAGTAGTCCGCGAAGCCCATGACGATGCCGCCAGCTACGTCGCCAGCAACGGTGAAATCCGCGGTGCACAGCTCGAAGCAGCGTTCGATACACTACGCCAGCGTGTACCCGAGGCACGTGACGCCAGCGACCAAGCCCTGGCCGAAGCTATCCTGGCCCTGTGAACCCCATGCGTGCCTGGCTGCTGGGCTGCGCACTGACGCTGCTCGCTCCCCCCGTGTTAGCGGACCTGCAACTGGTCCTCAAACCCGATGGCCTTGATCCGCAACAACAAAGGGCCAGCCAGGCATTGCTGGATGAGGCACTGCAAGCGCTTCCACCACAGTTCAAATCCCGGCTGGATCGACGTATCGACGTCAGCTGGAGCACAAAGATGCCAGACGAGGCTTATGGGCAGGCCTCGCTGGTGTCCAGCCTCGAACTCAATCGTCGCTTGCTGCCAAGCCTTGTGGACGGCACCGCTGCGACTACGAAGACGGATCGACCACACGGCACGGTGCGTCAGGAACTGCTGGCGACCGTCCTGCATGAACTGACCCATCTGTATGATCGCGCCCGCCTATGGCCCGCCGCCGAGCGCAAGCAGATCCAGGCCTGCACCCGGTACGCGTCCAGCAAAGGCGAGGTTGGCCTTCCAGACGACTGCCGCGGACAAACCAAACGCCGCTTTACCCTCAGCGATGACCCTCGTCTGCTGGATCTTGCCGGCTGGCCACAGTATGTCGGCCGACGCGGAGAGCGCGAGCAACACAATCGGCAAATCGCCCGCAGCCCAGATAGCTACGAGCTGAGCAACCCGAAAGAATTCATTGCGGTCAACATGGAGTACTTTCTCCTTGACCCAAGCTATGCCTGTCGACGGCCCGCGCTGCACGCCTACCTGCAAGCGCACTTTGACTGGGCCCCGGCACACCCGACCTGCCAACAGACATTACCGTTCCTGAATGCCGGAAACGATTTTGCCCGCCAACCGCTGGGCCAGATCGACCCGGAGCGGGTCTATGCGGTCGATTACCTGCTGGCCGAGGCCAATCAGAACTGGGTCAGCCGCTGGGGGCACAGCATGCTACGCCTGGTGATCTGCGCCCCTGGCAGGCCACGTGGCCCCGACTGCCGGCTGGACCTCGACCAGCATCTGGTGCTGTCTTACCGGGCCTTCGTCAATGATGTGCAACTCTCCAGTTGGGGCGGCCTGACGGGTGCCTATCCCTCCCGCTTGTTCATCCTGCCCTTGGGCCAGGTGATCGATGAGTACACCAAGACCGAACTGCGCAGTCTGGCTTCAGTACCGCTCAAGCTGGATCGATCCGAGCTAGAGAGCCTGGTGCGCCAGGCTGCGGAAATGCATTGGAGCTACGACGGCAACTACTATTTCCTTTCCAACAACTGTGCAGTCGAAACACTCAAACTGCTGCGCAGCGGCACGGGCAAGACACAGCTGGCGGGACTGGACAGCATCATGCCCAATGGCTTGCTGGAAGTGCTCAACGGACGTGGCCTGGCGGACGTCAGCGTCCTCGACGATCCGCGTGAGGCCCTGCGCCTGGGCTACCGTTTCGACTCCTATCGAGACCGATATGAAGCCATGTTTCAGGTATTGAGGAAGCACCTGCCCATTGCCCAGGACAGCGTTGAGACCTGGCTCGAACAACCCGCGCAACAGCGACAGCAATGGTTCGACCGTGCGGACCTGCGCACCAGTGCCGCCCTGTTGCTGCTGGAGCAGGCGAGCCTGCGGCGCCAACTGCTGCTGGCTCAGGATGAGGTCAAGCAACGCTATCTCAGCGGTCGCGCATTAAATGATGCAAGTGTGGCCAAAGCGAACGGCACGTTGCAGCAGATACTTGCCAACAGTGGGTTTCTCAGTCGCCCGGCCGAGTTGATCGACGGCAAGGGTTATGGCGTGCCACAGGCAGCCGAACGCCAACAACTGGAACAGACCAGCGGCCAGCGCCAGCAACAGCTGCAACACCTTACCGCAGCCCTCGATAAAGAGGTCAGGGCGTTGCTCGAGCCGTCACGCGCCGCCGAGATCGCAGCGGTTGAAGCCAACATCAATCAGATTGGCAAACACCTGCGCGAGCTACACAAGGCCGCCGGCGGCTTACAGCTCCCCTGAGGGGAGCGCAATATCCTGCGCCGTTGGTCGTCTTTCAGCCCGCGAAAGCTGGCTGAAAGCTTTCGCTTTTAGCATCAGCCCATCACCGGCATGAGACCGGTCAGCCGGTGTACCTGAGATTCAGCGTACATCAGGCCAATTTAACAACAACAATGGTGATTCTGATGTCCTTCTACGCCCGCCTTGCGACTCCACGCCCGCCGAAAGTCCGAACGCTGCTGACAGCACGCTGATTCGTCCGACTCGATTTCCCCACGACGCGCTACGCCTGGAGTACTCCCATGCTGACCTTCCTCGGCTTTGCCATGGTCATCACCTTCATGCACCTGATCATGACCAAACGCCTGTCGGCGTTGATTGCATTGATTCTGGTTCCAATCCTGTTCGCACTGTTTGGCGGCTTTTCCAGCAAAATCGGCCCGATGATGCTGGAAGGCATCAGCAAACTGGCGCCAACCGGCGTCATGCTGATGTTCGCCATTCTCTACTTCGCCCTGATGATCGACTCTGGCCTGTTCGACCCGGCCGTACGCAAGATCCTCAAGCTGGTCAAAGGTGACCCGCTGAAAGTCTCCGTCGGCACCGCCGCGCTGGCCTTGGTTGTTTCGCTCGATGGTGACGGTGCCACCACTTACATGATCTGTGTTGCCGCAATGCTGCCGCTGTACAGCCGTCTGGGCATGAACCCGCGCATCATGGCTGGCTTGATCATCCTGGCAGGCGGGGTCATGAACATGACGCCATGGGGTGGCCCAACGGCCCGTGCCGCCAGTGCATTGCACGTAGATCCTTCGGATATTTTCGTGCCCATGATCCCGGCCATGCTGTTCGGCGTCGTGGCGATCCTCGCCATCGCCTACCTGTATGGCAAGCGCGAACGGGCTCGCCTCGGTGAACTGCACTTGCCGGGGGACGACATCGATCACAGCGAGATCAGTGTTTCGCAGTTCCCCGATGCCCGTCGGCCCAAGCTACTGTGGTTCAACGGGGCCCTGACCTTTGCCCTGATGGTCGCCCTGATCGCCGGCATACTGCCGTTGCCGGTGTTGTTCATGATCGCGTTCAGTATCGCCATGGTGGTCAATTACCCATGCCTGCAACAACAGAAAGAGCGTGTCGCCGCACATGCCGGCAGCGTCCTGGCCGTGGTCGGGCTGATTTTTGCGGCAGGTATTTTCACCGGCATTCTGTCTGGCACCGGTATGGTTGAAGCCATGTCCAAGAGCCTGCTGGCCGTGATTCCGGAGGCCATGGGCCCTTACCTGGCGGTGATCACAGCAGTCGTTAGCATGCCCTTCACCTTTTTCATGTCCAACGACGCCTTCTACTACGGCGTACTGCCGGTACTGTCGGAGGCTGCCAGCCACTACGGTATCTCGCCGGTGGAGATGGCGCGCGCGTCGATCGTCGGGCAGCCCGTACACCTGCTAAGCCCACTGGTACCCTCAACGTACCTGCTGGTGGCACTGGCCGGCATCGAATTTGGCGACCACCAGCGCTTCACCTTGAAATGGGCAGTACTGGTTTGCCTGTGCATAATGTTGGCTGCGTTGCTGATGGGAATTTTCCCACTGTTCAGCAGCCTTTAGGACTACGGATCCAACCACTGCGAGCGCGTTCTTTGCCCGGGTGCATCGCATTCAACGATTGAAGGAATACACATGGAATGGCTGACCAACCCGGAGATCTGGGTTGCCTTTTTTACTCTGACGGCCCTTGAGATCGTTCTCGGCATCGACAACATCATCATGATCTCGATCCTGGTCAGCCGCATGCCCAAACACATGCAACCGCGTACCCGGATATTCGGTCTGGCACTGGCCATGGTTACTCGGATCATGTTGCTGCTGTCGATCACCTGGGTCATGCGCCTGACCAATGACTTGTTCGAAGTGTTCGGGCAAGGAATCTCTGGACGCGACCTGATTCTGTTCTTCGGTGGTTTGTTCCTGCTGTGGAAAAGCTCTCAGGAGATCTTCCACGGCCTGGAAGGCGAGGATGAAACACACGAAGAGCCTGCTGGCAAAGGAGGCCAGTTCCTCTACACCATCATCCAGATCGCGATCATCGACATTGTCTTCTCTCTGGATTCGGTGATCACAGCCGTCGGTATGGTTTCCCATGTGCCGGTCATGATCGCGGCAATCATTGTCGCCGTGTTGGTGATGATGCTCTGCGCTGGCGCCATCAGCGAATTTATCGACAAGCACCCATCACTGAAGATGTTGGCGCTGTCGTTCCTGATCGTGGTGGGTACCGTGCTGATCGCCGAGTCGTTCGATGTGCATGTACCAAAAGGCTATGTCTACTTCGCCATGGCGTTCTCGCTGGCGGTAGAAGCCATCAACATCCGTATGCGTACGGCGATAGCAAAAAAGAAACAGCAACAGAACGATCCCGTGAAACTTCGCAAGGACATTCCGGGTCAGTAATCCTGGTGCGGTTATGAAAGGGCCCCACGCGGGCCCTTTTTCATGCTCCAGCCTGAGGGTTTAGTTTCAAGCCTGTGCAGGCTATGCGATGCTGGCGCCAGGGCTTCTAGCCGACTAACGCTTAAGTGAGTACTGGAAAAGAACCGCCTGCAACCAGGCCAGGCTCACGGCATCATCCACTTGCCTCCTTTGGGGCACATTCAACAGGGGGCCTTTTCACATGCTGACCCTGCTCAATTTGCTGTCGGCCGTGGCCTTGCTGATTTGGGGCACACACATCGTGCGTACCGGCATTCTGCGCGTGTACGGCTCCAACCTGCGCCGGGTGCTGAGCCAGAACATGGCCAGACGCCCGTTAGCTTTCATTGCCGGTATTCTGGTCACCGCCCTGGTGCAAAGCAGCAACGCCACGGCCATGCTGGTGACATCATTCGTTGGGCAAGGCCTGATGACACTGACCCCGGCACTGGCGATCATGCTGGGTGCCGACGTCGGCACAGCCCTGATGGCCCGCGTGCTGACATTCGACCTGTCCTGGCTGTCACCCCTGCTGATCTTTCTTGGCGTGATTTTCTTCCTGTCGCGCAAACAGACCCGAGCCGGCCAGTTGGGACGCGTCGGCATTGGCCTTGGGCTGATCATCCTGGCCCTTCAACTGATTGTCGAAGCAGCGGCGCCGATCACTCATGCCCAAGGCGTAAAGGTGCTGTTTGCCTCGCTGACCGGCGATATCTTGCTCGACGCTCTGGTCGGGGCCCTGTTTGCCCTGGTGTCTTACTCCAGCCTGGCGGCCGTACTGTTGACGGCAACCCTGGCGGGTGCAGAACTGATCAGCCTGCCTGTCGCCATCGGCCTGGTGATTGGCGCCAACATCGGTAGTGGCCTGCTGGCCTTTCTCAGCACCAGTATGCAGAACGCTGCAGGTCGCCAGGTTGCCCTGGGCAGCCTGCTGTACAAGCTGATCGGGCTGCTTCTGATCATTCCAGCATTAGGCCCGCTGGTGAAATGGATGGACAGTCTGAATTTCAGTCCTCAGGAACTGGTGATCGGTTTCCACCTGCTCTACAACAGCGTGCGGTGCCTGTTGATGCTGCCGACTGTGAAGCCCATGGCAAGCGTGTGTAGCTGGCTGTTGCCACTTCGCGAGGAAACTAACGGCCATGCCCAGCCCCGTCACCTGGATCCCACCGCACTCGCCACCCCCAGCCTGGCACTGGCCAACGCGGTACGCGAAACCCTGCGCATGGGTGATCTGGTCGACAGCATGCTTGATGCCATGCTCGGCGTTCTGCGCGGTACCCAAACGGCAATGACCCAACAGATGCGCAGCCTGGGCGAAGATGTTGAGGGGCTCTACAACGCCATCAAACTGTACCTGGCGCAAATGCCCCGCGAAGACCTGGGCGAACAAGACAGTCGACGCTGGGCGGAAATCATCGAATTGGCAATCAACCTCAAGCTGGCCAGCGATCTGATCGAGCGCATGCTGCGCAAGGTGCAGCAACAAAAGACCGCGCAGCGCCGTGAATTTTCCGAGGTTGGCCTGGAAGAATTGACGGGGCTACACACTCAGTTGCTGGCCAACTTGCGCTTGGGCCTGTCGGTGTTTCTCAGCGCCGACCCGGAAAGTGCGCGCCAGTTGTTACGGGAAAAACGTCGATTCCGCGCCCAGGAGCGCCGCCTCGCACACGCCCATGTCAGCCGACTGCAACATAAAGTAGTGCAAAGTATCGAAACCAGTTCGTTGCACCTGGAACTGATCGCCGACATGAAGCGCCTGAACTCGCTGTTCTGCAGTAGTGCCTATGTGGTATTGGGTGGTTCAGACACTGATGCCCTGTTGATCGATAGCGTACCTGACGACGCCCATTCGCCTTGAACGATCCAAGAACTCCCGCAAGGAAGCTCGCCATGCGTTGCCTGTTGTTTGTTTGCCTACTGTTGGGTTGCACGCCCAGCTTCGCCCTTGATCGCTCCCAGGTAGAAGGTTACCTGCTGCCCAATGGTCTGCAGGTCATACTCAAGCCGGGTTATGAACGCGACCATGTGTCGATCCGCCTGGTCGTGGGCGTCGGCTTCGACGATTTCCCATGCGACCGCCGGGAACTGCCGCACCTGCTGGAACACCTGTTGTTCAGCGGTATCGACGACAGCGGCGAGGGTGGTCTTGAGGAACGCATGCAAGCGCTTGGTGGCGAGTGGAATGCTTACACCAGCAGCGCCGACACGACCTTCGTAATCGAGGCGCCGGCCCGCAATCAACGCAAGGTCCTTGATCTGTTGCTGGCGATTCTCAGCCAGACTCAGCTCGACGAGAATGCACTTGAACTGTCGAAAAAAATCGTCGAACGCGAAGATGGCGGGCATTACTCGCACCTGCAACGCTGGCTCGACCGTCAGGACCTCGGCCACGGGCCCAGCGAACAATTGGCAGTTGAACTGGGACTTACCTGCGCTGAGCGCTCCGCTATAGACGACCTGACACTGGAAGAGGTCGATGACGTGCGTGCGCGCTGGTATGCGCCCAACAACATGACCCTGATCATGGTCGGTGGCCTCGACCGCCTGCTGCCGGCCTATCTGGAACGGACCTATGGCCAGCTCGACCCGGTCGACCCCAGCGAGCGACGGGGCCTGGAGACCGTTGTACACAAGGCCGAGGCAAAGCGCGTGCTGACCAGCGGGTGGCTCGGTAACAGCGCCAAACTGCACTGGATGTTCCTTGAGCCAGTGCTTGAGGGTGACAGCGAGCAAACGTTCAACCTGCTACAACGCTACCTGGACTGGGCGCTGTACAGCGAACTACGCCTCAAACACAGCCTGTCCTATGGCCCTTCCAGCCAGCGTGAAATGCTCGGCAATAGCAGTGTAATGAGCCTGAATGCCGACCTTGATCGCGAGAGCGTCGATGAAGCAGAGGTGCTGCTCCAAAAACTGATCGAGCGACTGCGTCAGAATGGACTGGATCCTGCAACGTTTGAACGCATCAAACAGGCAGCCATCGACCGTGAAGCATGGACCACTCAGGGTAATGCAGCCTTGGCCGACTACTACTGGAGTGCATTGAGCGCTTATGCCGATGGGCGCTTTGCAGACCCGGTAAGCAAGTTGCGCCAGGTCAGCCTGGAGGATACCAACCAGGCCATGCGCCAACTGTTTGCCGACCCTGGGTACCTGCGCATTGAAAAGCCGGCGTTGGGTTACGAAAGCATTTACCGCCTGTTGGCCGGGTTGCTCGGGCTGATCCTGCTGGCTGGGTTTGTCTGGCATAAACGCCGCCGCGGCCAATAGGCGCGACAAAGGCCCTCTCAAGGGGGATGACAACAAGCCATTACGGATAAACAGCGTTATCCTGTGCGGGTTTTTACCTGACTTCAGCGAATACCCGCATGCCTCACGTCATCCAGCGCCTGATCGAACTGTTCAAGCGCTACCCAGGGGTTATTGCCCTTGGCGGTTTCATTTCCGGTATTGCCAGTTTCATTCTGGTCGACCGCCAAGCAGGCCTGGCCAGCTGGATTGCCATTCTGATGCTGGTCAGCTGGGTCTGGCTGATGCTGGAGAACACCTTCACCCAGCTGTTCGCCAAGGTCTTCAAGCGCGAAATTCCGCAGCCACTGCTGCGCTATGCCACGCAGATGATCCACCAGGAAAGCCTGTTCTTCGTACTGCCGTTCTTTTTCATCACCACAACCTGGAACAGCGGCCAACTGGTATTCACCGGGCTACTGACCGCAGCCGGGCTGATTTCGATCATCGATCCGTTGTACTACAAGTGGCTGGCGCCACGGCGCTCACTGTTTCTTGCTCTGCACACCCTGACCTTGTTCGCGGCGCTGCTTACTGCGCTGCCGATCATCCTGCACCTCACCACAGCACAGAGCTTCAAGCTGGCACTGGGTGCGGCCATGCTGCTGTCGTTCCCCAGCCTGGCCAGCAGTTTTCCGATCAACCACTGGCGCCGCGCGGTCATGCTGGTAGCCGTGACACTGGCCGTAGGTGGCAGCGGTTGGCTACTGCGCTCGTGGGTGCCGCCTGCCACGCTATGGCTGAACGATGTCGCGATAAGCACCGAGGTGCAAAACCGCACCCCCGGCGCCAGCCTCAAACAAGTGAGTGCCAGTCAGATCCGCAGCAGCGGTCTGTATGCCTACACAGCGATCAATGCCCCACGGGGCTTGAATGAGCGGATCTACCATGTCTGGCAGTTCAACGGCAACGAGATCGACCGCATCGCGCTGGACATTCATGGCGGGCGCAAGGAAGGCTACCGTGCCTGGACCCACAAGCAGAACTTCCCGAGCAACCCCATCGGGCGCTGGCAGGTGAGGGTGTTGACCGAAGATGGTCAGCTCATCGGCGTGCTGCGCTTCCGGGTAGTTGACGACGGTCAAGCGAGCACCGCTCAGTAGCGCTATGCTCTGAGGCTGCGCATTGGAGCGCCTCTCGGATCACATGGAGCTTATGACCAGTACTGCCAATGCCACCCTGGACACCACCAGCAGCCCAGCTTGTCTGCGGATCACGGGTGACTGGACGCTGGCCAACTACGCCAGCCTGAAGCAGCACACTGCAAGCCTGGCAGGGCAGTACGACAGCACAACGCGGATCGAGCTTGATCAACTCGGCAAGCTGGATACCGCAGGTGCCGCACTGCTGGTCGAGTTGCTGGGCACCCAGCGCCTGGCCCAACTGACCGAAACCGCCACGCACTTGCCAGCGGCCAACCGCGCCCTGTTGAAAACGGTCTACTGCTCGCTGCAAGACTACTGCATACCGGTGAAAACACCCGAGCGGAACGTGCTGATGCAACTGCTTGAACGCATCGGTCGTGCCGTCGATACCCTCAAACAAGATACCCTGCACCTGCTCGGGTTCGTTGGCCTTATTCTCGCCACCTTCGGACGCCTGCTGTTACAGCCAAAACGCTGGCGGCTCACCTCGGTGGTCGCACACATTGAGCAAACCGGCCTTAACGCCGCGCCGATCGTCGCACTGCTGACCTTTCTGGTTGGCGCCGTGGTGGCCTTTCTTGGGGCAACAGTGCTGGTCAAGTTCGGCGCCAGCATTTTTACCGTCGACCTGGTGGCGTTCTCCTTCCTGCGTGAGTTCGGTGTGTTGTTGACCGCCATCCTGATGGCGGGGCGTACCGCGAGTGCGTTCACCGCTCAGATTGGCTCGATGAAGGCCAACGAAGAAATCGATGCCATTCGCACGCTGGGGCTGGACCCCATCGAGATTCTGGTCATCCCACGGGTGTTGGCCTTGTTGATCGCACTGCCACTACTCACTTTTCTTGCAATGCTCTGCGGCATCGTCGGCGGCGGGCTGGTTTGCGCCTTGTCCCTGGACATCTCGCCGGCCATGTTCCTTTCGATGATGCAAAACGATATCGATGTACGACACTTTCTGGTCGGGTTGGCCAAGGCCCCGTTTTTTGCTTTCCTGATCGCTGCAATTGGTTGCCTGGAAGGCCTCAAGGTCTCCGGCAGTGCCGAATCGGTAGGTGCGCACACAACCTCCAGCGTGGTTCAGTCGATCTTTGTAGTCATTGTGCTGGATGCCATTGCGGCCCTGTTTTACATGGAGATGGGCTGGTGAGTACGCCACCACGCGAAACCGTGATTGAAGCCCGGGGCCTGTGCAATCGCTTTGGCAGCCAGAGCGTGCATGAACACCTCGACCTCGATCTGTACCGTGGCGAAATCCTTGCTGTGGTCGGAGGCTCAGGCAGTGGCAAATCCGTCCTGCTGCGCAGCATCATCGGCCTGCGGCGCCCCGACGAAGGCGATGTACGGGTGTTCGGGCAGCACCTGAACCAGTTGGACGAAGCGCAGCGCTCCCAGGTCGAACGACGGTTTGGCGTACTGTTCCAGAAAGGGGCCTTGTTTTCCTCGCTGACGGTCACTGAGAACGTCGCCTTGCCGCTGATCGAACATGCCGGCCTGTGCCGCGCAGATGCCGAACAGCTCGCGGGCGTCAAGCTGGCTCTGGCCGGGCTGCCCTTGTCGGCTGCAGACAAGTACCCGGCCTCTCTTTCTGGCGGCATGATCAAGCGCGCAGCACTGGCACGGGCACTGGCCCTGGACCCCGATATCCTTTTTCTCGACGAACCTACCGCAGGGCTCGACCCTATTGGTGCGGCGGCCTTCGACCAATTGATCCTGACCTTGCGTGACGCCTTGGGCTTGAGCGTGTTTCTGATCACTCACGACCTGGACACCCTCTACACCATCACCGATCGCGTCGCGGTGCTGGCACAGAAAAAAGTACTGGTTGCCGCGCCAATCGCTCAAGTTGCCGATACCGAGGACGCCTGGGTTCAAGACTACTTCCATGGCCCCCGTGGCCGTGCGGCCTACCAGGCCGCCACAGCGCTCAAGGAGGATTGAGATGGAAACCCGTGCACACCATGTATTGATCGGGCTGATCACCGTGCTGGTCGTGGCTGGCGCCATGCTGTTCGGCCTGTGGCTGGCCAAATCCAGTGTCGATAACACCTTCAAGGACTATGAAGTGGTGTTCAACGAGACCGTTTCCGGCTTGTCCAAAGGCAGTTCGGTGCAATACAGCGGGATCAAGGTTGGCGATGTCATCAACCTGCGCCTCGACCCAAAGGATCCTCGCCGTGTACTGGCTCGCATCCGGCTGAGCGCCGACACCCCGATCAAGGAAGACACCCAGGCCAAGCTGGCCCTGACCGGTATCACCGGTACCTCGATCATCCAGCTCAGTGGCGGTACGCCACAGAGCCCAGCATTGGAAGGGGTAGGGCACAAACTCCCGGTGATCATCGCCTCGCCATCACCGATTGCACGTCTTATGAGCAACAGCAATGACCTGATGAGCAGCATCAACCAACTGCTGCACAATGCTAACCAGCTGTTTTCCGAGGAGAATGCCGCAAGGCTGAGCAATACCTTGGCGCATCTGGAGCAAACCACCGGTTCGGTTGCCGAGCAGCGCGACGACATTCGCCTCGCCATCCAGCAATTGGCACAGGTGAGCAAGCAGGCCAGCGCCACGCTGGAGCAAACCAGCCAACTGATGCGCAATGCCAATGGCCTGCTCAGCAGCCATGGCACACAAATCGTCGGTAATGCCCAACAGGCAATGCAGTCGTTGGCCAGCAGTACCACAACCCTCAACGCCATGCTCAACGACAATCGCGAAGCCATCAATGAGGGTGCGCAGGGCCTGCATGAACTGGCACCGGCCATTCGAGAACTGCGAGACACCCTGACCGCATTGAAGGCAATCTCCCGGCGCCTGGAAGCCAACCCCAGTGGCTATCTGTTGGGCCGTGACAAAAACAAGGAGTTCGAGCCATGAAGCGTAACCGCCTGGTACTGGCATTAGCGCTAAGCCTGAGCAGTGCCTGCTCGATTCTGCCCCAGGCCGACCCATCCGATGTCTACCGCCTGCCGACCCACCAGGTCCAGCACGGCACCAGCGGCGTTGCGCCACTAGACTGGTCGCTGCGTCTGAACAAACCGCTCACCAGTGAAGTGCTGAACAGCCCGCGTATTGCTGTGGTGCCTCAAGGTGATCTGATCAGCAGCTACAAGGGCGCCCGCTGGAGTGACCCGGCGCCCACATTGCTGCGCAACCGCATGCTCGATGCTTTCCAGCGCGATGGTCGGGTACAGCGGCTCAGCGCAGACGATAGCAACCTGCAAGCCGACTACGAGCTGGCCGGCGAGCTGCAATCGTTCCAGAGCGAGTATGGCGCGCAGGGGCTCAACGTGGTGATCCGCTTTGATGCGCGCCTGGTACAAGGGCACACCCAGCGAATTTTGGCCAGCCAACGCTTCGAGGTGCGTCAACCGCTAAGCGATAAACAGATACCCGCTGTCGTCGAAGGCTTTGGCCAGGCCAGCGACCGACTGATGGCGCAACTGGTTGATTGGACCGTGCGCCAAGCCGCACAAGCTCAGGCAAAGAACCAGTAGCAGACGCCAATGGCCGCCAGTACACCGGCCAATTCGGCGAGCAGCGCACAACCCACGGCATGTCGGGCCCGCTGGATACCCACTGCGCCAAAATACACGGCCAGTACATAGAATGTGGTTTCGGTGCTGCCCTGAACCGTGGCAGCCACCAACGCAGGGAAACTGTCTACCCCATGGCTTTGCATGGTCTCGATCAACATCGCGCGGGCAGCACTGCCAGAGAATGGCTTGACCAGCGCGGTCGGCAACGCATCGACAAAGCGGGTATCCCAGCCAAACCAGTCAAACGCATAGCGAATACCGTCCAGACCGAACTCAAGGGCTCCAGAGGCACGCAATACGCCGACGGCGCAGAGCATTGCCACCAGATAGGGCAACAGGCTCTTGGCGACGTCAAACCCTTCTTTGGCGCCCTCAACGAAGGTTTCATACACCTTGACCCGCTTGAAAGCACCAATCAGCAAAAAGAGCATGATCAGTCCGAACAAGGTCAAGTTGCCCATGATTGACGAGAGGGTCGCCAGGGCTGTAGCCGAAAGCCCAGCCAGCAGCGCCATGAACCCACCGAGCAGCAGCGCGCCAGGCACCAGGTAGGCCAGGACCACCGGGTCCCATAGCCGCAGTCGTTGCATGACCGCCACAGAAAGCAGGCCGACCAGCGTTGATGCACTGGTCGCCAGCAGGATCGGCAGGAACACCAGCGTCGGGTCCAGCGCCCCCTGCTGTGCGCGGTACATGAAGATGGTGACGGGCAACAACGTCAGCGAAGAGGCGTTGAGTACCAAAAAGAGAATCTGCGCATCACTGGCGGTGGTTGAGCTGGGGTTGAGCTCCTGTAGCGCCCGCATGGCCTTGAGCCCGATCGGCGTGGCTGCGTTATCCAGGCCCAAGCCGTTGGCGGCAAAGTTCAGGGTGATCAAACCCAATGCCGGGTGGCCGGGGGGAACCTCCGGCATCAGGCGCTGGAACAATGGGCCTAGTACTTTGGCCAGCCATTCGACCACACCGGCTTTCTCGGCAATTTTCAGAAAGCCCAGCCAGAGGGTGAGGGTACCAAACAACAACACCATGACCTCGACCGACAATTTGGCCATGGCAAAGATGCTCTCGACCAT
>NZ_MBPN01000104.1 GCF_001695625.1 Pseudomonas defluvii
CTCGACGGCGGCAGCAGGTGCCTCTGCGGCTTTAGCGGCTGCCGCGGCTGCAGCAGCTTCAGCTTCGCGCTTGCGGCGACGCACTTCGCGTGGGTCGTTTGGTGCGCGGCCACTGCTTGGTTGCGGCAGGGCAGGTGCTTCGGCGGCGACTACCGGCTCGGCAGCGGGTGCTTCAACCACAACCGGAGCAGGTGCTTCGACAGCAGGCTCGGCTTCCTTGGCAGTAGCGATCGGGGCCTCGACCACAACTTCAGCTGGGGCTGGGGTGACTTCCACCACCGGAGCCGCACCGGGTTCAACGGCTTCGACAGGTGCAGCAGGCTGTTCGGCAGCAGGGGCAATGTCGACCACGGCAGCTTCAACTGCTGCAGCTTCAACTACCGCAGGTGCGGCTTCTACCGGTGCGGCTTCAACTGCAGGTGCAGCTTCTGCGACGACCTCGCTAGCGGCTACAGGTGCTTCGACAGCAGCGGTAGCGTTTTCAGCTTGCTGGTTGGCCTGTGCTTCGGCTTCAGCGCTGATGTTGCTGGTGGCTGCGCCTGCAGCAACGACAACGCCCGCTGCCTGTTCGGCACCCGACTCTTCAGCCGCTTCTTCGCTGCCTTCAACGACGTTGCCATTGGCATCACGTTGACGTTCACGACGGTTGCTACGGCGACGCTGACCGCGAGAGCGGCGACGTGGGCGCTCACCATCGGCGCCTTCGGCTTCTTCCTGCAGCAGCTCTTCGTTTGGCAGTTGCTCTTCGGTCGCTTCGGCAGCAACTTCGGCAGGACGTGGCTGACGCTCTTCACGTGGTGGGCGCGGTTGGCGCTCTTCGCGTGGCGCACGTTCTTCGCGTGGTGCACGCTCTTCACGTGGTGCGCGTTCTTCACGCGGTGCACGCTCTTCGCGCGGAGCGCGTTCTTCGCGGGCTACGCGTTCTTCACGAGGGGCGCGCTCAGGACGCTCTTCGCGTACGGCCGGTGCGGCGGCAGCAGCTGGTGCAGTGGCATCCAGGGGTTCGCGCAGTTCACGCACGCGTTCGTCGCGGCGACGCTCTTCACGCGGTGGGCGTGGTTGGCGCTCTTCGCGCGGCGGGCGTGGTGCGCGTTCTTCGCGGGCCGGGGTTTCTTCACGGGCTTCGCGAGGTTGACGCTCTTCGCGTGGGGCACGCTCGGCGCGTTCTTCACGTGGCTTGCGCTCTTCGTCGCGACGACCGTTGCGGCTGCGGCTCTGCTGGCGACCGCTACGGCGCTCTTCGTTGCGCTGTGGGCGTTCGGCGGCCGGCTTCTCGGTGACAACCGGTGCGGCGGCAGGCGTTTCCTTGCTGGCGAACAGGCTCACCAGCGACTTGACCAGGCCTTTGAACAGGCTTGGCTCCGGCGCAACGTGCACAGGGGCGGCAGGCTGTTCTGGTGCGGCAGGTACCGGTGCATTGGCGCGGGCCGGTGCAGTCTTGACCGCAGCTTCCTGGCGAACCAGGGTGCGAGTCGCGGCAACTGGCTGGACTTCTTCGGTCTCGGTGGCGGCGATTTCGTAGCTGGACTGGCCGCTCAGCGCTTCTGGATTGTCATCGCGCAGGCGCTGCACTTCGAAGTGCGGGGTTTCAAGGTGATCATTTGGCAGGATCACGATGCGTGCACGGGTACGCAGTTCGATTTTGGTGATCGAGTTGCGTTTTTCGTTGAGCAGGAACGCTGCGACCGGAATCGGCACTTGGGCGCGCACTTCAGCAGTGCGGTCCTTCAGGGCTTCTTCTTCGATCAGGCGCAGGATGGCCAGCGACAGGGATTCGACGTCACGGATGATGCCGGTGCCGCTGCAGCGTGGGCAGACGATGCCGCTGCTCTCGCCCAGAGATGGGCGCAGGCGTTGGCGGGACATTTCCAGCAGGCCGAAACGCGAGATGCGGCCAACCTGAACGCGTGCGCGGTCGGCTTCCAGGCATTCACGTACCTTCTCTTCGACTGCGCGCTGGTTTTTCGCCGGCGTCATGTCGATGAAGTCGATGACGATCAGGCCACCAATGTCGCGCAGGCGCAGTTGGCGAGCGATTTCTTCGGCTGCTTCCAGGTTGGTCTGCAGCGCGGTCTCCTCGATGTCGCTACCTTTGGTGGCGCGCGCCGAGTTGATGTCGATGGAGACCAGGGCTTCGGTTGGATCGATGACGATCGAGCCGCCCGACGGCAGTTCGACCACGCGCTGGAAGGCGGTTTCGATCTGGCTTTCGATCTGGAAACGATTGAACAGCGGGACGCTGTCTTCGTAGAGCTTGATCTTGCTGGCGTACTGCGGCATCACCTGACGGATGAAGGTCAGGGCTTCTTCCTGGGCGTCGATGCTGTCGATCAGTACTTCGCCGATGTCCTGGCGCAGGTAGTCGCGGATGGCACGAATGATGACATTGCTTTCCTGGTAGATCAGGAAAGGAGCCGCGCGGTCCAGGGAGGCTTCCTTGATTGCAGTCCAGAGCTGCAGCAGGTAGTCCAGGTCCCATTGCATCTCTTCGCTGCTGCGGCCCAGGCCGGCAGTGCGAACGATCAGGCCCATGTCGGCAGGGGCGACCAGGCCATTGAGGGCTTCGCGCAGTTCGTTGCGCTCTTCGCCTTCGATGCGGCGCGAGATGCCACCGGCACGCGGGTTGTTCGGCATCAGTACCAGGTAGCGGCCAGCCAGGCTGATGAAGGTGGTCAGGGCGGCGCCCTTGTTGCCACGCTCTTCTTTCTCGACCTGGACGATGACTTCCTGGCCTTCGCTCAATACTTCCTTGATGTTGACGCGGCCTTCTGGGGCCTTCTTGAAGTATTCGCGGGAAATTTCTTTCAGTGGCAGGAAGCCATGGCGCTCAGAACCGAAGTCGACAAATGCGGCTTCGAGGCTGGGTTCGATCCGGGTAATCCGGCCTTTATAGATGTTGGCTTTCTTCTGCTCGCGAGCGCCGGACTCGATATCCAGGTCGTAGAGACGTTGGCCGTCCACCAGAGCAACACGCAACTCTTCGGGTTGAGTTGCGTTAATCAGCATTCTTTTCATGTAGTACCGTCGGTTTCCGGGCTGCCGGAAACGGCGTTCGGCACACACGACTTCTCACGGTCGGTGTCAGGGTGCGTCAGGGGTGGCGGGCCACTCCCGTGTCTAGCGAGATTCGGCCTGACTGGAATCCAGTGCTGCCGAAGTCGCGACGACGCGTCCTGCTAGCTGTGGTGTCAAATGCACTCAGTCAGGAGGAGGAATCAGCCTTCGGCCATGGACGCCACGGGGGCATCTTGATCAAGAACGGGTCTGGACGAGTGGGCCCGTAGAGGCCTGTCGACCGGACGCATTACTACACGGTCCGACGGTTGTGCATCTCCACCCTACACGTATCCCTGATAATTCGGGTGCTGCCGCGCGCTGAATCCGCAACGGGTTGCATTTATCGCCGGCTCCGTACGGGAGCCCGCGCATTTATGGCTAAGGCTTGTATTTCCGAAGCGTTCGCCATAACTGCGCGGAAGCGATTGCACTGACGGAGTGGCATCGAAAAAAACGTGAAGGGAGGGTAATGCACCGCTCTTTTTGTTTTTTATCGGTCTTCTCTCGTCTGCGCTGGTGGCTATTCCAGGCATTTTGTAAACTGGCAAACACCCCGTCGGACGGCCTCGCGTCCTCAAGAATTGCGTAGGTCAGGGCCGGCTCAAAGCCATTGGTCCGCTGGCCAGCCGCTTTTGGCGGCGTTCGCGACTATAGCAGCAATCATTAAGTGCTTCAAATCCATAAAAAATTGTTATGATGCGCAAATGACGACCAATACCCCTCCGACCCCCGGCGTTCAGCTGATTGAGGTCGCGCCGGAACTTGCCGGCCAACGTATCGACAATTTTCTTATCACGGCACTCAAGGGCGTTCCCAAGACCTTGATTTACCGCATTTTGCGTAAAGGCGAAGTGCGGGTTAACAAGGGGCGGATCAAGCCTGAGTACAAATTGCAGGCGGGCGATGTGGTGCGCGTGCCGCCCGTTCGTCTGCCCGAGCGCGACGAGCCGGCGCCGGTTGCCCAGGGTTTGCTGCAGCGCCTGGAAGCGGCCATTGTCTACGAAGACAAGGCACTGATCGTGCTGAACAAGCCTGCCGGCATCGCCGTGCATGGTGGCAGCGGCCTGAGCTTCGGTGTCATTGAAGCCTTCCGTCAGTTGCGCCCTGATGCCAAGGAGCTGGAGCTGGTCCACCGCCTCGATCGGGATACCTCTGGCCTGCTGATGATCGCCAAGAAGCGCAGCATGCTGCGCCACCTGCACGCGGCCTTGCGCGGTGACGGCGTAGACAAGCGCTACATGGCGCTGGTGCGCGGCCATTGGGCGACGGCCAAGAAGCAGGTCAGCGCGCCGTTGCTCAAGAGCAACCTGCGCTCCGGTGAGCGGATGGTCGAGGTGAACCCTGAAGGCAAGGAGGCGTTGACGCTGTTCCGTGTTCTGCGCCGTTTCGGTGAGTTCGCCACGATGGTCGAGGCGCGTCCGGTGACGGGGCGTACTCACCAGATCCGGGTGCATGCCTTGCATGCCGGGCATTGCATTGCCGGCGACAGCAAGTATGGCGATGAAGACTTCACTCGCGAGATCCGTGAGCTGGGTGGCAAGCGCTTGTTCCTGCATGCCTATGCCTTGAATGTGCCGATGCCTGATGGCGGCGTGCTCAAGCTTGAGGCGCCGGTGGATGACATGTGGTCCAAGACTGTGGAGCGTCTGAGTGCGTCGTGAGTACGACCTGCTGATCTTCGATTGGGACGGCACACTGGCCGACTCGATCGGGCGTATTGTCGAGGCGATGCACCTGGCGGCAGATCGTGGCGGCCACCCGCGCAGCGAAGTCGAGGCGGTCAAGGGTATTATTGGTCTGGCCTTGCCTGAGGCAATCAGCACGCTGTATCCGCAGCTTGATGCGTCGGCGGTGGCGGCGTTCCGGCAGCACTATGCTGACGTTTACATGGCGCTGGATGAGCAGCCCTCGCCGTTGTACGACGGGGTTGTCGAGGCGCTTGAGGGGTTTCGCGCGGATGGCTATCGGCTGGCAGTTGCGACCGGAAAGGCGCGTCGCGGCCTTGATCGGGTGCTCCAGGCCAATGGCTGGGAGCATTTCTTCGATATCACCCGTGCCGCTGACGAGACCCGGGGCAAGCCCCATCCCTTGATGTTGGAAGAGATTCTCGCGCATTGTGGTGTCGCGCCTGCGCGTGCGCTGATGGTCGGGGATTCGGCGTTTGACCTGTTGATGGCGCGCAATGCAGGTGTGCATTCGGTTGCGGTCGGTCATGGTGCGATGTCGCTGGAGGTATTGAGCGCCTATGAGCCTCGGCTGTCCATCGATCATTTTTCTCAGTTGCAGGATTGGCTGGGCCTTGCTGGCGCGCCAGTCGGCTGTGACGGTATCCCAGGGTAGGTGAGCATGGCTGATGAATGGAAAGCGCCCAGCGCTGAAAAGAATGAAGAGCAGAAAAGCTGGCAGCTGCTTGAAAAAACGCTGTTGGCTGGCGTGCAGGAGCAGCGGCGCGCCAGGCGCTGGGGCATCTTTTTCAAGCTGTTGACCTTCGCTTATCTGTTTGGCGCCCTGATGCTGTTCACGCCGTTGATGGATGTCGAGAAGGCGGCGGCTCGTGGCTCCAGTCATACCGCGCTGATCGAAGTGCGTGGCCTGATCGCTGATCAGGAGCCTGCCAGTGCCGACAACATAGTCGGTAGCTTGCGTGCGGCGTTTGAAGATCCCAAGACCAAGGGTGTGATCCTGCGCATTAACAGCCCGGGCGGTAGCCCGGTGCAGTCTGGGTACATTTATGACGAGATTCTTCGTCTGCGTGCGCAGTACCCGGCGATCAAGGTGTATGCCGTCATCAGTGACCTGGGGGCGTCTGGTGCCTATTACATCGCCAGTGCGGCTGATCAGATTTATGCCGACAAGGCCAGCCTGGTAGGGTCGATTGGTGTGACTGCTGCAGGTTATGGCTTTGTCGGAACCATGGAGAAGCTGGGTGTTGAGCGCCGTACCTACACGGCCGGCGAGCACAAGGCATTCCTGGATCCGTTCCAGCCGCAGAAGCCTGAAGAAACCAGGTTCTGGCAGGGTGTGCTGGAGACCACTCATCGGCAGTTCATTGCCAGCGTCAAGCAGGGGCGAGGTGAGCGACTCAAGGATAAAGAGCATCCAGAGTTGTTCAGCGGCCTGATCTGGTCGGGCGAGCAGGCGGTGAAGTTGGGGCTGGTGGACGGCCTTGGCAGTGCCAGTTATGTCGCGCGCGATGTGATCGGCGAGAAAAACCTGGTGGACTTTACGATTGAAGAGTCGCCGTTTGATCGCTTCTCCAAGCGCCTGGGGGCCAGTGTTGCCGAGCATTTGGCAATGTGGATGGGTTTTCAGGGGCCGACGCTGCGCTGATCGTGCTGCGGTGTTGCGTGTTTAGGCAGAAGCCGACCTGAGGGTCGGCTTTTTTGCGCCTCAAGGAATGGTGACGCCTTCCTTGAGCAGCATGTCCACCAGGCGAATCAGCGGCAGGCCCACCAGGCTGGTTGCGTCGACGCCGTGGGTGCTTTGAAACAGGCTGACGCCCAGGCCTTCGGCCTTGAAGCTGCCGGCGCAGTCATAGGGTTGTTCGGTGCGCAGGTAGCGCTCAATGCGTGGCAGATCCAGTTCGCGCATGTTGACCGTGAAAGGCACGCAGTCAACCTGAGCGTGGCCAGTGCTGCTGTTGAGCAGGGCAAGCCCGGTGAGGAAGGTGACATGATTGCCGCTGGCTGCCAGCAGCTGTTCGCAGGCCTTGTCGAAAGTGTGCGGCTTGCCGAGAATCTGCTCGCCCAGTACCGCGACCTGGTCGGAACCGATGATCAGGTGGTTGGCGTGGGTGGTGGCCAGCGCTTCGGCTTTTTCCAGTGCCAGGCGCTTCACCAGCTCTACGGCGGGCTCTTCATCCAGGCGTCGCTCGTCAATGTCCGGGGCGGCCCAGTTGAAGGGGAGTTGCAGGCGCGCCAGCAATTCGCGCCGGTAGGGTGAGCTTGAAGCCAGTAATAAAGGCAGCATGATGAACTCCTGAGCGGGTTCGCCAATTCTAACATGAGCCATGGGGCCTAATTTCCTTTGACAGGGGCGGGGGGCATCCCTAGAATGCTGCGCCTATGTTGAATGACCCGATTCCACCTCACGTTGACCCGCGCAAATTGGCAGATCGTGGCGTTTCCCTTGAAGGGAAAGTGCTGCTGGCCGATTTGGAGAGACTCTGCGACCCGCTTTCCGACAATGTCGGTATGGTGCAGGCGAAATTCGATTTTGAGCGAGACGAGCAGAAGACAGTGGTTATACACACTGACCTCAACGTCGAAGTCAAAATGGTTTGCCAGCGTTGTCTTGAGCTGGTTACCCTGCCGATCCATAGCGAATGTACTTACGCTGTGGTGAAGGAGGGTTCGAATACCCAGTCGTTACCGAAAGGTTATGACGTGCTGGAACTGGGCGAAGATCCATTGGATCTGCAGGCATTGATCGAGGAGGAGCTTTTGCTCGCCTTGCCCATTGTGCCTGCTCATCATCCGGAAGAATGCCAGCAGCCGGCGGGCGCCGATGAGCCCGAGCCGAGCGAGGACGAGGTAACGCGGTCCAACCCGTTCAGTGTATTGGCGCAGTTAAAGCGTGACCCAAACGTTTAGGAGTTAATCAATTATGGCTGTTCAGCAGAACAAAAAATCCCGCTCTGCCCGTGACATGCGCCGTTCGCACGACGCCCTCGAGGCCAGCGCTCTGTCCGTAGAAAAAACCACCGGTGAAGTTCACCTGCGCCACCACGTATCGCCAGAAGGCGTATACCGTGGTCGTAAAGTGATCGACAAGGGCGCTGACGAGTAATCCTTGTCCGCTCAGATCATCGCGATCGACGCAATGGGCGGGGACTTCGGTCCCCGCAGCATTGTTCAGGCGAGCATTGCTTGCCTTTCGGCTACCCCCTCGCTGCACCTGACCCTCGTTGGTCAACCCTCCCTCCTTGAAGATTTGATCGCTGGCCAGTCGGCAGCAGATCGCTCGCGTCTGCAGATTGTTGCGGCCAGTGAAGTGATCGGCATGGATGAGCGGCCTTCGCAGGCGTTGCGTGGCAAGCCGGATTCGTCCATGCGCGTCGCCCTTGAATTATTGCGTGATGGCAAGGTTCAGGCCTGCGTGAGTGCTGGCAATACCGGTGCGCTGATGGCGCTGTCGCGTTATGTGCTGAAAACGCTGCCAGGTGTTGATCGCCCGGCGATGGTGGCAGCCATTCCTACGCAGGCAGGCTACTGTCAGTTGCTTGATTTGGGGGCCAATGTCGATTGCAGTGCCGAGCACCTTTATCAGTTTGCAGTGATGGGCTCGGTGGCGGCTCAGGCGCTGGGTGTCTATCGTCCGCGCGTGGCGCTGCTCAACATAGGCACTGAAGACATCAAGGGTAATCAGCAGGTCAAGCTGGCTGCCAGCCTGTTGCAGAATGCCAAGGGCTTGAACTACATCGGCTTCGTCGAGGGTGATGGCTTGTACCGTGGTGAGGCTGATGTCGTGGTCTGCGACGGTTTTGTCGGCAATATCCTGCTCAAATCCAGTGAAGGCCTGGCAACCATGATCGGTGCGCGTATTCAGGCGCTGTTCCGTGAGGGGGTGTTTGCTCGCGTGGCAGGTGCCATGGCCATGCCATTGCTCAAGCGCTTGCAGGCCGATCTTGCGCCAGCGCGACACAATGGTGCGAGCTTTCTGGGGTTGCAGGGTATTGTTATCAAAAGCCATGGTTCTGCGGGCGTTCAGGGGTTTCAGAGTGCTATTCAGCGTGCACTGATCGAAATCCAGGAAGATCTGCCGCAGCGCTTGCATGGGCGTCTTGAGGATCTGTTGCTTTAGGCATATCGGCAAGGAAGTGGTTAAATGTGACCGCTTGGTTCTCGTTACCATCCAATTTTCAGTTTCTTGCGATCAGTCCTGCGACTGTTCGCTCAATTTTCGACGACAAGATCATTAGGGGCTTGTTCAATGTCTGCATCCCTCGCATTCGTCTTTCCGGGTCAAGGTTCGCAGTCCCTCGGCATGCTGGCCGAGCTGGGCGCCCAGTACCCACTGGTCATCGATACCTTCCGCGAGGCCTCCGAGGCTCTGGGTTATGATCTCTGGGCACTGACCCAGCAGGGCCCGGAAGAGCAACTCAATCAAACTGACAAAACTCAGCCGGCTATCCTGACCGCTTCGATCGCCCTGTGGCGCCTGTGGTTGGCGGAGGGTGGTGCTCGCCCTGCGTTCGTCGCCGGTCACAGCCTGGGCGAATACAGCGCCCTGGTGGCCGCGGGTAGCTTGTCCCTCGGCGATGCCGTGAAGCTGGTCGAGCGTCGCGGTCAGCTGATGCAGGAGGCCGTACCGGCCGGGCAGGGCGCCATGGCTGCGGTCTTGGGCCTGGATGATGCGGATGTCATCGCTGTGTGCGCTGAAGCGGCACAGGGTGATGTCGTCAGCGCGGTCAACTTCAACTCGCCTGGCCAGGTCGTCATCGCCGGTTCGAAGGCCGCTGTCGAGCGCGCAATCGAAGGGTGCAAGGCGCGTGGCGCCAAGCGTGCCCTGCCATTGCCGGTCAGCGTGCCGTCGCACTGTGAACTGATGCGCCCGGCTGCTGAACGGTTCGCTGAATCGGTTGCTGCCATCGATTGGCAGGCGCCGCAGATTCCGGTCGTGCAGAACGTCAACGCGACGGTCTCTGCTGATCTGGACACGCTCAAGCGCGACTTGCTGGAGCAGTTGTTCAAGCCAGTGCGCTGGGTTGAATGCGTTCAGTACCTCGCAGCACAAGGCGCTACCTCGCTGGTCGAGTGCGGCCCAGGCAAGGTCCTGGCCGGTTTGAACAAGCGCTGCGCTGACGGTGTGACCACCTATAACCTCAATACCCCAGACGCTGTCGCCGCCACCCGTGCGGCGCTGGCCTGAAATTAGGAGAAGCTTGCATGAGCCTGCAAGGTAAAGTTGCACTGGTGACTGGTGCCAGCCGTGGCATTGGCCAGGCCATCGCCCTGGAGCTGGGTCGCCTGGGCGCTACGGTCATCGGTACGGCCACCTCGGCTGCTGGTGCCGAGCGCATCGCTGCGACCCTCAAGGAGCACGGTATCGCGGGTACCGGCCTTGAGCTGAACGTCACCAGTGATGAGTCGGTTACCGCCACACTGGCCGCGATTCAGGAGCAGTTCGGCGCGCCGACGATCCTGGTCAACAACGCCGGTATCACCCGCGACAACCTGATGCTGCGGATGAAGGATGATGAGTGGTTCGATGTTATCGATACCAACCTCAACAGCCTGTACCGTCTGTCCAAGGGCGTGCTGCGCGGCATGACCAAGGCGCGCTGGGGTCGTATCATCAGCATCGGTTCGGTAGTCGGTGCCATGGGTAACGTCGGTCAGGTCAACTATGCAGCTGCCAAAGCTGGCCTGGAAGGCTTCAGCCGTGCGCTGGCGCGTGAAGTGGGCTCCCGTGCGATCACCGTCAACTCGGTGGCGCCTGGTTTCATCGACACTGACATGACGCGCGAGCTGCCAGAAGCGCAGCGCGAAGCCCTGCAGACCCAGATTCCTCTGGGGCGTCTGGGACAAGCCGAGGAAATCGCCAAAGTCGTGGCTTTCCTGGCGTCCGAGGGTGCAGGTTATGTCACTGGTGCAACCATTCCGGTCAACGGCGGGATGTACATGTAAGGCAAATGTGACGGATTGCTTCAAAAAAATGTCATACGTGGCGTGTAAAATCCGTTATAAAGCTGCAACCAAATTCTAGTCAGCGGTTGGGTGTGACGTTCGAGAAGCGCTTGGCGCTTGAAAAGCCAAACTCTTTCTATACACTTACACCCCGGCCAGCTGCCTGACATATGTCCATTAGGAGTGAAAACAAGGTATGAGCACCATCGAAGAACGCGTCAAGAAAATCGTCGCCGAGCAACTGGGCGTTAAAGAAGAAGAAGTAGTGAACACTGCTTCCTTCGTCGAAGATCTGGGTGCCGATTCCCTTGACACCGTTGAGCTGGTGATGGCTCTGGAAGAGGAATTCGAGACCGAAATCCCTGACGAAGAAGCCGAGAAGATCACTACTGTTCAAGCAGCTATCGACTACGTCACCAGCCACCAGGCTTAAGACGTTGTAGTCGTCGCTTCTTGTCATGGAAAAACCGCACTGCCTTCACTGGCGTGCGGTTTTTTCTTTGCGAGAGATGTAGACCTTAGAAAAAGGAGAGTGCTGTGTCGCGTAGACGCGTCGTGGTCACCGGTATGGGTATGCTGTCGCCACTGGGTACGGACGTGCCGAGCAGTTGGCAGGGCATTCTGGCTGGCCGCAGTGGCATTGGTCTGATCGAACATACAGACCTTTCTGCTTACTCCACCCGTTTTGGCGGCTCGGTAAAGGGCTTCGAGGTTGAGCAGTACCTGTCGGTCAAGGAAGCTCGCAAACTCGACCTTTTTATCCAGTACGGCCTGGCGGCCGGTTTTCAGGCAGTGCGTAATGCTGGCCTGGAAGTGACCGATGCCAACCGTGAGCGTATCGGCGTGGCCATGGGTTCGGGCATCGGTGGCCTGACCAATATCGAAGAAACCAGCCGCACCTTGCATGAGCAGGGGCCTCGGCGTATTTCGCCGTTCTTCGTGCCAGGCTCGATCATCAACATGATTTCCGGCTTCCTGTCGATCCACCTGGGCGTACAGGGGCCTAACTACGCCATTGCCACGGCATGCACGACCGGCACGCATTGCATTGGCATGGCCGCACGCAATATCGCCTTTGGCGAAGCCGACGTGATGATTGCCGGTGGTGCTGAAATGGCTGCGTGTGGCTTGGGTATGGGGGGCTTTGGCGCTTCTCGTGCGCTGTCGACCCGCAACGACGAGCCGACCCGTGCCAGTCGTCCATGGGACAAGGGCCGTGATGGCTTTGTTCTGGCCGACGGCGCCGGTGCGCTGGTGCTTGAAGAGCTGGAGCACGCCAAGGCCCGTGGTGCGACCATTTATGCCGAGCTGGTAGGTTTCGGTATGAGCGGCGACGCGTATCACATGACCTCGCCACCGGAAACCGGTGCCGGTGCTGCACGCTGCATGGCCAATGCCCTGCGTGATGCGCGCCTCGACCCGAGCGAAGTCAGCTACATCAACGCCCATGGCACGTCGACTTCGGCGGGTGACCTGGCGGAAGCATCGGCGATCAAGTCGGTGTTTGGTGAGCATGCGTACAAGCTGGCGGTCAGTTCCACCAAGTCCATGACCGGTCACCTGCTGGGCGCTGCCGGGGCTGTGGAAGCGATCTTCAGCGTGCTGTCGATCAACGGCCAGGTGGCACCGCCGACCATCAACCTCGATGAGCCGGACGATGGGTGTGACCTGGACTTCGTGCCGCATCAGGCGCGTGAAATGTCGATCGATGTGGTGTTGTCCAACTCCTTCGGTTTTGGCGGTACCAACGGCTCGCTGGTGTTCCGCCGGTTCGCCGGTTGATGCAAAGCTGGGTCGATGGTCAGCCGGCCGATACCCTGGCACTGCAAAGTCGAGGGTTGGCCTACGGCGATGGTCTGTTTGAGACCATCGCAGTCAAGGCCGGCAGGCCATCATTGTTCGAGTATCACCTCGAACGCTTGGCGCTGGGTTGCCAGCGCCTTGCGATTAACGCCGATCTGGCACTGATTCGCGATGAGTTGAGCCGTTACGCCAGCCTGCTGGGCGAGGGCGTGCTCAAGCTCATTCTGACCCGGGGTGACAGTCAGCGTGGCTATGCGCCCGCCGCTGGCGTGCCGCCGCGGCGTATCTTGCAGGGCAATCCGCCAGCGGCTTACCCCGCTGGCAATGCCGAGCATGGTGTGAAGCTGTTCGAATGCCGTACCCGCCTGGCGGAACAGCCGCTGTTGGCGGGGCTCAAGCACCTCAATCGTCTTGAGCAGGTATTGGCCCGTTCCGAGTGGCAGGATCCCGACTATGCCGAAGGGTTGATGCGTGACATCACCGGCCGCGTGGTCGAAGGGGTCTACAGCAATCTGTTTCTGGTCAGGGATGGCGTGTTGTTGACTGCCGACCTCAGCCGTTGCGGGGTTGCCGGGGTCATGCGTGCGGCGCTGATGGTCGAGGCTGCGCGCCTCGGGATCGACGTTCGTGTCGGCGACCTGGCCCTTGAGGATCTTGCGCGAGCCGATGAGGTCTTTCTCTGTAACAGTGTTTACGGTATCTGGCCGGTGTGCTCGTGTGGATCGATGAACTGGTCGTCGGGCCCGGTCACCCGTAAACTGCAGGCCATTGCCCGTACGTTACTGGATGCCTGATTTGTGAGACGTAAATTCTTGGTACTGCTGGAGATCGGCCTGATCCTGGGTGGCCTGCTGTTGGGGTACTCCGCCTGGAAGTTGAACTCGGCCCTTCAGCAGCCGCTGCATGTGTCCCAGGAGCAGTTGCTCGATGTGCCGACCGGTACGACGCCCAATCGCATGTTCTACCGTATGCAAACGGATGGCTTGCTCAAGGATGCTTTCTGGTTACGCCTGTACTGGCGTTTCAATATGGTCGGTGTGCCGCTGCACACAGGCGAGTATCGTCTCAGCCCAGGCATGAGCGTGCGCGAGCTTTTCGAGCTGTGGCGTCGCGGTGAGGTGGTGCAGTACAACCTGACGCTGGTTGAAGGCTGGAACTTCCGTCAGGTGCGCGCCGCTTTGGCCAAGCACGAAAAAATCGAACAGACGCTTAACGGTCTGAGCGACAGCGAGGTCATGGAAAAGCTCGGGCACGCTGGTGTGTTTCCGGAGGGGCGCTTTTTCCCGGATACCTACCGCTTTGTGCGCGGCATGACCGATGTCGAGTTCCTCCAGCAAGCGTATGCGCGCCTGGAAGAGGTGCTGGCTCAGGAGTGGAATGCCCGTGCCCCTGAAACCCCTTATCGCGATCCTTATCAGGCGCTGATCATGGCTTCGCTGGTGGAAAAGGAAACCGGCGTTCCTCAGGAACGTGCCCAGATCGCGGGTGTATTTGTGCGACGCATGCAAATCGGCATGTTGCTGCAGACGGATCCAACGGTGATTTATGGCATGGGCGAGCGCTACAACGGCAAGATCACCCGTGCTGACCTGCGCGAGCCGACCCCTTACAACACCTATGTGAATGCGGGCTTGCCGCCGACGCCAATTGCCATGGTGGGGCGTGAGGCGATTCATGCGGCGTTGAACCCATTGCCTGGCAGCAGCCTTTACTTCGTGGCGCGTGGCGATGGCAGTCATGTCTTCTCCGATGACCTGGACGCGCACAATTCAGCGGTGCGTGAGTATCAGCTCAAGCGTCGCGCCGATTATCGCTCGAGCCCGGCACCGCAAGCCCAACAGTCGACACCCGATGACATGGTCGTCGAACCGAGCGAGTCTTCGACAGCGGTCGATGAGTCCTCCCGTACTGATCAAAATTAAGGACTGCCTGTGAGCGGCTTGTTTATTACCCTGGAAGGCCCTGAAGGTGCGGGCAAGAGCACCAACCGCGAGTACCTGGCCGAGCACCTGCGCAGCCAGGGCGTGGACGTGCTGCTGACCCGGGAGCCGGGTGGCACGCCGCTGGCGGAGCGTATTCGCGAGCTGTTGCTGGCGCCCAGTGAAGAGCTGATGCACCCCGATACCGAGCTGTTGTTGGTCTTCGCTGCGCGTGCCCAGCACCTGGCCGAAGTGATCCGCCCGGCATTGGCACGGGGCACCGTCGTGCTTTGTGATCGCTTCACGGATGCGACCTACGCTTATCAGGGTGGCGGTCGCGGCTTGTCGCTAGAGCGCATTGCCACGCTTGAGCAGTTCGTTCAGGGTGAGTTGCGCCCTGACCTGACCCTGGTGTTCGATCTGCCGGTGGAGGTTGGCCTGGCGCGCGCTGCCGCGCGTGGCCGTCTCGACCGCTTCGAGCAGGAGGGGCAGGCGTTTTTCGAGGCTGTGCGTCAGGCTTATCTGGCGCGTGCCGAGGCCACGCCTGCGCGTTATCGCCTGATCGATGCCGCCTTGCCGCTGGAGCAGGTGCAGCGTGCCATTGATGCCTTGCTGCCTGAAATCCTGGAGCGTTGCCGTGGCTGAGGCCTACCCTTGGCAGGACGCGCTGTGGCAGCAGTTGGCAGGGCGTACGCAGCATGCTCATGCCTACCTGCTGCACGGTCCTCAGGGCATCGGCAAGCGGGCGTTGGCCGAGCGCCTGATGGCCTTGCTGTTGTGCCAGCGTCCCAAGGGGCTGCAGGCCTGCGGTGAGTGCAAGTCATGCCTGTTGCTGGCGGCTGGCAGCCATCCGGACAATTATGTCCTGGAGCCGGAGGATACCGACAAGCCGATCAAGGTCGATCAGGTGCGTGACCTGGTATCGTTCATCGTTCAGACCGCCCAGTTGGGGGGTCGCAAGGTGGTGCTGATCGAGCCGGTAGAAGCGATGAACATCAATGCGGCCAACGCCCTGCTCAAGAGCCTTGAGGAGCCGTCCGGCGATACCGTGTTGTTGTTGGTGAGCCACCAGCCCAGCCGGCTGCTGCCGACCATCAAGAGCCGCTGCCTGCAGCAAGCTTGCCCATTGCCGGGTTTCGAGCAGAGCCTGGCCTGGCTTGGCAAGGCGTTGCCCGACAGTGACGAGCAAGAGCGCCTGGAGTTGTTGACCTTGGCTGCGGGCTCGCCGCTGGCGGCTGTCAGCTTGCAGGCACAGGGCGTGCGCGAGCAGCGTGCGCTGGTGGTCGACGGGGTGAAGAAGTTGCTCAAGCAACAGTCGTCGCCCAGCCAGCTTGCCGAGGCCTGGAGCGCGGTGCCGCTGTTGTTGCTGTTCGACTGGTTTTGCGACTGGTCCAACCTGGTCCTGCGCTACCAGTTGACCCAGGATGAGGAGGGGCTTGGCCTCGCTGACATGCGCAAGGTGGTGCAGTACCTTGCGCAAAAAAGCAGCCAGAGCAAGGTGCTGGAAATTCAGGACTGGATTCTTGCCCAGCGCCAGAAGGTGCTGGCCAAAGCCAACCTTAACCGCGTGTTGCTGCTCGAGTCCTTGCTGGCCTCATGGGCGATGCTTACGGCTCAGCGCTGAGCGCCGATTTTTCAATTACTTCTGTGTAAAGACCTCATGCTTGTAGATTCCCATTGCCACCTCGACCGTCTCGACCTTACCGCCTGCCAGGGCTCTCTGGATGCTGCCCTGGATGCTGCCAGGGCGAGGGGGGTTGGGCACTTTCTGTGCATTGGCGTCAGTGCGGAGAATGCCGCAGCGGTGAAGGCAGTCACTGAGCGCTACGGTGATGTCGACTGTTCGGTAGGGGTTCACCCACTAGACCTGGCACCCGGTGCCGAGCCGGCCCTGGACTGGTTGCTGCAGGAGCTGAATCACCCCCATGTCGTGGCGATCGGTGAGACCGGCCTGGATTATCACTACGAGCCTGAAGCTGCCGAGCTGCAGCAGGACTCTTTTCGCCTGCACCTGGATGCCGCGCGTATCACCGGCAAGCCGGTGATCGTGCATACCCGTGCGGCGCGCGCCGATACCCTGGCACTGCTGCGTGAAGCTGCATTGCCGCAGGCTGGCGTGCTGCATTGCTTTACCGAGGACTGGGACATGGCCAAGGCTGCGTTGGACCTGGGTTTCTACATTTCCCTTTCCGGCATCGTCACCTTCCGTAATGCGGATGCCTTGCGCGATGTCGCACGCCAGGTGCCGGTCGATCGCCTGCTGGTGGAAACCGACTCGCCGTACCTTGCGCCGATTCCATACCGCGGCAAGCCAAACCTGCCGCAGTATGTGCGGGAAGTGGCGGAGTTCGTTGCCATGCTGCGTGGGGAAACCTACGAGCGGCTTGCCGAGCAGACTACAGCTAACTTCAAGCGCCTGTTTCCATTGGCGCGTGTCGCCAAGCACTGAATCGCAGGCAAAAAAAACCCGGGTTCTGGGGGGTGAATCCGGGTTAAGACCATTAGGAGTAAAACAAAGGTACTCAAT
>NZ_MBPN01000105.1 GCF_001695625.1 Pseudomonas defluvii
TCCAGCGAGATGTCCAGGTCCAGGGTCTGCGAAGCTGGGCCCGGGCCCTTGATGCCGAAATCGTTCAGGTTCAGCGTAGTGGTGGCATTGAAGCCAGCACGCTCGCCGCCCCATGGGTCTTTGCCTTCGCCGTTGAAGGTTGCCTTGAACACTACCGGCTTGGTCACGCCGTGCAGGGTCAGGTCACCCGCGACATCAGCAGTTTTTTCACCGGTCGACTTGACGCTGGTAGAGACGAACTTGGCATCAGGGAATTTGCTGACGTCGAGGAAGTCCTTGCTGCGGATGTGCTTGTCACGCTCGGCATGGTTGCTGTCGAGGCTGGCGGTTTTCAGGTCAACGGCAATTTTGCTGGCTTCTGGCTTGGCGCTGTCCCAGCTGAAGGTACCGTCAAAATCCTTGAAGGTGCCATGGATGAAACTGTAGCCAAGGTGGCTGATTTTCCAGTCGACGAAAGCGTGCTGGCCTTCTTTGTCGATTTTGTAATCAGCAGCCATGGCCTGACCAGCCGACAGCAGTGCAGTACCAAGCGCCAGTGCGGCAAAAGTCTTTTTCAACATGCGTCTGTATCCTTTTTGCAGGTTAGGTTGAACATCAAGCTTTGCGGCCCAGCATGCGGACAAGGGTCGCGTCACGGTCTATAAAGTGGTGTTTAAACGCCGCCAGGGCATGCAAACCGGCAAAGATCACCACGCCCCATGCCACGTAGAAGTGGATTTCGCCGGCAAGGTCCGCCTGATCAGGCAGATTGCTGAGCAATGCCGGCACCTCAAACAGGCCGAATACCGGAATGCCCACGCCATCCGCGGTGGAGATCAGGTAGCCACTGATCAGAACAGCGAACAGGCCCAGATAGAGGAGACTGTGGCCAGCCTTGGCAGAAACCCGGGTAAATGTGCTGTAACTGGCCAACGTCGGCGGTGGTGGGCTGACAAAGCGCCAAATGACCCTTAGCAACATGATCGCCAACACAGTCAAGCCGATACTCTTGTGCAGATCGGGCGCGGTGTGACGCCAGGCGCTGTAGTAATCAAGGCCGACCATCCATAGGCCCAGGCCGAACAGGCCGAACACTGCCAATGCCACGCCCCAGTGCATGAGAACACTGACCAAGCCATAGCGAGAAGATGAGTTTCGCAACTGCATTGCCGAATTTCCCTGTAAGAACTGTTGCCAAGACTAACGAGTTATCTATCGAATTAAAGCGGAAAATTTCGCTTTGAAATATCGAGAAAAACGATTGTTAGCGTGGAACGCTGGCATTAAGGAAAGATTAACGCTAGGCACTAGCGCTAATGGCAACGGGTGTGGAGAGGCATCAGAACGAGGCCGGCATGGGGATTGCCAGCAAGGCCGGCTCTTGAACGAGCCGGCCGCTACACCGGTATCAGGCTACTGAGCGCTGGCCTGAGTGTTGGTGGTCTTTTTCTTCACGGGCTCAGCCTTGGCAGCGGTTTTTTTCACCGGTGCCGGCTTGGCTGCTGTCTTCTTGGCTACCGGCTTCTTCGACGGCGTAGCCTTGGCAGGGGCAGCCTTGGCGGGCGCAACCTTGGCCGGTTCCTCTTTTGCTACAGGAGCCACAGGCGGCGCCACTGGGGCAGGTGCAGCCACTGGAGCCGGCGCTGGAGCAGCCTGCACAGCCTTCACCGCAGGTGGTGCTGCCGGTTTGTCAGCGCCACCGAACAGGCGCGAGAAGAAGCCTGGCTTGCTCTCCTTGGCCGCGACGGCGCCTGCCGTTGCAGCTGCAGCCCCAACGGCTGCGGCTTTAAGCGGGTCGACGGTTTTACCCGCCGCCAGGTCCTGTACCTGGTTGGCCGCGCGCTGACCGCTGCGCAGAGCACCTTCGAGCGTGCCGGGGTACAGCGCATCGGTGTGCTCACCCGCGAAGGCGATGCGCTGCATAGGGCGCTCCCACAGGCGCCAGTACTTGCTGATCTGCCCCGGACCAAACGCCAGGTAGGAGCCGCCAGTACCCGCGTCGGTGCTGTAACGACGCACCTCATAGCCGGTAAACGCTCCTCGCGCCTGTGGATAAAACGCGTGCAGGCGGATCAACACCTGATCGACCATCTGTTTGTCGCCGAACGCCTGAAGCAGGCGAGCGTTGTCACCCGACAGGTTGATCACTACGTTGGCACCGCCCTTCAGCGCAGGTTCGATCCAGAGCATGCCAAGGCCGGTGTTGCTGTAGATTTCACCGGACATCCGCGCACGGCTTTCCCAGACTGGCGTCTTGAACTTCAGCATCAGCTGATCGCGCCAGCCGTAGTTGGTGCCCTTGATCGCCGCCAGGTGCAGGTTGTCCAGGCCCGGCGTCATTTGGATCTTGGCCAACGCCCGCAATGGCACGGCCAGGACCACGTAATCCGCCTGGTAACCGACGCTGCCAACCTTGACGGTAACACCGTCTTTGTCTTGGCTGATCGCCGTGACAGGCGAACTGGTCTTGATGGTTTTCAGCTGTTTGACGAACGCCTGGGCCAATACCGGGCTGCCGCCAGGAAGGCGGGCGGCACGCAGGTCACGGTCGTTGACGCCACGGTAGACTCGATTCTGCTGGGCGAAATACAACAGCGACAGGCGCGATGGTTCGTCATAGCGGGTACGGATCTGCTGGTTGATCAACTGCCGCGCGGTAGTCGGCAGTTGCAGTTTGTCCAGCCAGGTGGCGACGTTCATCTGATCCAGGGCGAACAGGGTGCTATTGCCCGCCGGGTTTTCCGGGTCGTTGATCGAACGGGCCAGGTCGTCGAGGGTTTTCTCATAACGCTTGATGGCCTCGGCGGTGGCCGGCTGCTTGGTTGCCAGGTCAGCGGCGCTGAAGTATTCGCCATCGATCAGGTAGCCCGGCGTACGAACGAACTCAGGCGCCGGCAGGGTGCTGAGCTTGAAGGTGTCCAGGTACTTGTTGAGGATCGGCTGTGCCTTGCTGTTGCCAATCCACTCGCTGGTGGCCAGGCCTGAACGCCCACCCATGCTGGGTTTGGCTTCCAGCAAGGTCACCTGCCAGCCCTTGCTTTGCAATTCATAGGCAGCGGTCAGGCCCGCCAGGCCACCGCCGACGACAATCGCCGTCGGCTGCTTGGCGGCCGCCAATGCCCCCGTACTGAACAGCCCAATCATTACTAACGCGCACGCGCGCAGCCAACCAGCAGACATTTGGCGAACTCCGGATCAAAGGCAGATAAAAGTGGGGGTGAGCACCCCAAGAAAGCTGCGTGAAGGATACGCCAGCATGGTCGGCCTCGCCAGCGAGCCAGGGCAGGATCACGCACTATGGGTTGTTCTCCTCCAACGCTTTGCATAGGCTTGCGCGCATACCCGAATACGCATCGCCAGGAGAGAGCCGATGGGCCTGAATCAACAGTGGATGCAACGTGACCTCAAGGTCCTGTGGCACCCCTGCACCCAGATGAAAGACCACGAGCAACTGCCGCTGATCCCGATCAAGCGCGGCGAAGGCGTCTGGCTCGAAGATTTTGAAGGCAAACGCTACCTGGATGCGGTCAGTTCCTGGTGGGTGAATGTGTTTGGCCATGCCAACCCACGCATCAACCAGCGCATCAAGGATCAGGTCGATCAACTTGAGCACGTGATTCTGGCCGGTTTCAGTCATCAACCGGTCATCGAACTTTCAGAGCGCCTGGTCAAGCTCACGCCTGACGGACTCAATCGGTGTTTTTACGCCGATAATGGGTCTTCCTGCATCGAAGTCGCACTGAAAATGAGCTTTCACTACTGGCTGAACCAAGGCCAGCCGGAGAAAAAGCGCTTCGTCACCCTGAGCAACAGCTACCACGGCGAAACCATCGCGGCCATGTCGGTCGGTGACGTCCCGCTGTTCACCGAAACCTACAAGGCGCTGTTGCTCGATACGATCAAAGTACCAAGCCCAGACTGCTATTTGCGCCCAGAAGGGGTCAGTTGGGAGGCGCATTCGCGCACGATGTTCGCGGCCATGGAACAGACCCTGGCCGAACACCATGCGACCATCGCGGCAGTCATTGTCGAGCCCTTGATTCAGGGGGCCGGTGGCATGCGCATGTACCATCCGGTGTACCTCAAGCTGTTGCGCGAAGCCTGTGACCGCTACGGGGTTCACCTGATCCACGACGAGATCGCCGTAGGCTTCGGCCGTACCGGAACGATGTTCGCGTGCGAGCAGGCCGGCATCCGGCCAGATTTCCTCTGCTTGTCCAAGGCCCTGACCGGTGGCTATCTGCCGCTGGCCGCCTGCCTGACCACCGACCAGGTGTACAACGCGTTCTACGACGATTACCCGACCCTGCGCGCGTTCCTTCATTCGCACAGCTATACCGGCAACCCGCTGGCCTGCGCGGCGGCCCTGGCGACTCTGGATATCTTCGAGCAAGACAACGTCATCGAGAACAACAAGGCCCTGGCCCAGCGCATGGCCAGCGCCACGGCACACCTGGCCGATCATCCGCATGTGGCCGAAGTGCGCCAGACGGGCATGACCCTGGCCATCGAGATGGTTCAGGACAAGGCCAGCAAGACGCCTTACCCGTGGCAGGAGCGGCGCGGCCTGAAAGTCTTCGAGCACGCGCTGAGCCGCGGCGCACTGCTGCGCCCACTGGGCAGCGTGGTGTACTTCCTGCCGCCGTATGTCATCACCCCGGAACAAATCGATTTCCTTGCCGAAGTCGCCAGTGAAGGCATCGACCTCGCCACGCGTGACAGCCTGAGCGTTGCCGTGCCCAGTAACTTCCACCCTGACTTCCGCGATCCGGGCTAGCGCACACCCTGGGGGCCGGCCCTACCGGCCTTCGGGGGTGAGCAATGCGCCAATCGCCCGTTTTGATTCAGAGACCGACATGAGACTGTCCCGTTTTTTCATTGATGCCCCGCTGAGCCTTGGCGAGCATGACCTGCCTGAAGCCCAGGCCCATTACATCGGCCGCGTACTGCGCATGGCCACTGGCGACGCTGTACAGCTGTTTGACGGCAGCGGCCAGGAATACCTCGGCGAGTTGCTGGAAGTCGGCAAGAAAAACGTGCGCGTGGTGCTCAGCGAAACCCTGCCGGGCCAAGCCGAGTCGATGCTGCACGTCCATCTGGGCCAAGGCCTGTCACGCGGCGAGCGGATGGACTGGGCAATCCAGAAGGCCACCGAGTTGGGTGCCAACGAAATCACCCCGATTGTCAGCGAGCGCTGTGAAGTCCGCCTCAAGGACGAGCGCGCCGACAAGCGCCTGGCCCATTGGCGCCAGGTAGCGATCAGCGCCTGCGAACAGTGCGGTCGCTCACGCCTGCCGGTCATTCATGCCCCTATGCTGCTGGCCGACTGGCTCAAGCAACGCGACGAAACGCTGAAGCTGGTCCTGCATCCGGTCGCCGAGCCAATGGTCAGCCACGCCAGACCCGAGCACCTGGCCTTCTTGATCGGCCCCGAAGGCGGCCTCTCGGAGGCGGAAGTCGAACAGGCCAAGAGCACCGGGTTCCACGCCGCACGCCTGGGCCCACGGGTACTGCGCACGGAAACCGCACCCGTGGTAGCACTGGCCGTTGCCCAACAACTGTGGGGTGATTTCTAAAGCACGTAGAAAAACACCGCGACAAAATGCATCAGGCTGCCGGCGATGACGAACAGATGCCAAATGCCGTGCCAATGGCGAAAGCGGCTGTCATAGGCAAAAAAGATGATCCCGATGGTGTAGAACGCCCCACCACCGGCCAGCCAGGCAAACCCCGCAGTGCCCAGGCTGGCCAGTAGCGGCTTGACCGCGACCAGCACGATCCATCCCATCACCGCGTAGATGACGATCGACATCACCCGCGCCTCGGAGCGCGGTTTGATTTCCTGCAGCATACCGATCACTGCCAGCCCCCAGACGGTGCCAAACAGGCTCCAGCCCCAGGGGCCACGCAAACTGACCAGGCAGAATGGCGTGTAACTGCCCGCAATGAGCAGGTAGATCGACAGATGATCAAGCTTGCGCATGACCGTTTTGGCCTTGCCGCGTACGCTGTGATAAAGCGTGGAGATGCTGTACAGCAACAGCAAGGTGAAGCCGTAGATCGTCAGGCTGACAATTTTCCAGGGGTCGCCTTGCAGTACCGCAATCCCTATCAGCCATGTCGCGCCGACAGCGGCCAGTAGCGCGCCGACGAGGTGGGTCCATGCATTGAAGCGTTCACCATGGTACATGTGGCGCTGCCCTCCAAGGTCCTCTTGCAGGCTCATGCTACACAGGCATTCGCCTCAAACCACCCCCGCCTCTAGTAGTAGACGCTCCAAGGCGACCAGATCCGGCACTCGCGCCACCAACTCACCGACCTGCACGGCCGCCAACTCCAGCGGGGCCAACGGCACATCAACGTAGTTGAGCTGGCTGTCCAGCTTGCAGGAGCGCGGGATGCCCTGCACCAGTAACGCCATGAAACGCAGGCGGCTGTCGCCCAGCGAGTTGAGCACGACGATCCGTGCCCGCTCGCCCACCTGTGTAGAGCCGCCACACGCGGCCTCGAAACTGATCAGAGGCAAGCGCTGATTGCGCCAGTCGATCCACCCCAGGTGCCAGTCGAAACCCTCCAACACCTGCATGCCAGGACGATAGCCAATCAGCTCGGCCACCGCGACGTTCGGCAACACCAGGCTGCGATCACTCAGCGGCAATAGCAGACCGGTCAGGCTGCTACGCCCCCCGTTGCGGACGGGTTGTTCAAGCATTGTGCGCACTCCACTGGGCAATACTCTGCAGCAGCACCGACTCTTGATACGGCTTGCCCATGTATTCATTCACGCCAATGGCCATCGCCCGGTCACGGTGCTTTTGCCCGGTACGCGACGTGATCATGATGATCGGCAGGTCCTTGAGCCGCGGGTCCTGACGAACCCGGGTCGCGACCTCGAAGCCATCCATGCGCGGCATTTCGATGTCGAGCAAGACCACGTCCGGGCGGTGCTCCTGCAACAACGCCATGGCGTCGACGCCATCCTTGGCGGTCAGGACGTTCATGCCGTGGCGCTCAAGCAGGCGCCCAGTGACCTTGCGCACGGTCACCGAGTCATCCACGACCAACACCAGCGGTGGGCGCATGACGGTACGCTCGGCCAACGTATGCAGTGAGCCACGCTCGGCACTTGGCTGTTGGGCGGGGCGCAACTGCTGCGCGCGCAACTGGGCGAGTAAGTCGAGAATCAGCACCACTCGCCCATCCCCCAGGATGGTCGCCCCGGACAGCCCTTGAACCGAAGCGAACTGCGGCCCCAGGCTCTTGACCACGATCTCGCGGCTGGCGGACAGGGCATCGACCTGAACCGCAAACTGCTGTTCTTGAGAATGCACCAACAGCACGGGCAGGGGCAGGGTCTGGCCGAGCAAGCGAGGTGGCGGCAGATCCTCCAGAAGCCCCCCCAGGTAGTGCAGTTCATAACGGTGCCCGGCGTACTCATAACGCGGAGGATCCAGCTGGTAACAGGCTTCGAGCTCGGCCGGAGGCACCCGGACGATACCCTCGATGGTGTTCAGCGGGATCGCATACTGCTCATCGCTACTGTGCACCATCAACGCCCGGTTGACCGACACGGTAAACGGCAAGCGAATCAGAAAGCGCGCACCTTTACCCGGGATCGAGTCGATGATCATCGACCCGCCCAGTTGCTTGACCTCCTCATGCACCACATCCATCCCCAGCCCTCGCCCGGAGATCTGGGTGATTTTTTCAGCGGTGGAGAACCCTGGCTGCAAAATGAACTGCATGACCTCGTGATCACTGATCTCGGCGGCCGGGTCCAGCAGCCCGCGCTTGATGGCCTTGCGGCGCACGGCCTCCAACGACACACCGGCACCGTCGTCCGACATCTCGATGACGATATCGGCACCTTCATGCAGCAGGTTCAAGGCAATCAGCCCTTGCTCCGGCTTGCCCGCGGCAAGGCGCACCTCCCGGGGCTCCAGGCCATGGTCGACTGCGTTGCGCAGCATGTGTTCCAACGGTGCGACCATGCGCTCAAGCACACTGCGATCCAACTCGCCTTCGGCATTGCCGACCACTAGCTCGACCTGTTTGCCCAACTCGCTGGCGACCTGGCGAACCACCCGCTGCAGGCGCGGTACCATGCGCTCGAACGGCACCATGCGGGTGCTCATCAGACCTTCCTGCAGGTCGGTATTCACCCGTGCCTGCTGCTGCAACAGGGTCTGCGCCTCTTGGGCGCGGATACTCAAGGTCTCTTTCAGGTCGAGCAGGTCCGAAGCCGACTCAAACAACGCACGGGACAACTGCTGCAATTGCGAGTGACGGTCCATTTCCAGCGGGTCGAACTCTTCATAACCCAGCGGCTCACCTTCGCTCGGCTGCGCACCGAGCGCGCGGCCCTGGGTTTCGCTGTCGAGCCGACGCAACAGGTCACGCATCCGCTCCAGCGTGGTTTCCATTTCACCCAGGGCCGTTTGCGCATCATTCACCTGCTGCTCGATACGCCCGCGAATGATTGAATTCTCACCGGCGAGGTTGCCCAGGTCGTCGAGCAGCTCAGCAGCCACTTTCACCTGGTCGGCCGCCGGTCGTTCAGGCGTCGGGGCAGGCGCCTCGGCTACCACGCTGTCGCTTTGTGGTTGGCTTTCGCTGACCGCAGCACTGGTGAAATTACGGATGTAGTCGATCAGTGCGGTGGGGGCAGGCAGCGGTTGCTGCAGGCGCACGGCATCGAGCATGTGTGCCAGGCGGTCATGGCAATTCTGCAGCAGGCTGAACAGCGCCGCACTGGGCTGAAGATGACCGGCGGCCAACTGCTCAAACAGAAACTCCAGTTCATGGGCGAGGTCGCCAATCGGTGCGATCTCGACCATCCGCGCGCCCCCTTTCAGGGTGTGCAGATCGCGTAACAGGTTCTCCACTTCCAGCGTATTGCGTGGCTCAGCCTGCCAGCGCAACAAGGCTGCCCCAGAGCTTTCGACGATATCGAAACCTTCCTCCAGGAAAATCTCCAGCAGCTCCTTGTCGCCCTCTTCTGCCGGCTTCTGTGTCACCGGCTGAACCGGCGCAGGCCCGGCGTCCTCCTGACGGAACTCACGCAATGCCGTGAGCGCGTCAAGCGCCGATAACGGCATCTGGCCCTGTTGTAACTGGTCGAGCATCCGGGCCAACAATGCGTGACTGTCGAGCAGCAGTTCAAACAGCGCTGGCGATGCATTGAAACGCCGATCCACCAGGCCCTCATAGAAGCTTTCCAGTGCCTGGGCCAGTTCGGCTACGGCACTGACGCCAGCCATCTGGGCGCCACCGTTGAGGGTATGCCAATCGCGTTGCAGCGATGACAGCGCGGCGCTGTTTTCAGGCTCGACACGCCAGCGTGCCAGGGTTTGATCAGCCCCCTCGAGAATATCCACGGCCTCTTCGAGGAACAGTTGCACCAGCGTTTCGTCGGGTAACTGCTCGGCCAGGGCCGCCGTCGCCTCGCCCAACTCATGCACCTGCGACTGCCCGCCGGCGCTACGAACCAGGCCCATGGCGGCAGGGTCCAGCCCCTCCTCCAACAGTTCACGCAAGGCGTGCAGGTGCTCAGGGCTGGCCTGAACTTCCTGGCCCGCAGCGATCTGGTCGAGCATGCCGATCAGCGCCTCATGGGCATGCTGCGCCTCCTCGAAGAAACGCGGGCTGACCACAACACTGCTTTCCTCAACAGCGCCGTAGAGATCGAGCAAGGCCTCGCAGAGCTCATCCACCTGCCAGAGGTCCGCCAGGTGTGCGCTCTGCCCCAGCGTGGTCAATTCGTCGAGCAGGGCGCTCAGTTCCTGACGCTGCTCGGGGTGTTCCTGCCAACGCAGCAGCAACGACTCGGCATCAAGCAGAATGTCCATGCCCTGCGCCAGGAAGCTGGCAATCAACTGTGGGTCACGCTTGACCCGCAGGCCTGCACTAGGCGCCTCCAGCAAGGCCCGCAAACGGGTCTTCACCGCCTGATCTACCTGTTCGATCAGCAGCTCGGCACCCATGATCGGTGCCAACGGTGTGCTGTCGAGCTGCTCCAGGCCCCGGTGCAACAAGGCATCAGCGGTTTGCAGCAGGTAGATCTCGTCCAGATCAACACCCAATTGATGAGCCTTGTACTCACGTACGAGCAGGTCAAGGGCAGCCGCCAGCTCAGCAATCGGCACCACCCCCGCCATTGCCGCGCTGCCTTTGAGGGTATGCAGGGCCCGTTGCAGGTCGTCACTGACCGGCAGCGGCAGTTGCTCATCGGCACTCTGCAGGAACGCATCAAGGCTGGCCAAATGGGCCTGCGCTTCATTGCGGAAGATCTCCAGCAACTGCGGGTCAATGGCCTCGGCGTTGTCGGTCTGCGGTACATCGTTCATGGCCAAGGCATGCAAGTGCAGTGATAACTGCTCCACCGTCTCGTTCATCAGTGGCCGGCCTTCGGCGTATTCGGCCAGTAACGCTGGAAACAGCGCCAACGCCTGCTCCAGGCTTGCCAGTACCGGCTCCCCCGGCGCCACACGGCCTTCGAGCATGCGGTTAAGCAGATGTTCTGCCGACCACGCCAGTTCAGCCACGACCATTGCATGCACCATCCGCCCGCTACCCTTGAGGGTATGAAAGCCTCGACGCAGCTCGACCAACACCGGTCGCAGGCGCGTATCACTGCGCCACTGGACCCACTGCTCATTCAAGTGCTGAAGAACATCCTCGGCCTCTTCGAGAAACACCTCGCGAAGCTCGTCATCGATTGTCGCGACGTCTGCCTCGACCGGTGCCGACATCTCGACACGCGGTGACTCGAGCACATACCCCAGCACCGTGAAACTACGCTCAGCCTGCTCAAGGAAGCGCTCGACCTGCGCCTGAGGATCAGCGCTCAGGTACTGCAGGTAACATTCAAGGTTGCAGATGGCGTCGGCGAAAGGCTCCAGGGTACTGGCATCCGGCAGTTGCTCACTGCCGAGCAAGCGGCTTTCGACATAGTCGCCACAGTAGCGCAACAAGCGCGACGCACGCGGCAGCATGAGCATCGCCAGGGCACCACGAACTTGCGTGAAGAGCCCTGGCAATGGCTCCAGGCGCTGGCGCTCCCAACCGCCCTCCAAGGCATCGGCGATCAGTTCCTTGGCTTGCTGCAGCACCCCATGAGATTCATCAAAGACCACTTGGCGTACTTCAGCCAGATCGGCACCCGGCGGCTGGGCCTGCCCAGGCGAATCAATCGAACCGACCATGCCGGCCAGCGTCGCCTCGACATACAGCAACGCACCCGCCACATCCATCAATACGGCATCGTCCGGGGCGCGCTGCCCGCGTGCCAGCCCCTGCAAGACCGAAACCTGATCGATGATGACCCGGCGCGGCTGGCCAAAACCAAGCACCGCGAGGGTATCGGCCGTCTGTCGCAAGGGCGCCAGCAGCGCCTCCAGCTCATCGACCTGCTGACGGTCGCCGCGCACAAAGAGGTCCAGGCGCTCCTTGGCCCATCGCAAGTCTTCACAGACAGCGGCGACCACCGAGCGCAAGGCATCACGGTCCGAGCCGACCTGCAAGCGGTCGCGCAGCCCACTCAGGGACAACTCCAGGTTGCCTTGCCCCTGGGCAACGTCAGGCTCGCTCGGCGGCACATCATTCAACGGGGGTTGCAGCAGTGGCTCGGCACCGCGAGCCGTACGCAATGGGTTGAGCAGCGGCAGGAGCACCAACGGAAGGTCACGCCCGGCAGCACGCAGACGCTCCAGGTACAGGGGTAACTGATCCAGCCCCCGGAACAAGGCGCCCAGCGCTTCACCACGGGCAGCCACGCGCCGTTGCTGCAAGGCCAAGCTTAGTTGCTCCACCTCCTCGGCCAGCAGCACAGCCCCCTGCAATTCGAGCATCTGCAAACAACCCACAACCTGATGTATCGGCTCGACAACGTCGGCCAGTACCTCGATATCCCCCGGTTCAGCGGCAAAATGCTCCAGCGCCTTGCGCGCAGCACCCAGGCACTCGGCAATGGCGGCATTGACCCAGACCAGGGCAACAGTAGCGTGACGATCAACCATAAGCCCTCCAGTAGTCAGGGTCAGCGAGCCGGCGGTAAGGTAAAACCCGACACCGAACGCCGCATTTCACTGGCCATACGGGCCAGATTGCCAATGCTCTCGGCCGTCGCGGTCGAGCCGGACGAGGTTTGCGAGGTGATCTGCTGAATCACCGCCATGGTATGGGAGATCTGCCCAGCCGAAGACGTTTGCAGCTGGGCGGCATCGGAGATGCTCAGAATCAGCTCGGCCAAGGTCTGCGACACCCCTTCGATTTCTGCCAGGGCCACCCCGGCATCCTGGGCCAGGCGCGCACCACGGACCACCTCGGCGGTGGTCTGCTCCATGGAAATCACGGCTTCGTTGGTATCGGCCTGAATCGCTCGCACCAGCGCCTCGATTTGCCGTGTCGCCGAAGACGAACGCTCAGCCAAGCGCTGCACTTCATCAGCGACCACGGCGAAACCACGTCCAGCCTCACCGGCCATGGACGCCTGAATCGCAGCGTTGAGCGCAAGAATGTTGGTCTGATCGGCAATGTCATCGATCAGGCTGACGATATCGCCGATTTCCTGAGAAGACTCGCCAAGGCGCTTGATGCGCTTGGCGGTGTCCTGAATCTGCTCACGGATGTTGTCCATGCCGTGGATGGTGTTGTGAACCACCTCGTTGCCCTTGTTGGCAATCGCCACCGCTCGCTCAGCCACTTTGGCCGACTCATAGGCGTGGGTCGAAACCCGATCGATCGACTCAGCCATGTCACCGACGGCCATCGACGCATCACTGATCTGCTGAGCCTGGTGCTCGGACGCCTTGGCCAACTGACGGGCTGTGGTCTGAGTATCCTGCACCGCGCTGGCAACTTCCTCGGCACTTTGGTTGATCGTCGCCACCAGGTCGCGAAGCTGGTCGATCGAGTAATTGATCGAGTCGGCAATCGCTCCGGTAAAGTCCTCGGTGACCGAGGCAGTGACGGTCAGGTCGCCGTCGGCCAGGTCTTCGATTTCATCCAACAGGCGCATGATTGCCTGCTGGTTGCGCTCATTTTTTTCTGCCGTTTCATGCAGTTGGCGATGGGTTTCACGCACCATCACCAGGCCGATCAGAATGATCGAGGCCAGTGCCAGCAAACCCAGCGCGTAGCCGCCAACGGTGTCCAGCGTGCGCCCTGCGGCCAGGTTCTCGAAGCCATTGGCCAGACGCGAGGCCTCATCGAGCAAGGTCTGCGACAGGTTGAAAATGTTGCTGGCCGCTTCACGCACCCGGAACAACTCGGGGGACGTCTCGAGAATTTCGTCCACGGAGCCCGCGACGAACTGGAACAGTTCAGCGATTTCAGTCAGGCGAGCACGGGCATCGGGGTCTTGAACACGGGTCAGTTGAATCGACGGGTTGCCCGCCAGCATGCCCTCAAGGACCTGACCAAAGCGCGTCGCATCGCGCCCAAAGGCATCCGCGGCCTGAACGGAGGTGTCATCGCCGGCCAGCACTGTATTGACCGAGCCGAGAATGCGTTCGGCCAACAGCGCCTGGCGCTGGGCTACCGCAACCTGGCTGGCCGGGGCGCCGTTCTTGAGGAGGATCTCCACGACCTTCTCGTATTCGACCTGCAACTGCGGAACCGTCTCGGACAGGGTTGCCGCCACCTGGTGCAGCGACAATACGGTCTGCTCACTGGCCAGGATCGTATCGGTGTATTTGCGCAGGTTTTCCCAGTCACTCAGCACGGCCTCCATTTCGCTGCGCACGGCAGGCGGAGCGGAGGGCAGGCCAGTGGCGTGATCGCCCTTCTTCAAATAGCCCCAACGCTGCTCAAAGTCATTGCGTGCATCACTCAACAACTTGAAGGCCCGCGCCTTGCCCGCAGCCGCTTCAGTGGCGTTCTTGGCAATACGCTGGGACAACACGCGCAACTCGCCGGCATGCCCGATGTACTGCTTGTCGTAATTGGCCTGGGTATTGAGGTAGGCGAAATTGGCGAACAACAGGATGATCGACAGGATCAGCACGATAAACAGCACGGCAATCTGCGCGCTGCTGCGAGAGCCTTGTACCGAGGGAAAGGTCTTGGTCACGGGTTCGACATTCCTTTACAGCGCCACATCGAGAAAGCCCGTTGCCTGCGACAGGGCAAATGGACTGAAGATTCCCCAGCAACGCTCACGTTGAAAGTGGCCCTGGACAAAGGGCCCTGCCCCGGCCAACAGCGGCGACGGCACGGAGAGGTCCAGGCTGCGCAACGGAAAGTGCTGCAGACCGGCAACTTCATCGACCAGCAGCCCGGCAAACACTTCCTGGTGATCCAGCACCAGTACGCGGCGCTGTTTGCGCAAACCGCTCTGGGCCAGGCCGAAATACCCACACAGGTCCATCACCGGCAACAACCGCCCACGCAGGTTAGCGACGCCAAGCACCCAGGGCTTGACCCCGGGGATACGGCTGAGGCGAGGCTCCTGCAGCACTTCGGCAACTTCCTGCATCGGCGCGACAAACCACTGTTCAGCAATACGAAAGCCGATCCCGCTCCAACTCTGCAGGCGGGTCTCCTGTAACGGCAGGTCGGCCGCCAACAGGCGGCAGCGGCGGTCGATGTCCAACAGCAGTTCAAATGCCGTCAGCGACTCGCCCTTGGGCCGGGTGGTCAACCCTTGAGTACGCCGTCGAGGGTCTTGATCAGGGTCTGCTCATCCACCGGTTTGGTCAGGTAGTCGCGGGCGCCCTGACGCGTGCCCCAGACCTTGTCGGTTTCCTGGTCCTTGGTGGTCACGATAATCACCGGGATACCACTGGTCTCAGGGTCCTTGCTCAGTTGGCGGGTCGCCTGGAAGCCGTTCATGCCTGGCATGACGATGTCCATCAGTACCGCGTCGGGTTTTTCCTGGCGCGCCAGCGCCACACCGTCGGCGCCATTTTCAGCCTTGAGCACCTGATGCCCGTGTTTTTCGAGCATTCCGGTCAGTTTGTACATTTCAGTCGGCGAATCATCGACGATCAGAACTCGGGCCATGCTATTCCCCATCGAAGGAAAGGATGCCGCGCCAGGTGCGCAGCATCAGGGTGCGTGTTGTGCTTCTGCGGCGAAACCCGGCACATGCGCCTTGATCGCGTCCAGCAGTTCTTCCTTGCTGAAAGGCTTGGTCAAAAACTGATCAGAGCCGACAACCCGGCCGCGGGCCTTGTCGAACAGCCCATCACGGGATGACAGCATGACCACCGGCGTATCCTTGAACATACTGTTGTGTTTGATCACTGCGCAGGTCTGGTAACCGTCCAGGCGCGGCATCAACACATCGACGAAAATGATATCGGGATGGTGGTCGACAATCTTGGCCAGGGCGTCAAAACCGTCAGTGGCGGTAATGACGGTGCAACCGGCTTCGCCGAGCAACATCTGCGCGGTACGACGAATCGTCTTCGAGTCGTCGATGACCATCACCTTCAATGCCGCTTCGGGCTGTCCCATAATTGCTCTACCATCGCCTGGAAGGGCCGTGCAGGCCACATGCCAGGCCTTTTTAGCACACTCTCAAGGTGCATTCCATCGGCCTGCGCCGGGGTCGCCCACGATGCGTTTTCCGCTTGACCGCCAGCGTCGCCGGCGCCACCCTGACGCCACTTTTCATTTGAGCCACTGCGGCCCGCTGCCGCCGAGAGGATATACCCCATGAGCGTTCGCCTCGGGATTGTCATGGACCCCATTGCGCGCATCTCCTACAAGAAGGACAGCTCGCTGGCCATGCTGCTGGCCGCCCAGGAACGCGGCTGGTCGCTGTTCTACATGGAGCAGCAGGATCTTTACCAACGCGAGGGCCAGGCCCGGGCACGGATGCGCCCACTGCGCGTGTTTGCCGACCCCGAGCATTGGTTCGACCTGGAAGCGGAAACCGACGGCGCCCTGAGCGACCTGGACGTCATCCTGATGCGCAAGGATCCGCCCTTCGACATGGAGTTCGTCTACAGCACCTACCTGCTGGAGCAGGCCGAGGCCGCGGGCGTGCTGGTGGTCAACCGCCCACAGAGCCTGCGTGACTGCAACGAAAAGCTGTTCGCCACCCTGTTCCCGCACTGCACGCCGGCGACCGTGGTCAGCCGCCGCCCGGATATCCTGCGCGACTTTGCCACCGAGCACGGTGACGTCATCCTCAAGCCGCTGGACGGCATGGGCGGTGCGTCGATTTTCCGCCACCGCGTGGGCGACCCCAACCTGTCGGTGATCCTTGAAACACTGACGGCCCATGGCACCCAGCAGATCATGGCGCAAGCCTACCTGCCGGCCATCAAGGATGGCGACAAGCGCATCCTGATGATCGACGGCGAGCCAGTGCCCTACTGCCTGGCACGGATTCCGGCCAGCGGTGAAACACGCGGCAATCTGGCTGCCGGCGGACGTGGCGAAGCCCGCGAGTTGACCGAGCGCGACCGCTGGATCGCCGCACAGGTCGGCCCAACCCTGCGCGAGAAAGGCCTGCTGTTTGTCGGCCTGGACGTGATTGGCGAACACCTGACCGAAATCAACGTCACCAGCCCGACCTGCATCCGCGAAATCGATAACGCCTTCGGTACCCGGATTGGCGTGCAGTTGATGGACGCCATTGATCGCAAGCTCAAGGCACGCTGACAGTCGAGGCAGGGAAACTGCGCAGAGTGGGTTATGATGCCGGTCCTTTTTTCGACCTGGCCGCCCGCTTTGCCGGTTTCACCCCGGCTG
>NZ_MBPN01000106.1 GCF_001695625.1 Pseudomonas defluvii
GAGCTTACATTTTCTAAGATCCTCGACTCCTTTTCCAGCCGGTCAGATTTTTTCTACACCCTTAAATGCGAAGAGCCAGTTAACATCAAGCGTAACGATTTCGGACGCCCTAGATGGGGCATAATTAAGCAGCGCAAAAGCTGAGGTGACAAGTGTTTCAAAAGTATTTTTAGGACTCTTGAACCCCTCGGCTAGTAAGCGGCAGGACTCTAGATCTGGGAGAAGTGGTTTTGAGGAGCGCTCGGGCCTAGCATGAGGATTCCTTGTGTATTTTATACGTTGAGATGATAGCCCGTATTTATTGTAAAGCTTACCAAGATAGCTCAATCCCGCGCCCATACGAAATCGCTGCGATGGCATCAGACCATCTTGATTTGAAGCTCGAAGAAAGTCTGAGTTCACGATCTCCCATGGCATTTTGAATTTCGGCAGCGCTTTCAGCAGATAATATATAGCCGTACCGACGTCTTTAGACGATTTATTTCCAACTAGCGAGCGACTTAAATTAGCCAGCTTGGAGAATAGAACCCACTGATCATTGACGCTAGCATCCATCAAAGCCGGAGTATCTAGTGGAAAACTCGGCGGCAAGGCATAGGCATGAGCAGCTGTGGAACCTTTTTCCATCATACGCGGTGGAATCTTGTAGCGAATCGCGAGGTCGATACTATCCCCTACCAGCAAGTAATCTGAAAATATTGGAACCAAAGCATCAAGGAATTTCTGGAAGTTTTTTTCGGGATTGTTTGAGTTCACTTCCCACCTCACCTTTAAGCTAACCTAGCAACCCACATATCGCAGGCCTGAATGTACTCCTCAATTTTTTCTTTCACTTGGTATGACGACTGGCTCTCGCACTCTGCAATAAGGTAATTTCTATACTCACCAAATGGTGCGTCACGAAACGGCTGAAACTTCGGACAGAGAAGACAAGCAATGGGTGCGTGATCTGTACAATTTATAGAACTACCACATACGCCAATAGGTTTCGCCTGCGCAATGCCATAGTGCCGTTTTATAGAATCAGGCATCTCTAAAATAGCTTTCTCGTAGCCTCCCTCGTATACCTGTCCCAAGAACGCTTGAGCAATCGACGAGAAGGCTGGTCCAAGCTCTTCTCTAATTCTGGCCTGTGCTGCAGGGATTGAATCTATGTAGGAGCGAGCCGAGGTCAAGTCATTATGCATGCCGAGATACATAAGCTCATGTGCCGTGGCACCGTTCACAGCTGCCCTTGTTAGTAGCGTATGTTTAAACCTTATAAAATTCAGATTAACAAGACCACCGTCCACTCTCGCGGTTCTCACCCCTAGAGAATATACGACCTTTTGTATTCTATCGAAAATGGTATTACCTAAGCACTTTTTATCAGGGAGCTCTTCAACAAGCTCTTCAGGTATAAGATATCCAGCTACAGTTGTCGAGCGATGAATCAAGTAGGTTTTTTTCCGCCGCTTACAAAGTGGCACAAGACAATCAAGCAAAGTATTAATAAGAACAGGAAGACGAACAGTCACATATACAGGAGCGCTTTTGCTCTTTTGCTTTATCATCTCTACTCGCAATTGCCACGATTTAATCTCATCGTTATATCTTAGGTCTTCAGCTTTCAGATTCAGTATTTGGCTTTGCCGATAGCCGAGCAGTAACGCGAAAAAAAAGACTGCCAAATGTTCAATATGAATCAAACCTTGCTCGTAGGCTTTGCAAACCGCAAAAGTAACATCGCGAACCTCAGATTCTGTGAGTGCCCCCGCATAAGGATCTGCAGAGCGTGCCATATTTTTCTTATTGGACTGTGAGGGTAGAGCATGGACTAGCAGGCCGTACTGATCGCCCCACAGCAAACCGCCATCTCCATTCCATCTAACTATAAAAGTCTTATAGTTCCTATTTCTACTTATCCAACCCCAAAACTCTTTCCAAAGCTGAGGATGCGCGCACAATGAGTCAACTGCACCCGACATGGCAGCATCTGACCTTTTAACCAGTCGTACGAGCTCATCAGTTTTTTTGATATACGTGACAATCGTGGATAAGGCGTACCCTTGAGAAATGCATGATGCAAACTCCAATCGAAGCGCCTCAATTATTTCAACACTGAACACCCCTTTCATTTCATTAAAATTTATAGATGCTTCACACTTCAATGATTCATGATTCAGAGAGAAGCGTTCCCCCACGACACACTCAAGTTTTGTCTTATGGTGATAAGCTCTTAGCTCAGTGAAGTCCACGACAAGTTCATGATGGCTTTTAGTCTTTCTCATGTTCGCTCCTACTGGCAAGGCTTGCATGCAAGAGCTGCTCTTCGGATATAAGCCTATCATTGCCAATTTTTTGAAAAGCGTAACGAGCGTAGTGATCTGGCATAGAGGAGCTCAACGTCCACCCCATATGAGCGCGAAGCACGCTCAGAGCAGATGCTATCGTTCTTTCTTTTTCTCTGCTTGTAAGCGTCGACGCTTTCTCGAACTCGGTGAGTATGAAATTGCAAGCCCAGGAGTGCCTAAGCGTATGAGGACTCAACGGTCGCCCGATGTGTTTTCTAAGTTTTGTAAATAAAGATCCTACCGCATCGTTCGACAATGGCGCGCCATCAAACGTGACGATTAAAAATTTGTGCTTCTTTGCTTTTGAGAGTTTTTTCCTTTCTACAATGTATCTCTCAATCAGTGTCCATAGGTTATCCGATATTTTTAACGTCCTTTCTAGCGTCTTTACGGTAGCTGGACTAGTCCGGGGGTCGGAGGCCAGGTCTTTATTTCTACAAATATGCACGGTCATGTAACCTGCTGCCGTGCGGGCAAAGCCATCAGTCATTATTCCAAGTAGTTCACTGTTCCGAATACCAAGCTCCCTTAGGAGATGAAAGACAACCAAGTCACGATGAATTAATAGCTTAGCTCTTTTACCAAGCTTCACTTGGTCTTTTAACACCGTATCCATCTCAGAAAATTCACTTTCTGAAAGTGGTTCCACCATCGACGGCCCATCATTTTTTTGCTTGCATGGAAGATGCTTTCTTAAAATCAACTTAAAGTTTCTGAGCCCGTTTTCATCCTGACATGACGAACGACAAATTTCCTCCGCAGCAGCTTCTAGAAACTCCCTCGCTGCACGACAGCGCCTAATAAAGGCAGAACTGCATGCCATTCTTGGCACGAGTATTCCAACGCCGCCAGCTCGCATCTCAACTGTCTGCTTGTATTCTTCTAAGCAGTTTCTGAGTCGAACGATTTCACCAGCTGTAAAATATTTCCCATTAGTGAATCTGCTTTCTATATCTGTATTGATCATTTTAAAGTGCAACATCACTATACTTAAATCATAGGCGAGCAAAACCCGTGACTTTGGCGCCAAGCCGGGCTTAAAATTAGCCATCCAATAATTAGCTAAGAAAACAGGCTTTCCCTTATCGAAAATTAAAGCTGACGGGCGCCCTTGAAAATCCTTGAATTCCCGAACCTTCATAGACGCACCTTGCTCTCTGCATCAGAGAGCGGTGCACCTGTACGATTCTTGGGTGTTGTACTAATAGAGGGCGAAATAAGCCTGAAAACCGATAATTCTAAAGCACGGTGAGCAGGGAGATATGGAATTTGTTTCGCGCAGGACATATCAGCGGCACCTTGATAAATGGAGCATCAAAGTCAACGCTGATCATTCGGTTAAGGCCCGACCTGAGTCGGGTTGTCTTAAAGCGATTATGAACTAGTCGATAGACCGGATAGACCTTCGCTGGGTCTACCACTTCAGTCAATTAAACACGAAGCCCAAAAGCTGTCAACAAGCGGTCTAGGGCCGTCTAATTTCTTCAGGATGAAATCAACATTCGCTATGAGTAGCCTAATAACCGATGTTGATTTGTGATTTTTCGCAGAATGTTGACATTAAAGGAGGGAGGATTGAGCGAGGACGGTTATCGACAGGCTGTAGTCAACATCAAATTACCTAAGCGGATAATTCCTTGCCGACCATGCGCAGAAAACGAGGTGCCGACAAGCCACCAAGCTGGTTGCCATGCTTGGCCAGGTACTTCCACAAACCGACGATGTCAGTCACTGGCCAGTCGGCGATCAAGGCGCCAAAGCTACCCCTCTCCTTTGCCACATCCAGCACCATCTGCGCATTGCGAGGCACGCTCTTGAGCTTGCCCAGGTGACGGATGATGCGGGTGTCCTGCATCAACCGTTCCAGATGCTCAGCGCCCATCAGCACGACCTTTTCCGGGTCGAAGCCGAAGAATACCTGCTCAAACGCCGGCCACTTGGCATCCACCAGGCTGTGCTTGAGCCCGGCGCGAAACACGCGCAGGGCCAGGGTCGACAGATAACGGTCGTCACTGATCGCACGCAACTGCGCCGGGGTGCGCGGCACCGGCAGATACGCCTCCAGCGCAGCGGCAGAGCCGAATCGGTTCAGGCAGTACTCATGCAGCCATTGATAATCACGCATGGCGGTTCCTTGCCGAGTGGTTCGTCAGATGTTCAGCACGTCGAGGAAGCGCGGCGTCGCGGTGTCGTCGATGCGCAGATTGACGAAATCGAACAGGTTGCGGTCGGCCAGTTGTGACGGCACCACGTTCTGCAGGCCACGGAAGATACTCTCGGTACGCCCCGGCGACTTGCGTTCCCACTCCTGAAGCATGTCCTTGACGACCTGACGCTGCAGGTTTTCCTGTGAACCACAGAGGTTGCACGGGATGATCGGGAATTCTTTCATGTCCGAGTAGGCCTGAATGTCCTTCTCGCTGCAGTAGGCCAACGGCCGGATGACCACGTTGCGGCCATCGTCGGCCAGCAGTTTTGGCGGCATGGCCTTGAGCGTGCCATTGAAGAACATGTTGAGGAAGAATGTCTCGACAATGTCATCACGGTGATGACCCAAGGCCATCTTGGTCGCGCCGATTTCGTCAGCGAAGGTGTACAGGGTGCCACGACGCAGGCGCGAGCACAGCGAGCAGGTGGTCTTGCCTTCCGGGATCAATTCCTTGACCACCGAGTAAGTGTCCTTCTCGACAATGTGGTACTCGATACCCAAAGTCTTGAGGTAGGCCGGCAGTACGTCCTCGGGGAACCCCGGTTGTTTCTGATCCATGTTCACCGCAACGATCTCGAACTTGATCGGTGCCACCTTCTGCAGGTGCAGCAGAACATCGAGCATGGTGTAGCTGTCTTTGCCGCCCGACAGGCAGACCATGACCTTGTCACCGTCTTCGATCATGTTGAAGTCGGTGACAGCCTCACCCGCGAGGCGGCGAAGGCGTTTTTGCAGTTTGTTCTGATTGACCGAAAGGGTGCCCATAGCGCTTGGAATCCGCGAGGTATGACAAAAGCCGACTATTTTACGCATAAACCGACTGGCGGCGTAGGCCAATCCGATAAAGACTGCATCGTGATTAACCCGTCGCCTGACAGCGCAATTTGCTCTAAAAAACCCGGTTTTATGCAGCGAACTCCTTCCTATACTGCGACATAGGGCCACCGTGTATGTGACCTGGTCGTATGGCCCGAACCTCGGGCCAGCAAGCGCTCCTCTGGGGGGCGATGGCAACAACGAAAGGAGTGACTGGCATGATCCATCACGTTCTGGGGCTGTTTACCCATCCCGATCAGGAATGGCGAGAGATTCGTGGCGAAGAGGAAAGCATCAGCCACATGTACTTGACCCACACGTTGATACTGGCGGCCATTCCCGCCATATCGGCATTTATCGGCACTACCCAGGTAGGCTGGGTCATCGGCGAGCGTGCGCCCGTCATGCTGACCATGGAAAGCGCGCTCTGGATGAGCATCATGTCGTACCTGGCCATGCTTGGCGGTGTTGCCGTCATGGGCGCGTTCATCCACTGGATGGCCCGCACCTATGATGCCAACCCCAGCCTGGCGCAATGCATCGCGTTTGCAACCTACACCGCCACCCCACTGTTCGTCGGTGGTCTGGCGGCGCTTTACCCACACCTGTGGCTGGGGATGATTGTCGGTACGGCAGCCATCTGCTACACGGTCTACCTGCTCTATGTAGGCCTGCCGACCTTCATGAACATACCCTCGGACGAAGGCTTCCTGTTTTCGAGTTCAGTGTTGGCGGTGGGACTGGTGGTGCTGGTAGCCATCATGGCCTTCACGGTAATCGTCTGGGGACTGGGCGTGGGCCCCGTCTATACCAACTAGAGACTTAGAAACACAGCAACATAGGTGCAACAAACCTCAGGCCGCCGCAAGGCGGCCTGATGCCGTGCATGGACCGGCGGTCTCGGCAGTAATGCTCAGGTTGCGGCATAATCGCCGGTCAGGAGTGTTCCCCGATATGCCCGAGCAACTCAAATCCCGCGTCGAAATTTGTTTCCAGCAGGCTGAAGCCTTTTTCAAACGCCCCTTCCAGCGCCCAGAAGTCAGTTTCAAGCTACGTGGGCAGAAGGCTGGCGTGGCACATCTGCACGAGAACCTGCTGCGCTTCAACCTGCAGCTGTACATGGAAAACCGTGAAGACTTCCTGAAACAGACTGTCGCCCACGAAGTGGCCCACCTGGTTGCCCACCAACTGTTCGGTGGCAGCATTCAGCCCCATGGCGAAGAGTGGCAGTTGATCATGCGCGGTGTTTACGAACTGCCACCGAATCGCTGTCACAACTACGCGATAAAGCGCCGCAGCATGACCCGCTACATCTACCGCTGCCCCTGTGCAGGTAGCGACTTCCCCTTCTCTGCCCAGCGCCATGGCCTGGTACGCCAAGGGCGGCGCTACCTGTGCAGACGCTGTCGGCAGACCTTGGTGTTCAGTGGCGAAACACGGGTGGAATAAACGACATCGCCGGCAAGGCTGGCTCCTGCATGAGGAGCCGACCTTGCCGGCGATAAGCACACCCCAGAATGCTTAGCGGGCAGCGCCTTCAGCCACACCCAGGTCATCGACTGGACGGGTGTCGATGATCGACGTGCCACCAGAGGCCAACTCGGCCTGCAGCTTGTCTTCGTCCAGTTCGTTGACCCACTTGGCCACCACCACTGTCGCCACGGCGTTGCCAATCAGGTTGGTCAGGGCACGGGCTTCGGACATGAAGCGGTCAATACCCAGGATCAGCGCCAGACCGGCAACCGGCAGGTGACCAACGGCCGACAGGGTAGCGGCCAGAACGATGAAGCCGCTACCGGTCACGCCAGCAGCACCTTTAGAGGCAACCAGCAGCACCAGCAACAGGGTGATCTGGTGCGTGATGTCCATGGTGGTGTCGGTGGCCTGAGCAATGAACACGGCAGCCATGGTCAGGTAGATCGAAGTACCGTCGAGGTTGAACGAGTAACCGGTTGGGATCACCAGACCGACAACCGACTTCTTCGCACCCAGGCGCTCCATCTTGATCAGCATGCGTGGCAGGGCCGACTCGGAAGACGAAGTACCCAGCACGATCATCAGTTCCTCACGGATGTAGCGGATCAGTTTGACCACGCTGAAGCCGTGGGCACGGGCGATACCGCCAAGCACCACCAGAATGAACACCACACAGGTGATGTAGAAGCAGACCATCAACTGGCCCAGTTGCACCAGCGAGCCCACGCCGTACTGGCCGATCGTGAAGGCCATGGCACCGAACGCGCCGACCGGTGCCAGCTTCATGATCATGTTGATGATGTTGAACATCACATGGGCGAAGCGGTCGATCAGGTCCAGCAGTGGCTTGCCATAAGCGCCCAGGCGATGCAGGGCGAAACCGAAGATCACCGAGAACATCAGCACTTGCAGGATGTCGCCGTTGGCGAAGGCACCGACGACGGTGTTTGGAATGATGTTGAGCAGGAAACCAACGGTGGTCTGCTGCGCGCCCGCTGCGGCATAGGCCGCGATGCTGCTGGCGTTCAGGGTCGACACGTCAATGTGCATGCCTGCACCCGGCTTGACCACGTTGACCACAACCAGGCCAATGATCAGTGCGATGGTGGAGACAATTTCGAAGTACAACAGCGCGTAGCCGCCGGTCTTGCCAACCGACTTCATGTTCTGCATACCCGCAATGCCGCTGACCACGGTGCAGAAGATGATGGGGGCGATGACCATCTTGATCAGCTTCACGAACCCGTCACCCAGTGGCTTGAGTGCCACACCGGTCTCAGGATAGAAGTGACCCAGCAGGATACCGATGGTGATCGCTACGATCACCTGGACATACAACGATTTGTACAGCGGCTGACGCGTCGTCATGGCTAATTCCTCAAGCGTACCGACCATCATCCTTCCCAGGATGGGGGGTACCAAAAGCGCGAACCCTCCTGCACTGGAGGGATTTGTTTTGTCGAGCTGCCTGGCAGGACTCTGAGGGCTATTTAGCAATCACGATGCCAACGTGCGCTTTCTGGGTGCGAACCGCCGTTTCTCGGGGCTTGCATGCACTAGGAGGTGGCATAAAAAACGCTGCGCGTTGGCGGATTTCCGCACGCAACCGGCGAAAAAACCTAACCAATGGCGGTAATCCGCCCACGCAGCCAGGGTTCGCATTCAACCCGTTGCAGGATGGAGCGCGGAAGCTAGAGTAAGCAGGACATCCTGAAGCGTCGCTGAGCGCTGTCCAAACAGCGGCTGAACACGATGGATCGACTCAAACGAGGAGTACCCGCCATGCGTTACCTGCTCGCACTTGCCTTGATCGGCGCTACAAGCCTGGCCCAGGCCGCCGTACAGACCCGCGAAATTGCCTATCAGGATGCCGACGGCAAGCGCCTGGTTGGCTACTACGCCTATGACGACAGCGTCGAGGACAAGCGCCCGGGTGTGGTGGTGGTGCACGAGTGGTGGGGCCTGAATGATTATGCCAAACGCCGTGCACGTGAGTTGGCGGGGCTAGGCTACAGCGCACTGGCCATCGACATGTACGGCGATGGCAAGCACACCGAGCACCCGGCAGACGCCATGACCTTCATGCAGGCGGCCATGAAAGACCCTGACGCGGCGGCCAAACGCTTCGATGCCGGTGTTGATCTGTTAAAAATCCAACCGCAAACCGACAATAATCGAATTGCTGCCATCGGCTACTGCTTCGGTGGAAAAGTAGTGCTCGATGCCGCCCGGCGAGGCGAGCCTCTGCTCGGGGTCGTCAGCTTCCATGGCCCGCTGGCAACCAGCAACCCGGCAACGCCCGGCAGCGTAAAGAGCAAGATTCTGGTGGAGCATGGCGCAGCCGACAGCATGATCCCCCAAGAACAGGTGGATAAATTCAAGGACGAGATGAATGCGGCCGGTGCATCCTATGAATTCGTGAGCATCCAGGGCGCCAAGCATGGTTTCACCAACCCGGATGCTGACCGCCTCAGCCACGGCGAGCACGGTGGACCGGACATTGCCTACAACAAAAGCGCCGACGAAAGTGCTTGGGCAGACCTGCAGGTTTTCTTGAAGAAGGTGTTTACGCTGAAATGAAGTGCTGAGGGACGGCACTTTGGCAAAAAGGATGGACTGGAAGGGGCGCTGGCCTGACGCCGTGGATCGCGGCACAATGCGAACATGAACCGACTTCCCTCTTGCTGCGCACCACTCCAGCACCACTGGCCTCTGCCTCGCGCAGTACCCGGCGCAGCATTGGTCAGTTGCTCGTTCGACCCCGCTCAACTGGCTGCCGATGACTTCGTCCTGGCGGGTATCGAGCACACCAGCAGCCTGCAACGCTCAGTGGCCAAGCGTCAGGCCGAGTACCTCGCTGGCCGGGTCTGTGCCCGTGCAGCACTGCAAGCGCTGGATGGTCGGGAGTACATCCCCGGTACCGGCGAAGACCGTGCGCCGATCTGGCCAAGCGATATCAGCGGATCCATCACCCATAGCCACGGCTGGGCCGCTGCGGTGGTTGCCCCTAGTCACCAGTGCGCGGGCATTGGCCTGGATCAGGAAACCCTGCTCAGCCACGAACGCGCTCAGCGCCTGGCCGCAGAGATCCTCACAACCGATGAACTTCATCGAATGGACCCGGACCTGGCTGCCTTGGCGGTCACCCTGACCTTTTCACTGAAGGAAAGCCTGTTCAAGGCCCTCTACCCTATCGTGCAGCAGCGCTTCTACTTTGAACACGCGGAGGTGCTGGAATGGTCCACCGATGGCCATGCACGCCTGCGCCTGTTGAAAGACCTGTCCACTGACTGGCGCCAGGGCCACGAGCTGGAAGGCCAGTTCAGCATACAAAATGACCAGGTACTGACCTTGATCAGCGTCTGAGTCAGGGGTTGAGCGGGCAGTGCGTACAGTGCCCCACCCACGCCACCTTGTAACTCAGGCAACAGGTTCGCCGACGCCGCAGGCCGTGCGCATCGTAGCTGACTGCCGCAAACAACGGGCTGCCAGGGCGATCCAGTAGATCACGCGCCTCAGCGAGATCGACCTCCAGGGACTGCAGGCACTGCTCCAGGCAATCACCAGCATTCCCCCAGAGCACGGCAACCGGCACCGAGCCCAAGGCTGCCAGTTGCTGAACCAATGGCGTCAGGTGGTGCTCCAACAGGGCCTGCAAGCTATCGCTGCCTGCGGCCAGTGGCTCAAACGCCAGCGGCAGACCACGATCGTCCAGGCTCACGCCGACGTTGTTCGGCAGCGCCAGCCCTCGCCCAGCACACCGGGCTGACACGGCCTCGCGCCAGAACAGCGCGAAATAGTACTTGGACCACTGCGACACCAGCACAGGCAACTGGGCCGGCATCAACTCAGGCCCATAGAGCGCCAGCAGTAGCCTGTGAAAGTACGCCGGACGTAGCAGCTCACTCAGCGTCACGGTCTGCTTCATGATGCACCAGAGGCCTGGCTACGCGGCCAACTCAGGCTGAAACACGCCCCACCCAGGCGCTCGCTACGGCTGACTGAGGCCCGCCCGGCATGCCAATAGATAATCCTGCGTACGATGGACAAGCCCAGACCGTGCCCACCGGAAGCCCGGGCGCGGCTGTCGTCGAGACGGGTAAAGGGGGTAAAGATTCGGTCCCAGGCAGGCTCGGGGATGCCCGGACCATCATCTTCCACATCAATCCGGCAGCGCTGGGCACCTAATTGATAGCTCAGGCAGACCTGTGACTCAGCATGGCGCATGGCGTTGCTCACCAGGTTCTGCAAAGCCCGGTGCAAGTAGCGTGGCTCCGCCTCTACCCATGCGCCGTCAGCCTCTTCTGCCCTTTGGCAGGGGCCGCGAACCACACTCACCTCGCGACGCAATGGCGCCAGCTCGGCGATCACCTGGTCGAGCAGCGCATCCAGGTCGATCAACTGAAAATGCAACGCCGGTGAGCCCTGCTCCAGACGGGCATAGGTGAGCATCTCATCGACCAGTTTATCGAGGTCCTGAATGTCACCATCCATACCCTCCAGGTACTTTTCCCGAGCCTGATCGTTGCTGGCCCCGGCGATCATCTCCAGGCCGAAACGTAAACGGGCCACTGGCGTGCGCAGCTCATGGGACACGGCACGCACCAGCTCACGCTGAATGCTCAACGACCGTTGCAAATGCTCCGCCATGCCGTTGAAGGCCGCAGCCAAGCGTCCAACCGAGTCATCGTCATCGGCCGTCACACGGGTTTCCAGGCTACCCTGGGCGATGCGTGTGGCAGCAAACTCCAGGGTCGACAGGCGACGCTCCAACTGACGCACCAGTAAATAGACGATCAAACCAATCAGGCACAAGCCCAGCACGGCAATCACCGCCAGCAACTGGGGTGGGTAGGCATTCATCTGGTACAGCGGGCCGAGCTCCAGCACCCAGGGCGTACCGGCAAGGCCGGAAAATACGCGAATCGAGTCACCGTCCTTGCCCAGGGCCATCACCGTGTCGCCCTCCTCGACCCGTCGACGCTGGTCGTCATCCAGGTCAGCCTTGGTCATCGAAAGCAAGCGCAGGTCAAAGCCAAACCCCTTGGCTTTCTTCAATTGCGCAAGCCGCCCAGGCTGCTCCGCAACCGGATAACGCACCAACTCATCCGCCAGCAGGTAAATCGTGGCGCGGGCCAACTGCTCACTGATCTGCTTGACCTCACCCACGAGCAAAAACGGCTGGTCGCCAACCTGACGCATCACCTTGGCCGCATGAGGCCCCGTCTTCTCTACCAGTACCTGGCCACGCTGCAACAAGCTGCGCTGACGCCCATCGAGCCCGGTGTGGGCCAAGGACTCCAACGCCAAGGGAATGCCCAGCAAGCGCTCCCAGATAGCCAGCGCACGCGTACGCTCCACCTCACTGAGCGGCACCAGGTTGTCAGCCATCAGCGTGAAGGTCCCGTGGGCAAGCCGCTCACGGTATTGATCCGCGCGCACCTCGTTAAGCAGGTGCAGGCTCAAGGCGCCGAGCATCGCCACCAGCACCAGAGCGCTCAGCATACCGCCGTAGATGCGCAGGAAAATCGAGTTCATGCCTCACGACCCATGGCCTGGGCCGCCTCGGCTACAAACAGGTAGCCTTTGCTGCGCAGGGTCTTGATCATCTTCGGATGGATTGGATCGTCACCGATTTTGGGGCGAATGCGTGAAATACGCACATCGATAGAACGGTCCTGGCCGTCATAGCCCACACCTCGCAACGAGGTGAAGATCTCCTCGCGGGACAACACACGCCCGGCATTGCTCACGAGTAGCCAGAGCAGGTCGAACTCGGCGCTGGTCAACTCGATGCTCGCGCCCCGCAGCCAAGCCTCGCGCAGGGTGTTATCGACCCGCAACGGGCCGAACACCAATGCCTGGTGCTCACTACTGGGGGCATCACTGCGACGCAACAGAGCGTTGATCCGGGCCAACAACAAGCGGGGACGCACGGGCTTGACCACATAATCGTCGGCCCCCAGGTCCAGCCCCTGCACCTGATCAAGATCGTCGCTGCGTGCAGTGAGCATCAGAATTACCCCCGCATAGCGCGGGCGTACCTTGCGACAGATGCTCAGGCCATCCTCGCCAGGCAACATCAGGTCAAGGATCACCAGATCAGGCTGCTCATCAATGATGCGCTGGGCCGCCTTTGCCCCGTCGCCCTCCACCGCTACCTCAAAGCCGTTGGCCTGCAGGTACTCACCCGTGAGGTCGGCCAATCGCTGGTCATCCTCGACGATCAACACCTGACTGCGCTGCTGCTCCACGGACACCTCTGCTGGGCTTGTTGTTCTTGGAAGACCGCCCGTCAACAAAGGGCAATAATGGCATCGGATACTACGACGCGAACCCACACATTCCAACCGCCACCAACGGCACTGAAAAGCCGTGCCAGGAGCGCTGGACAATGGGGCTTTTTGTGATAGGGTTCGCGCCCGCAAAATTCCGTGTTCGGGGCGTCGCCAACGTAAAAAAAGAGTGACCAACGGCACAATAGCGGTGAGACGCGGCCTACAAGGCGTTGCCCGGAATCACTCACAAAATACGCACAAGTTATCCACAGAGCATCACCTTGCAATACCCCCGATACCGCATTATCTTGTATCCCTATCGAAACAAAACACTATATCTTGGGTTTTCACATAATTCCCAAGCACAAGTCGAGCATTAAACTCAAGCCTTGCAAAATGCTTTTTTTGCTTGAACTTTGAAAGAAATCAGCAGCCAAACCGCTCCTGCGGAGGCGACCGTTGCAAGTTCACCAGAGGGCTTGTTTCGGGTACGGGTGTTGCACACAAAGGCACATCCGACAGCAACAGTTTTGGGCCCCGGCCCGAGACCTTTGACTTCGGCCAGGGAGCGGCGAGCGATTGCCCCTTTTTCCTGATCTGTCCCGAAGTAGGTAAGCCCTGCCCCGCACGCTGCCCTTGCGCATGCCTGCGGGTCGGTTGTCGAGCTTTTGGACGGAACGGTTGGCACCTACCCGGTGCCTAAACAAACATAGAAAACGTGGAGACCCCCATGCAAACCGACACAACTCGCGAGAACCCGCAGGCCAAGGCGCCGCAGGCCGCTGATTCGAACCAGGATCTGGCTGCCACCGCTCCGGGCCAACTGCGTGTGATCAAGCGTAACGGTACTGTCGTCGCCTACACCGATGACAAGATCACCGTTGCCATCACCAAGGCGTTCCTTGCAGTTGAAGGCGGCACTGCTGCTGCCTCGTCGCGTATCCACGACACCGTTGCCCGCCTGACCGAACAAGTGACAGCGACCTTCAAGCGTCGCATGCCATCGGGCGGCACCATCCACATCGAAGAAATCCAGGACCAGGTCGAACTGGCCCTGATGCGTGCTGGCGAACAGAAAGTGGCCCGTGACTACGTGATCTATCGCGACCAACGCGCCAAGGAACGTGCCACCCGCAGCAACAGCGACGTAGCGGTACAGCCACACCCGAGCATCCGTATCACCCTGGCCGATGGCAGCCTGGCGCCTCTGGACATGAATCGCCTGAACACCATCATTTCGGAAGCCTGCGAAGGCCTGGCCGAAGTCGATGGCGAACTGATCCAGCGTGAAACCCTGAAGAACCTGTACGACGGCGTGGCCATCAAGGACGTCAACACCGCTCTGGTGATGACCGCCCGTACCCTGGTCGAGCGTGAGCCGAACTACTCTTTCGTGACCGCTCGCCTGCTGATGGACACCCTGCGTGCCGAAGGCCTGGGCTTCCTGCAGGTTGCCGAAAGCGCGACCCACCACGAAATGGCTGACCTGTACGCCAAGGCCTTGCCGGCCTATGTCGCCAAGGGTGTGGAGTTTGAACTGCTCAACCCAGCCATGGCCGACTACGACCTGGAAAAACTGGGCAAGGCGATCAACCACGAACGCGACCAGCAGTTCACCTACCTGGGCCTGCAGACCCTGTACGACCGTTACTTCATCCACAAGGACGGCGTACGTTTCGAACTGCCACAGGTGTTCTTCATGCGTGTGGCCATGGGCCTGGCGCTGGAAGAGAAAGACAAAGAAGCCCGCGCGATCGAGTTCTACAACCTGTTGTCGTCCTTCGACTACATGGCCTCGACCCCGACCCTGTTCAACGCCGGCACCCTGCGTCCACAGCTGTCGAGCTGCTACCTGACCACCGTCCCGGACGACCTCTCGGGCATTTACCACGCGATCCACGACAACGCCATGCTGTCGAAATTCGCCGGTGGCCTGGGCAACGACTGGACGCCAGTACGTGCGCTGGGTTCCTACATCAAGGGCACCAACGGCAAGTCCCAGGGCGTCGTACCGTTCCTGAAAGTGGTCAACGACACCGCCGTTGCCGTAAACCAGGGTGGCAAGCGCAAAGGCGCTGTCTGTGCCTACCTGGAAACCTGGCACCTGGACATCGAAGAATTCATCGAGCTGCGCAAGAACACTGGTGATGACCGTCGTCGTACCCACGACATGAACACCGCCAACTGGATCCCTGACCTGTTCATGAAGCGCGTCTTCGATGACGGCAAGTGGACCCTGTTCTCGCCTTCGGAAGTGCCAGACCTGCACGACCTGACCGGCAAGGCCTTCGAAGAGCGCTACGAGTACTACGAAGCGCTGACCGAGTACAACAAGATCAAGGTATTCAAGACCGTCCAAGCCAAAGACCTGTGGCGCAAGATGCTCTCGATGCTGTTCGAAACCGGTCACCCATGGTTGACCTTCAAAGACCCATGCAACCTGCGCAGCCCGCAGCAGCACGTGGGTGTTGTCCACAGCTCGAACCTGTGCACCGAAATCACCTTGAACACCAACAAGGACGAGATCGCGGTATGTAACCTGGGCTCGATCAACCTGCCGAACCACATCGTCGACGGCAAGCTGGACACCGCCAAGCTGCAGCGCACCATCAACACCGCTGTACGCATGCTCGACAACGTGATCGACATCAACTACTACTCGGTACCGCAGGCGCGCAACTCGAACATGAAGCACCGCCCGGTCGGTCTGGGCATCATGGGCTTCCAGGACGCGCTGTACCTGCAGCACATTCCTTATGGTTCGGACGCAGCCGTCGAGTTCGCCGACCGCTCCATGGAAGCGGTCAGCTACTTCGCCATCCAGGCCTCCTGTGACCTGGCCGACGAACGTGGCGCCTACGAGACCTTCCAGGGCTCGCTGTGGTCCAAAGGCATCCTGCCGCTGGATTCGCAACAGATCCTGATCGAAGCCCGTGGCCAGAAGTACATCGACGTCGACCTGAACGAGACCCTGGACTGGGCACCAGTTCGCGCACGCGTTCAGAAAGGTATTCGTAACTCGAACATCATGGCCATCGCGCCGACCGCGACCATCGCCAACATCACCGGCGTATCGCAGTCCATCGAGCCGACTTACCAGAACCTGTACGTGAAATCGAACCTGTCGGGCGAGTTCACCGTGATCAACCCGTACCTGGTTCACGACCTGAAGGCTCGCGGCCTGTGGGACGCGGTCATGATCAACGACCTGAAGTACTACGACGGTTCGGTTCAGCAGATCGAGCGCATCCCGCAAGAACTCAAAGAGCTCTACGCGACTGCCTTCGAAGTGGAAACCAAGTGGATCGTCGACGCTGCCAGCCGTCGCCAGAAGTGGATTGACCAGGCTCAGTCGCTGAACCTGTACATCGCCGGCGCCTCGGGCAAGAAACTGGACGTCACCTACCGCATGGCCTGGTACCGTGGCCTGAAAACCACCTACTACCTCCGTGCCCTGGCCGCGACCAGCACCGAGAAATCGACCATCAACACCGGCAAGCTCAACGCCGTGTCCAGTGGTGGCGACAGCGCCCCGGTGCAAGCTGCCCCGGCGCCAGC
>NZ_MBPN01000107.1 GCF_001695625.1 Pseudomonas defluvii
GTCGCGGTAACCCGCCAGGCGCCGGTCAAGGATCAGCATCAGATTGCGGGTACCGTGATCGGTGCCGTGGCTGGTGGCCTGCTGGGCAACCAGATTGGCGGTGGTACCGGCAAGAAGATTGCAACCGTGGCCGGTGCGGTGGGTGGTGGTTATGCCGGTAACAAGGTGCAGGAGAACATGCAGAACAAAGACACCTACACCACCACCGAGACGCGCTGCAATACGGTTAATGACCTGAGTGAGAAGGTCGTGGGCTATGACGTGAAGTATTCGATTGGTGACAAGGTCGGCAAGGTGCGCATGGATCGTGACCCAGGCTCACAGATCCCGCTGGACAAGAATGGCCAGTTGATTCTGGGGCAGGCCCCGGCGGGGCAGTGAGTGGGTGATGTGACACTGGCTTGCCAGTGATCAGCGCTTAAACAAAAAGCCCCTGGCCTTTCGGTCAGGGGCTTTGTCGTTAGCCTTGTTGCTTGGCTGGAACTCAGCGTTTCAGCGAGGCCGGCAGGTGCGGCTGGATGGCCGTCAGTACCGCCTTGAAGCACTTGATGTTGCCGGCAACGATATGGCCTTTTTCCAGGAAGTCGTGACCGCCGGTGAAGTCGCTCACCAGGCCGCCCGCTTCTTGAATCAGCAGGGTGCCTGCAGCCATGTCCCATTCAGACAGGCCCGACTCCCAGAACGCATCAAAGCGACCGGCGGCCACATAGGCCAGGTCGAGGCTGGCGGCGCCAGCGCGGCGGATGCCTGCGGTCTGGCCAACCAGGGAGCGGAACATGCCCAGGTAGTTGTCCAGGTTGTCCATCTGGTTGTCACGGAATGGGAAGCCGGTGCCCAGCAGTGCGCCTTCCAGGCTGGTGCGGGAGCTGACGCGCAGGCGACGACCGTTCAGTTGGGCGCCACGGCCACGGCTGGCGGTGAATTCTTCCTGGCGGACAGGGTCCAGAACTACGGCGTGTTCCAGGCGGCCGCGGTACTTGCAGGCGATGCTGACAGCGAAGTGTGGTACGCCACGCAGGAAGTTGGTGGTGCCGTCCAGTGGGTCAATGATCCACAGGTAGTCTTCACCTTCGCCGCTGCCGGCGTGCAGGCCGGTTTCTTCGCCGTAGATGGCGTGGGTAGGGTAAGCCTTGCGCAGGGCCGCGATGATGGTTTGCTCGGCGGCGCGGTCGACCTCGGACACGTAGTCCTTGGCGTCCTTCTCATCAACCTTGATGGTATCCAGGCGCTCGATGGAGCGGAAAATCAGTTCACTGGCGCTGCGGGCGGCGCGCAGCGCGATATTCAGCATGGGCTGCATGGACGTTTCACCTGGGTCGTTAAAGAAAGCCGAACATTCTATCAGAAAACTTTCTATGAAGAAGGGTGACATTTGCTTTCGTAGCGTAACGTCGGTCGGTTCTGTAAGATTTGCTCCCCCTTTACCGTGTCTGTGAGCCCTTGCCGTGCTGCAAAATATTCGTGTTGTCCTGGTCAATACCAGCCACCCCGGCAATATCGGTGGGGCTGCGCGTGCCATGAAGAACATGGGCTTGTCGCGTCTGGTACTGGTCGATCCGCTCCATTTCCCCTCCCACGAAGCCAGTGCTCGTGCATCGGGTGCCGATGACGTGCTGGCGGGTGCCCAGGTGGTGGCCACGCTTGAAGAGGCGCTGGTCGGTTGTACGTTGGTGATCGGTACCAGTGCCCGTGATCGGCGCATCCCCTGGCCGATGCTCGACCCGCGCGAGTGTGGCGCGAAGGTGGTCGAGGATGCCGGGCAGGGCGCTGAAGTCGCCCTGGTGTTCGGGCGTGAGCACTCCGGCCTGACCAACGACGAGCTGCAGCGATGTCATTATCACGTGCATATCCCGTCCAACCCCGACTTCAGTTCGCTGAACCTTGGGGCCGCCGTGCAGGTGCTCGCCTATGAGGTGCGCATGGCATGGCTGGCCATCGAGGGGCGGCCGTCGAAAGTCGAGAAAGTCGAAGTGGCGTCGGTACGCAGTGGCGAGCTGGCGACCATGGATGAGATGGAGCTGTTCTACGAGCATTTGGAAAAGACCCTGGTCGAGATCGGTTTTCTCGACCCGGAGAAGCCCAAGCACCTGATGTCGCGCTTGCGTCGACTGTATGGGCGTAGTTCGGTGAATCGTTCGGAAATGAGTATTTTGCGCGGCATCCTCACGGAAACCCAGAAAATGGCCCGTGGCGAGCCGCATAAGCGGAAGGATCAATAGATGTTCGAGCGTCTGCGTGAAGATATCCAGAGCGTTTTCCACCGTGATCCGGCGGCGCGCAATGCCTTTGAGGTGCTGACCTGCTACCCGGGTATGCACGCAATCTGGCTGCACCGTGCAGCGCATGCCCTGTGGGTGCGGGAGTGGAAGTGGCTGGCGCGGTTGGTGTCGAACTTCGGCCGTTGGCTGACCGGCATCGAAATTCACCCGGGTGCCAAGGTGGGGCGGCGTTTCTTCATCGATCACGGTATGGGTATCGTGATTGGCGAGACGGCCGAGATCGGCAACGATGTCACCCTGTACCAGGGCGTGACGCTTGGCGGTACCAGCTGGAACAAGGGTAAGCGCCACCCCACGCTGGAAGATGGCGTGGTCGTGGGTGCTGGTGCCAAGGTGCTCGGCCCGTTCACGGTCGGTGCCGGGGCCAAGATCGGCTCCAACGCCGTGGTGACCAAGGCCGTGCCGGCCGGTGCCACGGCGGTAGGTATTCCGGGGCGCATCATCGTCAAGACCGATGCCGAGCAGGAAGCCAAGCGCAAGGCCATGTTTGATGCCTACGGCGTCAGCGAAGACATGCCAGACCCGGTCGCGCGCGCCATTGGTCAGTTGCTTGATCACCTGCATGCGGTGGATGGGCGCCTGGAGGACATGTGCGGTGCCTTGAAAAACCTGGGCAGTGACTACTGTGCCAAGGAGCTGCCTGCCTTGCGCGACGAGGACTTTGCCGAGGTCAAGGCCGAGCCGCGTAGCGACGCCGCGACGCATTGACAGAAGGGGCGTGTGCTCACGCCCCGACTTTGCTATTATTCCGCCGCCGTCCAGGCTCAATCCCGACTAAAGCACTAGGTCTTATAGTTGACTTAAATGCTCGGGAATAGCATACTCGCTCACATCCCGTAACTCCGTGGTACCTACTAGCCATGCGACTGACTACAAAAGGCCGATACGCCGTGACCGCCATGCTCGACCTGGCATTGCACGCGCAGCATGGGCCGGTGTCCCTGGCCGACATTTCCGAGCGCCAAGGCATTTCCCTCTCTTATCTGGAGCAGCTGTTTGCCAAGCTGCGTCGTAGCAGTCTGGTTTCCAGTGTGCGCGGTCCGGGCGGTGGCTATCAGCTGTCGCGAGACATGGGGAGCATTCAAGTCGCGCAAGTTATCGATGCGGTCAATGAATCGGTCGATGCTACGCGCTGCCAGGGCCTGGGTGATTGCCACGCCGGCGATACCTGCCTGACTCACCACCTGTGGTGCGATCTCAGCCAGCAGATTCACGAATTCCTCAGCGGTATCAGCCTGGCTGACCTTGTCACTCGCAGTGACGTGCAAGAGGTCGCCCAGCGTCAGGACTTGCGTCGAATCGCAGGCCGGGCACCGCAGCTGGACAAGATTGAGACGTCCGCCGTCGAATGACCGTTTCGACGCGCGACGCGACCGCCTGATAGGAGATATTCAATGAAGTTGCCGATCTACCTCGATTACTCCGCGACCACGCCGGTCGACCCACGCGTCGCGCAGAAAATGAGCGAGTGCCTGCTGGTCGACGGAAACTTCGGTAACCCGGCCTCGCGCTCCCATGTTTTTGGCTGGAAAGCCGAAGAGTCGGTCGAAAATGCTCGTCGCCAGGTTGCTGACCTGGTCAATGCCGATCCGCGGGAAATTGTCTGGACCAGCGGTGCCACCGAGTCCGACAACCTGGCAATCAAGGGTGTCGCGCACTTCTATTCGACCAAGGGCAAGCACCTCATCACCTCCAAGATCGAGCACAAGGCGGTCCTGGACACCATGCGCCAACTGGAGCGTGAAGGTTTTGAAGTCACCTACATCGAGCCCGGTGAAGACGGCCTGATTACCCCGGCCATGGTTGAAGCGGCACTGCGTGACGACACCATCCTGGTTTCGGTCATGCACGTGAACAACGAAATCGGCACCATCAACGACATCGCCGCCATCGGTGAGCTGACCCGCTCCCGTGGCGTGCTGTTCCATGTCGACGCGGCCCAGTCCACTGGCAAGGTCGAAATCGACCTGCAGAAGCTGAAGGTCGACCTGATGTCCTTCTCGGCCCACAAGACCTACGGCCCTAAAGGTATCGGCGCGCTGTACGTCAGCCGCAAGCCTCGCGTACGCCTGGAAGCCACCATGCACGGTGGCGGTCACGAGCGTGGCATGCGTTCCGGCACCCTGGCCACCCACCAGATCGTCGGCATGGGTGAAGCCTTTGCCATCGCCAAGCAGGAAATGGCCAGCGAAAACCAGCGTATCAAGGCCCTGAGCGAGCGCTTCTTCAAGCAGGTCGAAGGCCTGGAAGAGCTGTACGTCAACGGCAGCATGACCGCCCGCGTACCGCACAACCTGAACCTGAGCTTCAACTACGTCGAAGGCGAGTCGCTGATCATGGCGCTCAAGGACCTGGCCGTTTCGTCCGGTTCGGCCTGCACCTCGGCCTCGCTGGAGCCGTCCTACGTGCTGCGCGCCCTGGGCCGCAACGACGAGCTGGCACACAGTTCTATCCGTTTCACCTTCGGTCGCTTCAGCACTGAAGAAGAAATCGACTACGCCGCGCAGAAAGTGTGCGAGGCAGTTACCAAGCTGCGCGAATTGTCGCCGCTGTGGGACATGTACAAAGACGGCGTCGACATCTCCAAGATCGAGTGGGCTGCGCACTAAGTAGTCGCCAGCAAGAGCGGCTCTCTGATGAGGAAGGAATTGCACCATGGCATACAGTGAAAAGGTCATCGACCATTACGAAAACCCGCGTAACGTCGGCAAGATGAATGCCGAGGACCCGGATGTCGGTACCGGCATGGTTGGCGCACCTGCGTGCGGCGACGTCATGCGCCTGCAGATCAAGGTCAACGAGCAGGGTGTTATCGAAGACGCCAAGTTCAAGACCTATGGCTGCGGTTCGGCTATCGCTTCCAGCTCCCTGGCCACTGAGTGGATGAAGGGCAAGACGCTGGACGAGGCTGAAACCATCAAGAACACTCAGCTGGCTGAAGAACTGGCGCTGCCGCCGGTTAAAATCCACTGCTCGGTACTCGCCGAAGACGCCATCAAGGCGGCCGTTCGTGATTACAAGCAGAAGAAAGGCTTGCTCTAAGTCGCTTGTTGCAGGTTAAGGAGTTCCGATGGCTATCAGCATGACAGAAGCCGCCGCCAACCATGTGCGGCGCTCCCTCGAAGGACGTGGCAAGGGTGAAGGCATTCGCCTGGGCGTACGTACCACCGGCTGCTCCGGTCTGGCCTACGTGCTGGAGTTCGTCGACGAGCAGGGCAGTGAGGACCAGGTCTTCGAAAGCCATGGCGTGAAGGTGATCATCGACCCGAAAAGCCTGGTTTACCTTGACGGTACCGAGCTCGATTTCGTCAAGGAAGGGTTGAACGAAGGCTTCAAGTTCAACAACCCCAACGTGCGCGGTGAGTGTGGCTGCGGCGAAAGCTTCAACGTTTGAGGCAGATTGTGGGTACTCCTTGTCATTTCGCCCTGTTTGACCTGCAACCTGGCTTCCGCCTGGACCTCGACAAGTTGGCCGCGCGTTATCGCGAGCTGGCCCGCGAGGTCCATCCGGACCGCTTCGCCGATGCTTCCGAGCGCGAGCAGCGCTTGGCGCTGGAGCGTTCGGCTGGCCTCAATGAAGCCTACCAGACGCTCAAGAGCGCGCCGCGACGTGCCCGTTACCTGCTGGCGATCGGCGGCCATGAAGTGCCGCAGGAAGTCACCGTCCACGACCCTCAGTTCCTGCTGCAGCAGATGCAGTGGCGCGAGGAGCTTGAAGACCTGCAGGACAGTGCCGACCTCGAGGGCGTTGCAGCCTTCAAGCACCGCTTGAAAGTTGCTCAGGAGGCCCTCAATGAGGACTTCGCCGCTTGCTGGGATGTGGCTGCGCAGCGTGAGCAGGCCGAGCGCCTGATGCGCCGCATGCAGTTCCTCGACAAGCTCGCCTACGAAGTGCGCCAGTTGGAAGAGCGCCTCGACGATTAACCCGGTGCCGCCCTGGCGGCCCCTCTGGTACCCGAATAAGCATGGCCCTACTGCAGATCGCTGAACCCGGTCAGAGCCCTCAGCCCCACCAGCGTCGTCTGGCGGTGGGCATCGACCTTGGCACCACCAATTCGCTGGTCGCTGCGCTGCGCAGCGGTCTTTCCGAACCACTGGCCGACTCCGAAGGTCGGGTTATCCTGCCGTCTGCGGTGCGTTACCACGCTGACCGCGTCGAGGTCGGGCATTCAGCCAAGGCGGCTGCCTCCAGCGACCCGCTCAATACCGTATTGTCGGTCAAGCGCCTGATGGGGCGTGGCCTGGCGGATGTCAAACAGTTGGGTGATCAACTGCCTTACCGCTTTGTCGGCGGTGAATCGCACATGCCGTTCATCGATACCGTGCAGGGTGCGAAAAGCCCTGTAGAGGTTTCGGCCGAGATCCTGCGGGTACTGCGCCAGCGTGCTGAAGACACCCTCGGGGGTGAACTGGTGGGTGCGGTGATCACCGTGCCAGCGTATTTCGACGACGCTCAGCGCCAGGCCACCAAGGACGCCGCCAAGCTGGCGGGCCTCAATGTATTGCGCCTGCTCAACGAGCCAACCGCGGCCGCGGTGGCCTATGGCCTGGACCAGAATGCCGAAGGCCTGGTGGCCATCTATGACCTGGGTGGCGGTACCTTCGATATTTCCATCCTGCGCCTGACCGGCGGCGTGTTTGAAGTGCTGGCTACCGGCGGCGACAGTGCCCTGGGCGGCGACGATTTCGATCACGCCATTGCCAGCTGGATCGTTGAGCAGGCCGGCCTGTCGGCTGACCTCGATCCGGGCGCGCAGCGCCAGCTGCTGCAAACGGCGTGTGCCGCCAAGGAAGCCCTGACCACGGCCGATAGCGTGCCGGTGGCTTACGGTCAATGGCAGGCTGAGCTGACCCGCGAAGCGTTTGATGCGCTGATTGAGCCGATGGTCGCACGCAGCCTCAAGGCTTGCCGTCGTGCGGTGCGCGACAGTGGCATTGAGCTGGACGAAGTCGGGGCCGTGGTAATGGTCGGCGGCTCGACCCGCGTGCCGCGTGTGCGCGAGGCGGTTGGCGCACTGTTTGGGCGTACGCCACTGACCGAAATCGACCCGGATCAGGTCGTGGCCATTGGCGCTGCCATTCAGGCGGATACCCTGGCTGGTAATCGTCGCGACGGTGGCGAGTTGCTGCTGCTTGACGTGATCCCGCTGTCCTTGGGCCTTGAGACCATGGGCGGCCTTATGGAAAAGGTGATTCCGCGCAACACCACGATCCCGGTGGCACGCGCTCAGGAGTTCACCACCTACAAAGACGGCCAGACAGCCATGATGATTCATGTGCTGCAGGGCGAGCGTGAGCTGATCAGCGACTGCCGTTCCCTGGCGCGTTTCGAGCTGCGTGGCATCCCGGCGATGGTTGCCGGTGCCGCAAAAATCCGTGTGACCTTCCAGGTCGACGCCGATGGCCTGCTCAGCGTGGCGGCCCGTGAACTGGGTTCGGGTGTCGAGGCCAGCATTCAGGTCAAGCCGTCCTACGGTCTGACCGACGGTGAGATCGCCCGCATGCTCAAGGACTCCTTCGAGCACGCCGGCTTCGACAAGACCGCCCGTCAGTTGCGCGAGCACCAGGTCGATGCTCAGCGCCTGATCGAGGCGGTGCAAGGCGCCCTGGATGTCGATGGTGACCGTTTGCTCAGCGCCGAAGAGCGTCTGGCGATCGAGCATCAGATGCACGAGTTGCGTGAATTGATGAACGGCACCGATGGCGCGGCCATCGAGCAGCAGACCAAGCGTCTGTCGCAGGTGACCGATGCTTTTGCAGCCCGCCGCCTTGATTCGACGGTAAAAGCCGCGTTGGCCGGGCGCAACCTGAATGAGATCGAGGAATAACTGATGCCGCAGGTGATTTTTCTGCCCCACGAGAAGTTCTGTCCGGACGGTCTTGTGGTGGAGGTGGAGCCGGGTACTAATATCCTGGAGTTGGCCCACGAGCACCATATCGAGATGGAAAGCGCATGTGGCGGCGTGTGCGCCTGCACCACTTGCCATTGCATCGTGCGTGAAGGTTTCGATTCGCTCGAGGAAGCTGACGAGCTCGAAGAAGACATGCTCGATAAGGCCTGGGGCCTGGAGCGCCAGTCGCGTCTGGCCTGTCAGGTATTCGTGGGTGAGGAAGACCTGACCATCGAGATTCCGAAGTACACGATCAACCTGGCCGCCGAAGCGCCGCACTGATTCAAGGAGCCATCATGAGTCTGAAATGGGTTGATGTACTTGAAATTGCAATCCAGCTTGCCGAAAGCAAGCCGGAAGTCGATCCTCGTTATGTGAACTTCGTCGATCTGCATCAGTGGGTTCTGGCTTTGCCGGAGTTCAGCGACGATCCACAGCGTGGCGGCGAGAAGGTTCTGGAAGCGATCCAGGCCGCCTGGATCGACGAAGCCGACTGAGTACGCTCGGCAGGTTAGGCAATCCCTAAGAACCCGCGTATAATTCGCGGGTTTAATTTTTCGCTTCACTTACTGTTTCTGGAGTTTTCCATGGCTGTTCAACGTACTTTCTCGATCATCAAGCCTGACGCAGTTGCCAAGAACGTCATCGGCGAGATCACCACTCGTTTCGAAAAAGCCGGCCTGCGCGTCGTCGCTTCGAAAATGAAGCAACTGTCCAAAGCCGAAGCTGAAGGCTTCTACGCTGAGCACAGCGCTCGTGGCTTCTTCGGCGACCTGGTTGCCTTCATGACCTCCGGTCCAGTTGTTGTCCAGGTTCTGGAAGGCGAAAACGCCATCGCTCTGAACCGTGAGCTGATGGGCGCTACCAACCCTAAAGAAGCTGCTGCCGGTACCATCCGCGCTGACTTCGCTGAGTCCATCGACGCCAACGCCGTACACGGTTCGGACTCCGAAGCCGCTGCTGCTCGCGAAATCGCTTACTTCTTCGCAGCTACTGAAGTAACCACTCGCTAAGCGAAGGCTGACGAGTGAGGGTGAATCCATGACGACATCGACTGGCAAAATCAACCTGTTGGGTCTAACCCAGCCGGAAATGGAAAAATTCTTCGACTCAATCGGGGAGAAGCGCTTCCGTGCCGGTCAGGTCATGAAGTGGATTCACCACTTTGGCGTTGATGATTTCGACGCCATGACCAACGTCGGCAAGGCCTTGCGCGAAAAGCTCAAGGCCTGTGCCGAGGTTCGCGGTCCGGAAGTGGTCAGCGAGGACATCTCCAGCGACGGTACCCGCAAATGGGTCGTGCGCGTGGCGTCCGGCAGCTGCGTCGAGACCGTCTACATCCCCCAGGGCAAGCGTGGCACGCTGTGTGTCTCGTCCCAGGCCGGTTGCGCCCTGGACTGCAGTTTCTGCTCCACCGGCAAGCAAGGTTTCAACAGCAACCTCACCGCCGCCGAAGTCATCGGCCAGGTGTGGATTGCCAACAAGTCGTTCGGCACTGTACCGGCCAAGATCGACCGTGCCATCACCAACGTGGTGATGATGGGCATGGGCGAGCCGCTGCTGAACTTCGACAACGTCGTCGCGGCCATGCATTTGATGATGGACGACCTCGGCTATGGCATTTCCAAGCGCCGGGTGACCCTGTCCACCTCCGGCGTGGTACCGATGATCGATGAGCTGGCCAAGCACATCGACGTCTCCCTGGCACTTTCGCTGCACGCGCCGAACGATGCGCTGCGCAACGAACTGGTGCCGATCAACAAGAAGTACCCGCTCAGCGTGGTGCTCGACTCGTGCATGCGCTACATGTCCGAGCTGGGCGAAAAGCGCGTACTGACCATCGAGTACACCCTGCTCAAGGACGTCAACGACAAGCTCGAACATGCCGTGGAAATGGCCGAGCTGCTGAAAAACGTTCCGTGCAAGATCAACCTGATTCCGTTCAACCCGTTCCCGCATTCCGGTTACGAGCGGCCGAGCAACAACGCTATCCGCCGTTTCCAGGACCACCTGCATCATGCCGGCTACAACGTGACGGTACGCACCACCCGTGGTGAAGACATCGACGCGGCATGTGGTCAGTTGGTCGGTCAGGTCATGGATCGCACCCGTCGTAGTGAGCGTTACATCGCCGTTCGTCAGTTGAATGCTGATGGTGATGCGCCGAACACGGCCGTGCAGAACTGAAGAGAGGATCTCCATGACCCCACGCGCTGCGCTGCCGATCCTGCTGGTCGCTCTGTTGGCAGGCTGTGCGTCGACCGGTGAGCCTGGTACGCCGGTCAGCAGCAAGGCGCGGGTCGAGGCGGTTCAGGCGTATGTGCAGTTGGGCCTGGGGTACTTGAAGCAGGGGTTGACCGAGCGTGCCAAGTGGCCGTTGAAAAAGGCCCTTGAACTCAATGCTGACGATGCTGATGCGCATGCTGCCCTGGCCCTGGTGTTCCAGGCTGAAGGTGAAGCGGTACTGGCAGAGCAGCACTTTCGCAAGGCGCTGGCGCAGGCCCCGGACAACACCCGAATTCGCAACAATTTCGGCAGCTTCCTTTATGCTCAAGGCCGCTACACCGATGCCGAGCAGATGTTTCGTCGCGCGGCTGCCGATACCCTGTATCCTGAACGTTCGCGGGTGTTCGAAAGCCTGGGGCTAACCGCCTTGAAGCTCGATCAGCGCGAGCAGGCGCGGGAATACCTGGAAAAGGCTTTACGGCTCAACCGTCATCAACCCCATGCGTTGTTGGAAATGGCTGAGTTGTCTTACGAAGACAGGCATTATGTGCCGGCCCGAGACTTCTACGATCGTTTCAGCCAACTGAGCGACCCCAATGCCCGCAGCCTGCTGCTGGGCAGTCGCCTGGCAACGGTGTTTGAAGAATCGAACAAGGCCGCCGAGCTGGGCCTGCAATTACAACGACTTTATCCCGGTACGCCGGAATATCAGCAATACCTGTCGGAGCAATGATGAAAGCGGCGCATCCCGAAGCAGTAGCAGCGACTCGCGAGAATCCCGGTGAGATTTTGCGTCAGGCCCGTGAAAACAGGGGCTGGTCGCAGGCCGAAGTGGCCCACAAGCTCAACTTGACCGTGAGTTCCCTGAGCAATCTTGAAGCCGGCGCCTTCGACAAGCTGCCTGGGCATACCTTTGCCCGTGGTTATATCCGTGCCTACGCCAAGTTGCTCGACATGGATCAGGCAGCGTTGGTTCAGGCCTTTGACCAGTGCACTGGCACCCATGCCCAGGGCAGCGATGTGCATGCCTTGGGCCGTATTGAAGAGCCTGTGCGGTTGTCGCATAACATTTTGCGTGGCGTAAGCCTCGTGCTGCTGCTGGCGGTGGTCGGTGGTGGTTATTTCTGGTGGCAGGATCAAACCCGTCGGCATGGCAAGGACCTGGCGACCATTGCCATGGAGCATGTCGAGGTCGAGAGCGCCGACGGCACGACGCAAATTCATCCGCTGGACGAGCCGGAAGATCAGGCCGTCGATGCATCGCAACAACCGCAAAGCACTGATTTGAGCCTTGAACAGGCCCAGCCAGACGTGGAAGCCCCTGCACCTGCGAGCGAACCAGCAGCGGCCGTGGCTCCAGCCGCGCCAGTGGCTGTGACGCCTGCCAAACCCGCTGCTGCAGCGGTCGTGCCGGCAGCGCCAGCCGCTCCGGCTGCACCTGTGGTACCTGTGGTACCTGTTGCGCCGGCCAAGCCCGTCGTGCCGGCTCCGGCCCCAATTGTGGCCCCGGCTGTCGTCGCGGCCGCAGAGCCTGCGGTTGCAGGCAGTGGCAAGGTGCATGTTCAATTCAATGCCGATTGCTGGACGTCAGTTATCGACGGCAACGGCAAGGTGCTGTTCAGTGCCATCAAGCGCAAGGGCGACAGCCTGGACGTCAGCGGCAAGCCACCGTTTGCGGTGCGCTTCGGCTACGCCAAGGGCGTGCAACTGAGCTACAACGGTCAGCCAGTCGACCTTGCGCCGTTCACCAGTGGCGAGACCGCTCGCCTGAAGTTGGGACAATAAGTCATGCACGGCGAATCTCCGATCAAACGGCGCGAATCCCGGAAAATCTGGGTAGGTAATGTACCTGTCGGCGGCGATGCACCCATTGCCGTCCAGAGCATGACCAACACCGATACCAACGATGTCGCCGCCACCGTGGCGCAGATCAACCGGCTGGTCGATGCCGGTGTCGATATCGTGCGTGTCTCGGTACCGGACATGGACGCTGCCGAAGCGTTTGGCAAGATCAAGCAACAGGTCAGCGTGCCCTTGGTGGCAGACATCCACTTCGACTACCGCATTGCCTTGCGCGTGGCCGAACTGGGTGTCGACTGCCTGCGTATCAACCCGGGCAACATCGGTCGTGAAGACCGTGTGCGTGCGGTGGTCGATGCGGCACGTGACCGTGGTATCCCGATCCGCATTGGCGTCAACGCCGGTTCGCTGGAAAAGGACCTGCAGAAAAAGTACGGTGAACCGACCCCGGCTGCGCTGGTTGAGTCGGCCCTGCGCCATGTCGAGCACCTCGATCGCCTGGACTTCCAGGACTTCAAGGTCAGCGTGAAGGCGTCCGATGTGTTCATGGCCGTCGAAGCCTACCGCTTGCTTGCCAAGCAGATCATCCAGCCGTTGCACCTGGGTATCACCGAAGCCGGTGGCCTGCGTTCGGGGACGGTAAAATCGGCGGTTGGCCTGGGCATGCTGCTTGCCGAAGGGATTGGCGATACTATCCGCATCTCGCTGGCGGCCGATCCGGTCGAAGAAGTGAAGGTCGGTTACGACATCCTCAAGTCGCTGCACCTGCGTTCGCGTGGTATCAACTTCATCGCCTGCCCGAGCTGCTCGCGGCAGAATTTCGATGTGGTCAAGACCATGAACGAGCTGGAAGGGCGCCTGGAAGACTTGCTGGTACCGCTGGACGTTGCGGTCATCGGCTGTGTGGTCAATGGCCCCGGTGAAGCCAAGGAAGCCCATGTCGGGCTGACCGGTGGTACGCCGAACCTGATCTACATCGATGGCAAGCCGTCGCAGAAACTGACCAATGACAACCTGGTTGATGAGCTGGAAAAGCTGATCCGCCAGAAAGCGGCCGAGAAGGCCGAGGCCGACGCGGCGCTGATCGCCCGCGGCTGACACCGTATCGCTAAGGATTTCCCGTGAGCAAATCGCTGCAAGCCATCCGTGGCATGAACGACATTCTGCCCGAGCAGACCCCGCTATGGCGCTACTTCGAGAGCACCGTGGCCGGCCTCCTCGACACCTACGGCTATCGTCAGATTCGTACGCCGATTGTCGAGTTCACCGAGCTGTTCAAGCGCTCGATTGGTGAAGTGACCGACATCGTCGAGAAAGAGATGTACACCTTCGCCGACCGTAACGGCGACTCGCTGACCCTGCGCCCTGAAGGCACGGCCGCCTGCGTTCGCGCGGTGCTGGAGCACGGCATCAGCGGCGGCGGCCAGGTACAGAAACTGTGGTACATCGGCCAGATGTTCCGCCACGAGCGTCCGCAGAAAGGCCGCTACCGTCAGTTCCACCAGATCGGTGTCGAGGTCTTCAACCTCGACGGTCCGGACATCGACGCTGAGCTGATCGTCCTGACCTGGCGCCTGTGGGGCCTGCTGGGCATTCGCGACGCGGTCAAGCTTGAGCTGAACAGCCTGGGCACCAGCGAAGCCCGTGCGCGCTATCGCGATGCCCTGGTCGAGTTCCTCTCGGCACGCCTGAGCGAACTGGACGAAGACAGCCAGCGCCGCCTGAAAAGCAATCCGCTGCGTATCCTCGACAGCAAGGACCCGAACACCCAGGCGGTACTGGTCGGTGCGCCGAAGCTTGAGGAATACCTGGACGAAGAGTCTCGCGTGCACTTCGAAGGCCTGAAGGCGCGCCTGGATGCCGCTGGCATTCCTTACGTCATCAATACCAAGCTGGTACGCGGCCTGGACTACTACAGCAAAACCGTGTTCGAGTGGGTCACCGACAAGCTCGGTTCCCAGGGTACCGTGTGCGCGGGTGGCCGTTACGATGGTCTGGTCGAGCAGATGGGCGGCAAGCCGACCCCGGGCGTTGGTTTCGCCATGGGTATCGAGCGCTTGATCCTGCTGCTGGAAACCCTGGAGCAGATCCCCGAGTCGATCAACCGTCAGGTCGATGTCTACCTGTGTGCGTTCGGCGAGCAGGCCGAGCTGGCTGGCCTGACCCTGAGCGAGAAGCTGCGTGATCGTCTGCCGGGCCTGCGTCTGCAGGTGAACGCCGGTGGTGGCAGCTTCAAGAGCCAGTTCAAGAAGGCCGACAAGAGCGCAGCGCTGTTCGCCTTGATCCTGGGGGACGACGAACTGGCGCAACAAGTGGTAGGTTTCAAACCCCTGCGTGGTCAGGGCGAACAACAAAACATTGCCTGGGATGCTCTGGCCGAGCACCTGGAAGCTTCCCTCGCGCAGGCGTGAAGCGGGTCAACAGCCGATTTGGTGAAAAGGAGTATTGGGGTGTCGAGTACCGATGATGAACAGCTGGCGGCATTCAAGGACTGGTGGCAGCGTAACGGCAAGCCACTGGTAACCGGTGGCCTGCTGGCGCTGGTGGTGGTATTCGGCTGGCAGGCCTGGCAAAAGTACCAGGGCAATCAGTCGCAAGGCGCCTCCAACCTCTACCAGGCCTTGCTGGAAACGACCCTCACGCCGAGCGGTCAGCCTGATACCGCCAAGGTTGCCGAACTGTCCGGCAAGCTCAAGAGCGAGTTCGGCGGTTCTGCCTATGCGCAGTACGCCAGCCTGTTCGTGGCCAAGGTTGCGGTTGAAAGCGGCAAGCTGGATGACGCAGCCGCTGAGCTGAAGAGCGTTATGGACAAGCCGGCCGACGCCACGCTGGGCGAGATCGCCCGCCAGCGTCTGGCCCGCGTGCTGGCTGCGCAGAACAAGGCTGACGAGGCCCTGAAACTGCTTGATGGTGATGCCGACAAAGCCTTCCTTGCCAGCCGTGAAGAGCTCAAGGGCGACCTGCTGGTGCAACTGGGCCGCAGTGCTGATGCCCATAGCGCTTATGAGAAGGCCAAGGCGGCGCTCTCTGACGATGCCGCCATCGGTGGCCTGCAACTCAAGCTCGACGACCTGGCCAAAGGGGATGCCTGACGTGATCGCATGGAAACCTGCCGCAGTGCTGGCCTTGGCTCTTCTGGCCGTGGGTTGCAGCAGCAACAGTAAAAAGGAACTGCCGCCGGCCGAGCTGACTTCGTTCACCGAAGAAGTGGTGCTGAAAAAGCAATGGAGTCGTTCGATCGGTGATGGTCAGGGCGAAACCTTCAATATGCTCGTTCCGGCTATCGAGAACGACCGTATCTATGCTGCGGACGTCAACGGCCTGGTCATGGGCCTTGATCGTCTGAACGGCGACGTGATCTGGAAGAAGAAGCTGGAACTGCCGGTTTCCGGCGCCGTCGGTGTTGGCTATGGCCTGGTCATGGTCGGTACCCTCAAGGGTGACGTCATTGCCCTGGATGCCAGCACCGGTGAAGAAAAGTGGCGCTCGCGCGTTACCAGCGAAGTGCTGGCACCGCCTGCCACCAACGGTGACGTGGTTGTCGTTCAGACTCAGGACGACCGCGTGATCGGTCTGGATGCCAGCACGGGTGACCGCCGCTGGATCTATGAAAGCACCCCGGCCGTACTGACCCTGCGTGGCACAGGCGCGCCGATCGTGACCAACCGTCTGGCGGTTGCCGGGCTGTCGACCGGCAAGGTCATCGCCCTTGATACCCAGAACGGCGTACCGGTCTGGGAACAGCGCGTGGCCATCCCGCAAGGCCGTTCCGAGCTGGACCGTGTCGTGGACATCGATGGTGGTTTGCTGCTGTCGGGTGGTGTGATCTACGTTGCTAGCTACCAGGGGCGTGTTGCTGGCCTGGAACTGGAAAGCGGTCGTGTGCTCTGGCAGCGTGATGCTTCCAGTTCGGCAGGTGTCGCTCAAGGTTTCGGTAACGTCTACGTGAGCGAAGCAACAGGCACGGTCGAAGGTATCGATGAGCGTTCGTCCACCGCACTGTGGAGCAACGATTCGCTGGCACGTCGCCAGCTGTCGGCCCCTGAGGTGTTCTCCAGCTATGTGGCAGTCGGTGACCTTGAGGGTTACCTGCACTTGCTGAGCCAGGTCGATGGTCGTTTCGTTGGCCGTGAGCGCATCGACAGTGACGGCCTGCGCGCGCGTCCGCTGGTGGTGGGTGACACGATTTATGTGTATGGCAACAGCGGCAAGCTGGAAGCGCTGACCATTCGCTGAGTCTATGCTTGAGGCCTGCAAGGGCCTCGGGTTGCGGCACTTTGGTGCCGTCCGAACTCCGGCCGCTGCTGTGCAGCGGCCTTTGTATTTTTTGAATTTACGCAGTGGAGAGCCGCATGGTTCCCG
>NZ_MBPN01000108.1 GCF_001695625.1 Pseudomonas defluvii
GCGTCGTCTACCAGGTCAGCCTTGTTCAGGAAGACCACGATGTACGGAACGCCTACCTGACGGGACAGCAGGATGTGCTCACGGGTTTGTGGCATCGGACCATCGGCGGCCGAGCAAACCAGGATAGCGCCGTCCATCTGAGCAGCACCGGTGATCATGTTCTTCACGTAGTCAGCGTGACCTGGGCAGTCAACGTGAGCGTAGTGACGAATGTTCGAGTTGTACTCGACGTGCGCGGTGTTGATGGTGATACCGCGAGCTTTCTCTTCTGGAGCGCTGTCGATCTTGTCGAATTCGACAACAGCCGAACCGAAAACTTCGGAGCAGACGCGAGTCAGAGCAGCAGTCAGAGTGGTTTTACCATGGTCAACGTGACCGATGGTGCCAACGTTGACGTGCGGAAGGGAACGATCAAATTTTTCTTTAGCCACGACAATTAACTCCTAGCCTAAAGGACTGAATCAGCCTTGTTTTTTAACGAGCGCTTCGACGATGTTCGACGGAGCCTCAGCGTATTTGGAGAATTCCATGGAGTAGCTCGCGCGACCCTGAGACATGGAACGAACGTCGGTCGCATAACCGAACATCTCTCCGAGCGGAACTTCAGCACGGACAACCTTGCCGGACACCGAATCTTCCATACCCTGGATCAGACCACGACGACGGTTCAGGTCACCCATCACGTCACCCATGTAGTCCTCAGGGGTCACAACTTCCACCTTCATGATCGGCTCAAGCACTTTACCGCCGCCTTTCGTGGCCAGCTGCTTGGTCGCCATGGAGGCCGCCACCTTGAACGCCATCTCGTTGGAGTCGACGTCGTGGTAGGAACCATCAAACACGGTTGCCTTCAGGCCGATCAGCGGATAGCCGGCAACGATGCCGTTCTTCATCTGCTCTTCGATACCCTTCTGGATAGCCGGGATGTATTCCTTCGGAACCACACCACCCACAACCTCGTTAGTGAAAACCAGGCCTTCGGTGATGTTGCCCTTATCGTCCACGTCTGGCTGCGAGAAGCGAATCCAGCAGTGACCGAACTGACCGCGACCACCGGACTGACGGACGAACTTACCTTCGATCTCGACGTTGTCCTTGGTGATCTGCTCGCGGTAGGAAACCTGTGGCTTACCGATGTTGGCTTCAACGTTGAACTCGCGCTTCATGCGGTCAACGAGGATGTCCAGGTGAAGCTCGCCCATACCCGAGATAATGGTCTGGCCGGTTTCTTCGTCGGTCTTGACGCGGAACGACGGGTCTTCCTGAGCCAACTTGCCCAGTGCGATACCCATCTTTTCCTGATCCTGCTTGGTTTTCGGCTCAACAGCTACCGAAATTACCGGCTCAGGGAAATCCATACGCTCAAGGATTACCGGCTTGTCGGCGTCACAGAGGGTATCACCAGTGGTGACATCTTTCATGCCGATCAGCGCAGCGATGTCGCCTGCACGTACTTCCTTGATCTCTTCACGCTGGTTGGCGTGCATCTGCACCATACGACCAACGCGCTCTTTCTTGCCCTTGACCGAGTTGATCACGGAGTCACCAGAGCTCAGGAAGCCCGAGTAGACGCGCACGAAAGTCAGAGTACCAACGAATGGGTCGGTAGCGATCTTGAACGCCAAAGCCGAGAACGGCTCATCATCGCTAGCGTGACGCTCGATTTTCGGAGCGCTTTCGTCGTCGATGTTGTCCGGGTGGATACCCTGAATTGCAGGGATCTCGGTCGGAGCAGGCAGGAAGTCGATAACGGCGTCAAGAACCAGAGGAACACCCTTGTTCTTGAAGGAAGAGCCGCAGACAGCCGGAACGATCTCGCTAGCCAGGGTGCGAGCACGCAGACCAGCCTTGATTTCTTCGACGGACAGCTCACCTTCTTCAAGGTACTTGTTCATCAGCTCTTCGTTGGCCTCAGCAGCAGCTTCGACCATATTGGCGCGCCACTCTTCAGCCAGCTCCAGCATATCAGCAGGAATTTCTTCCTCGCGATAGGTGGTGCCCTTGTCGTCTTCGTTCCAGTAGATCGCCTTCATCTTGATCAGATCAACCTGACCTTCGAAGTTCTCTTCCGAACCGATAGCCAGCTGGACAGGAACCGGGGTGTGACCCAGACGGTTCTTGATCTGACCAACTACGCGCAGGAAGTTAGCACCTGCACGGTCCATCTTGTTCACGTAAACAACACGTGGAACACCGTACTTGTTGGCCTGACGCCATACGGTTTCGGACTGAGGCTCAACACCGGAGGTACCGCAGAACACAACGACAGCACCGTCGAGTACACGCAGGGAACGCTCTACTTCAATAGTGAAGTCAACGTGGCCTGGTGTATCAATGACGTTTACGCGGTAGTTGTCGTACTGACCACGGGAACCTTTCCAGAAGGTAGTAACGGCAGCAGAGGTAATGGTAATACCCCGCTCCTGCTCCTGAACCATCCAGTCGGTGGTCGCGGCGCCATCATGCACCTCGCCCATTTTGTGGCTCAGGCCTGTGTAGAACAGGATCCGCTCGGTAGTGGTAGTCTTGCCCGCATCAACGTGCGCACAGATACCGATGTTACGGTAGCGGTTAATTGCTGTAGTACGAGCCATAAAGCCCTCGCAAAAAAATTGATGCTGTGATTAGAAGCGGTAGTGCGAGAAAGCCTTGTTGGCTTCAGCCATACGGTGTACGTCTTCACGCTTCTTGACTGCAGCACCTTTGCCTTCAGCAGCATCCAGCAGTTCGCCGGCCAGGCGCAGCGCCATGGACTTCTCGCCACGCTTGCGGGCGTAGTCTACCAGCCAGCGCATTGCCAGCGCGTTACGACGGGATGGACGAACTTCAACAGGAACCTGGTAAGTGGCACCGCCAACACGGCGCGACTTTACTTCGACCAGCGGAGCGATGGCGTCGAGAGCTTTCTCGAAGATTTCCAGGGGATCGCTGTTCTTGCGTGCTTTGACGGTATCCAGAGCACCGTAAACGATGCGCTCGGCTACGGCCTTCTTGCCGCTTTCCATCACGTGGTTCATGAACTTGGCGAGAATCTGGCTTCCGTATTTCGGATCGTCCAGAATCTCACGCTTGGCTGCTACACGACGTCTTGGCATTGATAAGCCCTCAAACGGTCTTCAGGTTAGCCCGGGACACCTGACCCACTGGGTGCGTGCCCGACCTTACTCTTATCGACTCAATAAAATGAATAACTGCAAACTGCTGCAAACGGCCGATTACTTCGGACGCTTGGTACCGTACTTCGAACGGCCTTGGTTACGACCTTTGACGCCGGAGGTATCCAGGGAACCGCGAACGGTGTGGTAACGAACACCTGGCAAGTCTTTTACACGACCGCCACGAATCAGCACCACGCTGTGCTCTTGCAGGTTGTGGCCTTCACCACCGATGTACGAGGAAACCTCGAAACCGTTGGTCAGACGCACACGGCATACTTTACGCAGTGCCGAGTTAGGTTTTTTCGGCGTGGTGGTGTACACACGAGTGCATACGCCACGACGTTGCGGGCAGTTCTGCAGCGCAGGAACGTCGGATTTCTCGACGATACGCTTACGCGGCTGACGTACCAGCTGGTTGATAGTTGCCATCTACTAGCTCCACTGTTGTCTTGCGACGCTATTGTCTTGCAAGAAAAGCAAAATGGCAGGACGAAGTCCCACCAAATTTAGGGGTACAAGAGTCTAAAGAGGATCTTGTCCCCAGTCAAGGCAAGGCAAGGCCCCAGCCTCCCCTCCCCGGCTGTCGGTGACAATAACAGTCACCGACGACCGGAGTGAGGCCACCAGGGCCCTACGCTTAGTTGCCGCTGGAGTTCAGCGCTTCAGTCAGTGCGGCTTCCACCTCACTGGCACTTACACGCAGCGGCTTGTCGGCATCACGGCGACGCTTGCGCTCGCTGTGGTAAGCCAGACCGGTACCGGCCGGGATCAGACGACCTACGACCACGTTCTCTTTCAGGCCGCGCAGGTAATCGCGCTTGCCGGTTACCGCCGCTTCGGTCAGCACTCGGGTGGTCTCCTGGAAGGAGGCCGCCGAGATGAACGACTCGGTGGAGAGCGAAGCCTTGGTGATACCCAACAGTACGCGCGAGAACTTGGAGACGAACTTGTCTTCAGAAGCCAAGCGCTCGTTCTCTACCAGTACCTGGGTCAACTCCATCTGGTCGCCCTTGATGAAGCTGGAATCACCCGACTCGGCGATCTCAACCTTACGCAGCATCTGACGCAGGATGGTCTCGATGTGCTTGTCGTTGATCTTAACGCCTTGCAGACGGTAAACGTCCTGAATCTCGTTGACGATGTACTTGGCCAGCGCGCTCACACCCAGCAAACGCAGGATGTCGTGCGGATCGCTTGGACCGTCGGAGATAACTTCACCACGGTTCACTTGTTCGCCTTCGAAGACGTTCAGGTGACGCCACTTCGGAATCAGCTCTTCGTACGGCTCGCTGCCATCGTTCGGAGTGATAACCAGGCGGCGCTTGCCCTTGGTTTCTTTACCGAATGCAATGGTACCGCTGACTTCCGCGAGAATCGACGCTTCCTTCGGACGACGCGCTTCGAACAAGTCGGCAACGCGCGGCAGACCACCGGTGATGTCACGGGTCTTGGAAGTTTCTTGCGGGATACGTGCAATAACGTCACCCACACCGATTTGCGCACCGTCAGCAACACCAACCAGGGCGTTCGCCGGCAGGAAGTACTGAGCTGGTACATCGGTACCCGGCAGCAGCAGATCCTTGCCATTGGCGTCGACCATCTTGATTGCAGGACGAATTTCCTTACCTGCAGCCGGACGGTCTTTAACGTCCAATACTTCGATGTTGGTCAAACCAGTCAATTCGTCGGTCTGACGCTTGATGGTAATGCCTTCTTCCATGCCCACGAAGGTCACGGTACCTTTCATTTCGGTAACGATCGGGTGGGTGTGCGGGTCCCACTTGGCAACGATCGCGCCAGCGTCGACCTTGTCACCTTCCTTGACCGAAATCACAGCACCGTAAGGCAGCTTGTAGCGCTCACGCTCACGACCGAATTCGTCGGCAATGGCCAGCTCACCGGAACGCGAGACAGCGACCAGATTGCCATCGGCACGCTCAACCTGCTTGAGGTTGTGCAGGCGAACCATACCGCCGTTCTTCACCTGGACGCTGTCGGCAGCCGAAGTACGGCTCGCAGCACCACCGATGTGGAACGTACGCATGGTCAGCTGGGTACCAGGCTCACCGATCGACTGGGCAGCGATAACGCCGACAGCCTCACCGATGTTGACCTGATGACCGCGAGCCAGGTCACGACCGTAGCACTTGGCACAGATACCGTAACGGGTTTCACAGCTGATCGGCGAGCGCACGATAACTTCATCGATGCTGTTCAGCTCGATGAACTCAACCCACTTCTCGTCTACCAGAGTGCCAGCAGGGACGATGACTTCGTCGGTGCCAGGCTTGAATACGTCACGGGCAATTACACGACCAAGTACACGCTCACCCAGCGGCTCAACGACGTCGCCACCTTCAATGTGCGGCGTCATCAGCAGGCCCTGTTCGGTGCCGCAATCGATCTCGGTCACTACCAGATCCTGCGCAACGTCTACCAGACGACGCGTCAGATAACCGGAGTTCGCAGTCTTCAACGCGGTATCCGCAAGACCCTTACGAGCACCGTGAGTCGAGATGAAGTACTGCAGTACGCTCAGACCTTCACGGAAGTTCGCGGTGATCGGCGTCTCGATGATCGAGCCGTCCGGCTTGGCCATCAGACCACGCATACCGGCCAACTGACGAATCTGAGCTGCCGAACCCCGAGCACCGGAGTCAGCCATCATGTACATGGAGTTGAAGGACTCTTGCTCGACTTCGTTGCCATCACGGTCGATAACCTTCTCTTTCGAGAGGTTGGCCATCATCGCCTTGGAAACTTCGTCGTTCGCCTTCGACCACAGGTCGATTACCTTGTTGTACTTCTCGCCCTGGGTTACCAGGCCGGAAGCGTACTGGCTCTCGATCTCTTTCACTTCGTCGGTAGCAGTACCGATGATGCGGGCTTTCTCATCCGGGATAACGAAGTCGTTAACACCGATAGAAACGCCAGAAATGGTCGAGTAGGCAAAACCGGTGTACATCAACTGGTCAGCGAAGATCACGGTCTCTTTCAGACCAACAACGCGGTAGCATTGGTTGATCAGCTTGGAGATCGCCTTTTTCTTCATCGGCTGGTTGACCACGTCGTACGACAGGCCGGCCGGAACCACCTGGAACAGCAGCGCACGGCCAACGGTTGTGTCGACGATACGGGTGTTCTTGACGCTGCCACCATCACGATCATTGACGGTTTCGTTGATACGAACCTTGATCTTGGCGTGCAGAGCGGCCTCACCAGCGCGGAACACGCGGTCGACTTCCTGCAGGTCAGCAAAAACGCGACCTTCGCCCTTGGCGTTGATGGCTTCACGGGTCATGTAGTACAGACCCAGTACCACGTCCTGCGAAGGAACGATGATCGGCTCACCGTTGGCTGGCGACAGGATGTTGTTGGTCGACATCATCAGCGCGCGCGCTTCCAGCTGGGCTTCCAGCGTCAGAGGCACGTGAACGGCCATCTGGTCACCGTCGAAGTCGGCGTTGTACGCAGCACAGACCAACGGGTGCAGCTGGATAGCCTTACCTTCGATCAGTACCGGTTCAAAAGCCTGGATACCCAGACGGTGAAGGGTCGGTGCACGGTTAAGCAGTACGGGGTGTTCGCGAATCACTTCGGCAAGAACGTCCCAGACCTCTGGCAGCTCGCGCTCGACCATTTTCTTGGCCGCCTTGATGGTGGTCGCCAGACCGCGCATCTCCAGCTTGCCGAAAATGAATGGTTTGAACAGCTCCAGAGCCATCTTCTTCGGCAGACCGCACTGGTGCAGACGCAGGGTCGGACCTACGGTAATTACCGAACGGCCAGAGTAGTCAACGCGCTTACCGAGCAAGTTCTGACGGAAACGACCTTGCTTACCCTTGATCATGTCAGCCAGGGATTTCAGAGGACGCTTGTTCGAGCCAGTGATGGCGCGGCCACGACGGCCGTTGTCGAGCAGTGCGTCGACCGCTTCCTGCAGCATGCGCTTTTCGTTGCGCACGATGATATCTGGCGCGGACAGGTCGAGCAGGCGCTTCAGACGGTTGTTACGGTTGATCACCCGACGATACAGATCGTTCAGGTCGGAGGTCGCGAAACGACCGCCGTCCAGCGGAACCAATGGGCGCAGATCTGGCGGCAGAACCGGCAGAACGGTCAGAACCATCCACTCAGGCAGGTTGCCGGAGCCCTGGAAGGCCTCCATCAGCTTCAGACGCTTGGACAGCTTCTTGATCTTGGTTTCCGAGTTGGTCTGCGGAATCTCTTCGCGCAGGCGGCCAATTTCGTGCTCCAGATCGATAGCGTGCAGCAGCTCACGTACAGCTTCGGCACCCATACGAGCGTCAAAGTCGTCGCCGAACTCTTCCAGCGCTTCGAAGTACTGCTCATCGTTCAGCAGTTGACCCTTTTCAAGGGTGGTCATGCCTGGATCGATAACGACATAGCTCTCGAAGTAGAGAACACGTTCGATATCACGCAGGGTCATGTCCATCAGCAAGCCGATACGCGACGGCAGGGACTTCAGGAACCAGATGTGGGCAACCGGAGAGGCCAGCTCGATGTGCGCCATGCGCTCACGACGAACCTTGGCCAGGGCGACTTCAACGCCGCACTTCTCACAGATAACACCACGGTGCTTCAGGCGCTTGTACTTACCGCACAGGCACTCGTAGTCCTTGACTGGACCAAAAATCTTGGCGCAGAACAGACCGTCACGCTCGGGTTTGAACGTACGGTAGTTGATGGTTTCCGGTTTTTTAACTTCACCGAACGACCACGAACGGATCATCTCAGGCGAGGCCAATCCGATACGGATGGCGTCGAACTCTTCGACTTGACCCTGGTTTTTCAGCAAATTCAGTAGGTCTTTCAAGGCCTTTCCTCCTGGCGGAGCAGGGAGCGGGCTTGTTCAGCCACGCTCCCGATTCGCGTCACGTGTTATTCGGTTTCCAGATCGATATCGATACCGAGCGAACGAATCTCTTTGATCAACACGTTGAAGGACTCGGGCATGCCCGGCTCCATACGGTGATCGCCGTCCACGATGTTTTTGTACATCTTGGTCCGACCGTTCACGTCGTCCGACTTCACTGTGAGCATTTCTTGCAGGGTGTATGCCGCGCCGTATGCTTCCAGCGCCCACACTTCCATCTCCCCGAAACGCTGACCACCGAACTGCGCCTTACCACCCAGCGGCTGCTGAGTAACCAGGCTATAAGAACCAGTGGAACGCGCGTGCATCTTGTCGTCCACCAAGTGGTTCAGCTTGAGCATGTACATGTAACCAACGGTCACTGGACGCTCGAACTTGTTGCCGGTACGACCGTCGAACAGCTGCATCTGGCCGCTTTCTGGCATGTCTGCCAGTTTCAGCATGGCCTTGATTTCTTGCTCCTTGGCACCATCGAAGACCGGAGTTGCCATTGGCACACCGCCTTTCAGGTTTTTGGCCAGGTCAAGGATTTCCTGGTCGGTGAACGACTCCAGGTTCTCCTGACGACCACCGATTTCGTTGTAGATCTCGGTGAGGAACTTACGCAGTTCAGCGACTTTACGCTGCTCTTCGAGCATGCGGTTGATCTTCTCGCCCAAGCCCTTGGCCGCGAGGCCCAGGTGGGTTTCCAGGATCTGACCGACGTTCATACGCGATGGTACACCCAGCGGGTTGAGTACCACGTCTACCGGCGTACCGTTGGCATCGTGCGGCATGTCTTCGACAGGCATGATCACGGAGACCACACCCTTGTTACCGTGACGACCAGCCATCTTGTCGCCCGGCTGAATGCGACGACGGATTGCCAGGTAGACCTTGACGATCTTCAGTACGCCAGGAGCGAGGTCATCGCCCTGCTGCAGCTTGCGTTTCTTGTCTTCGAACTTGTCGTCCAGCAGACGGCGACGATCAACGATGTAGGCCTGGGCCTTCTCCAGCTGCTCGTTCAGCGCGTCTTCGGCCATGCGCAGTTTGAACCACTGGCCGTGCTCCAGACCGTCCAGAACTTCGTTAGTGATCTCGGTGCCTTTCTTCAGGCCCGCACCACCTTCAACGATCTGACCATTCAGGGCTGCACGCAGACGCTCGAAGGTTGCCCCTTCGACGATACGGAACTCTTCGTTGAGGTCTTTACGGATTTCGTCCAGCTGCATCTTCTCGATGGACAGCGCACGGCTATCGCGCTCGACACCATCACGGGTGAAGACCTGAACGTCGATGACAGTACCTTTGGTGCCGGTCGGCACGCGCAGGGAGGTGTCTTTAACGTCGCTAGCCTTCTCACCGAAGATCGCACGCAGCAGTTTTTCTTCCGGAGTCAGTTGAGTCTCGCCTTTTGGCGTGACCTTGCCGACCAGAATATCGCCAGCGCCAACCTCAGCACCAACATAAACGATACCGGCTTCGTCCAGCTTGTTCAGCGCAGCTTCACCCACATTCGGGATGTCCGCGGTGATTTCCTCTGGGCCAAGCTTGGTGTCACGGGCCACACAGGTCAGTTCCTGAATGTGGATCGTGGTGAAACGGTCTTCCTGAACCACACGCTCGGACAGGCAGATGGAGTCTTCGAAGTTGAAGCCGTTCCATGCCATGAACGCGATGCGCATGTTCTGACCCAGTGCCAGTTCACCCATATCGGTGGACGGACCGTCAGCCATGATGTCGCCACGCTCGACGCGATCACCTTTGCTCACCAGCGGACGCTGGTTAATGCAGGTGTTCTGGTTAGAGCGGGTGTATTTGGTCAGGTTGTAGATGTCGACACCCGCTTCGCCGGTTTCGACTTCATCATCGGCAACACGGACCACGATACGACTGGCATCGACGGAGTCGATAACGCCACCACGACGAGCCACAACGCAAACGCCGGAGTCGCGTGCTACGTTGCGCTCCATACCGGTACCGACCAGCGGCTTGTCAGCACGCAGGGTTGGTACAGCTTGACGCTGCATGTTCGAACCCATCAACGCACGGTTGGCGTCGTCGTGCTCGAGGAACGGAATCAGCGACGCTGCAACCGAAACTACCTGCTTCGGCGAAACGTCCATCAGGGTGACGTCTTCCGGCGCCTTGACGGTGAATTCGTTCAGGTGACGAACGGCTACCAGTTCATCGATCAGTTGCTTCTTATCGTTCATCGCGGCCGAAGCCTGAGCGATGACGTGATCTGCTTCTTCGATCGCCGACAGGAACACGATTTCGTCGGTAACAACGCCCTCTTTCACCACACGGTACGGGCTTTCCAGGAAGCCGTACTGGTTGGTGCGCGCATATGCGGCCAAGGAGTTGATCAGACCGATGTTCGGACCTTCAGGGGTCTCGATCGGGCAAACGCGACCGTAGTGAGTCGGGTGTACGTCACGAACCTCAAAGCCCGCGCGCTCACGAGTCAGACCGCCAGGGCCGAGTGCAGAGACACGACGCTTGTGGGTAATTTCGGAGAGCGGGTTGTTCTGGTCCATGAACTGGGACAGCTGGCTCGAACCGAAGAACTCTTTCACCGCAGCCGCAACCGGCTTGGCGTTGATCAGGTCTTGCGGCATCAGGCCTTCGCTTTCTGCCATCGACAGACGTTCCTTGACCGCACGCTCGACGCGCACCAGGCCAACACGGAACTGGTTCTCAGCCATTTCGCCAACACAACGTACACGGCGGTTACCCAGGTGGTCGATGTCATCGACGATACCTTTGCCGTTACGAATGTCGACCAGGGTCTTCAGAACCTCGACGATGTCTTCCTTGCTCAGTACGCCCGAACCCTCGATCTCGGTACGACCGATACGACGGTTGAACTTCATGCGGCCAACAGCGGACAGATCGTACCGCTCGGCGCTGAAGAACAGGTTGTTGAACAGGGTCTCGGCAGCGTCCTTGGTTGGCGGCTCGCCTGGACGCATCATGCGGTAGATCTCGACCAGGGCTTCCAGCTGGTTGCCGGTAGAGTCGATTTTCAGGGTATCCGAAATGAACGGACCGCAGTCGATATCGTTGGTGTAGAGCGTCTCGATACGGACAACCTGAGCCTTGGCGATCTTGATCAGCAGCTCGGTGGTCAGTTCGGTGTTGCACTCACACAGGATTTCGCCGGTAGCCGGGTGCACGATGGCCTTGGCGGTGGTGCGACCCAAGACGTATTCCATTGGAACGTCCAGGTGCTTGACGCCTGCCTTTTCGAGCTGGTTGATGTGGCGGGCAGTAATACGACGGCCCTGCTCCACGATCACCTTGCCGGTCTCGTCATGGATGTCCATGACTGCGATTTCGCCACGCAGACGCTGAGGAACCAGTTCCAGGCTGAGTTTTTCACCGGAAACATGGAAAACGTTGGTGGTGTAGAAAGCGTTCAACACTTCTTCAGTGCTGTAGCCCAGCGCGCGCAGCAGCACCGAAGCCGGCAGCTTGCGGCGACGGTCGATACGAACGAATACGCAGTCTTTCGGGTCGAATTCGAAGTCCAACCACGAACCACGGTAAGGAATGATCCGAGCCGAGTACAACAGTTTGCCAGAGCTGTGAGTCTTGCCACGGTCGTGGTCGAAGAACACACCTGGCGAACGGTGCAGCTGGGAAACGATAACACGCTCGGTACCGTTAATAACGAAGGTACCGTTTTCAGTCATCAGGGGGATTTCACCCATGTAGACTTCTTGCTCTTTGATGTCCTTGATCGCTTTGTTCGACGACTCTTTGTCGAAAATGATCAGACGCACCTTCACCCGCAGTGGTACGGCGAAGGTTACGCCGCGCAGTACGCATTCTTTGACATCAAAAGCCGGTTCGCCCAGACGATAGCCAACGTACTCCAAGGCAGCATTGCCGGAGTAGCTGATGATCGGGAAAACCGATTTGAAGGCCGCATGCAGGCCCACGTCGCGGAACTGATCTTTGGTCGCTCCCGCTTGCAAGAATTCACGATACGAATCCAGCTGGATGGCCAGGAGGTAAGGCACATCCATGACGTCCGGCAACTTGCTAAAGTCCTTGCGGATACGTTTTTTCTCAGTGTATGAGTAAGCCATCAGCGTTCCCCAGCTTGGTCACCTGCTTGTTTGGCTCCTCCCGACGGAAGCAGCCAGAAAATCGTGCAAACCCCTTGGTTTGCGCCACCGTCTCGGTGGTTGCAGCTCGTTATCGGGGCCGACCTGGTCGGCCGCCAATAACGGAAAAAGGCCGGTGGCAAGAGCCACCAGCCATCAGCCGTTCGCTTAACGCTTGGGCTGGATACGCAAAGTCGGAGTTACTTAACTTCGACTTTAGCGCCTGCTTCTTCCAGAGCTTTCTTCAGAGCTTCAGCTTCTTCTTTCGAAGCGTTCTCTTTCACGACGCCCAGGTCGTCAACAACAGCCTTGGCTTCTTTCAGGCCCAGACCGGTGGCTTCACGAACAGCCTTGATGACGTTTACTTTCTTGTCGCCGGCTTCAACCAGTTTAACGGTGAACTCGGTTTGCTCTTCAACAACGGCAGCGGCAGCAGCTGGGCCAGCAGCGGCAACAGCAGCGGTAACGCCGAAGGTTTCTTCCATTGCTTTGATCAGCTCAACAACTTCCAGAACGGTTTTCTGGCCGATTGCTTCGATGATTTGTTCGTTAGTCAGAGACATGACTATAAATTCCTGTATTGGGGTGACAGCCTACGCAGCCATCAAATTAAACGTATGATTTCGAAAGCGCTTGCGGTGCCTTAGGCAGCAGCAGCTTCTTTCTGGTCGCGAACGGCCGCCAAAGTACGAGCCAGCTTGCTGGTAGCGCCTTGAATCACGCTCATCAGCCTTGCAATGGCTTCGTCGCGAGTTGGCAGCGAAGCCAACACGTCGATCTCGTTTGCTGCGAGGAACTTGCCCTCGAACGCAGCTGCCTTGATCTCGAACTTGTCCTGACCTTTAGCGAATTCCTTGAACAAACGGGCAGCAGCGCCTGGATGTTCGTTGGAGAACGCGATCAAGGTCGGGCCGGTGAAGGCGTCGTTGAGGACACTGTATTCAGTGTCAGCAACTGCACGCTTGAGCAGGGTGTTACGTACAACACGTACGTAAACGCCAGCTTCACGAGCCTCTTTACGGAGTCCGGTCATAGCGCCTACAGTCACGCCACGGGCATCAGCCACGACAGCGGACAGAGCAGCTTTGGCAGCCTCGTTGACTTCAGCGACGATGGCCTTCTTGTCTTCGAGTTTAATTGCCACGGGTTTAACTCCTGCTTGTTACCGTTTCATTCGACCGAGGCCGAATGTCGTTTTGGTGTCTGATTCGGTAAGGAATCGGGAGCACCATCTGCGTAGGCTTGAGGTTTAAGACTTGCGTCGCCTACGGTCTTGGATAGCCCCCGCCAGGCAGGGACCCCAATTTTGCAAAGCGGGCGCGATCGCTCGCACCCACCGATGTCTTACGCGCTCAGCGAGCTCTGATCGATGACCAGACCTGGGCCCATAGTGGTGCTCAGGGTAACGCGCTTGACGTAGATACCTTTCGAAGAAGCTGGCTTGATACGCTTCAGATCAGCGATCAGGGCTTCAACGTTTTCCTTCAGCTTGACAGCATCAAAGCCGACTTTGCCAACGGAGGTGTGGATGATGCCGTTTTTGTCGGTGCGATAACGAACCTGACCAGCCTTGGCGTTTTTAACCGCGGTAGCTACGTCTGGAGTTACAGTACCAACCTTCGGGTTTGGCATCAGGCCGCGAGGACCCAGTACCTGACCCAACTGACCTACAACACGCATTGCGTCCGGGGAGGCAATAACGACGTCATAGTTCAGATCGCCGCCTTTCATTTCGGCAGCCAGATCGTCCATACCTACACGGTCAGCGCCGGCAGCCAGAGCGGCCTCAGCAGCTGGACCCTGAGTGAAGACAGCTACGCGTACGGTCTTGCCAGTGCCGTGCGGCAGCACAGTTGCGCTGCGAACAACCTGGTCAGATTTACGCGGGTCAACACCGAGGTTGACTGCAACGTCGAAGGACTCGCTGAACTTCACAGTGGACAGTTCGGCCAGCAGAGCTGCTGCGTCTTCAAAGTTGTAAACTTTGCCAGCTTCAACCTTCGAAGCGATGGCCTTTTGGCGCTTGGTCAGCTTAGCCATTACACACCCTCCACGTTGAGGCCCATGCTGCGAGCAGAACCGGCGATGGTACGCACGGCTGCTTCCAGGTCAGCGGCAGTCAGATCAGCTTTCTTAGCTTTTGCGATCTCTTCCAGCTGAGCGCGGTTCACAGTACCAACCTTGACAGTGTTCGGACGAGCCGAACCGCTGGTCAGGCCAGCTGCTTTCTTCAGCAGAACCGAAGCAGGGGTGCTCTTGGTTTCGAAGGTGAAGCTGCGGTCACTGTAAACAGTGATGATCACTGGAGTCGGCAGACCTGGTTCTTGACCCTGAGTACGGGCGTTGAAGGCCTTGCAGAATTCCATGATGTTCACACCGTGTTGACCCAGTGCAGGACCAACGGGTGGGCTTGGGTTGGCCTGGCCGGCCTTTACTTGCAGCTTGATGTAAGCCTGAATCTTCTTAGCCATGAGCTACTCCAATATCGGGTACGAACGCCTGATGGCTCCCCGGATTACTTACGTTTTATCCCAGTGACGACAAAACCCCGCAGCACAAGGCTGCGGGGTATGGGATGCTGGGTTCAGTCAGACCTTCTCGACCTGACTGAACTCGAGCTCCACCGGAGTAGAGCGTCCGAAAATGAGCACTGCGACCTGCAGCCTGCTCTTCTCGTAGTTAACTTCTTCGACAGTGCCGTTGAAATCAGCGAACGGACCGTCGATGACACGAACGACCTCGCCCGGCTCGAACAACGTCTTCGGCTTCGGCTTGTCGCTGCCATCAGCAACACGACGGAGAATCGCTTCTGCCTCTTTATCAGTGATAGGCGCAGGTTTATCTGCTGTACCACCGATGAAGCCCATGACGCGAGGGGTATCCTTGACCAAGTGCCAAGTCCCTTCGTTCATGTCCATCTGAACCAATACGTAGCCTGGAAAGAACTTACGCTCGCTCTTGCGCTTCTGGCCATTGCGCATCTCGACCACTTCTTCGGTCGGGACCAGAATTTCGCCGAAACCGTCTTCCATGCCAGCCAGTTTTACGCGCTCGATCAACGAGCGCATGACATGCTTCTCGTAACCCGAGTAAGCATGCACGACGTACCAACGCTTAGCCACGGGACACCCTTAGCCGACAATCAACGAAATCAACCAACCGAGCAGGGAATCAAGCCCCCACAACAGCAGCGCCATAACCAGAACGACCGCCACTACGATAAGGGTGGTCTGAGTGGTTTCTTGGCGGGTTGGCCATACAACTTTACGAATCTCGGTACGAGCTTCCTTAGCCAGCGCAAAAAACGACCTACCCTTAGCCGTCTGCAGCGCAACGAAGGCAGCAGCAGCAGCAAGAACAAGGAGCGCGATTACGCGGTACAGAATCGGGGATGCGCTGTAGTATTGGTTACCAACAACGCCTACGATCACCAAAGCGACAACAGCAAGCCACTTGAGCAGATCAAAACGAGAGTCTTGGGCTTCAGACTTGGAAGTCATCTAGGAGGATCCTGTGAAAAGAAAGCCAGACACACGAGGTGAATCTGGCAGGTCAGGAGGGAATCGAACCCCCAACCTACGGTTTTGGAGACCGTCGCTCTGCCAATTGAGCTACTGACCTAAAAGCTTAATCAGGCCGACCATTATGCCGGCCCGATAGAAATAAATCAACTACTTATTCGAGAACCTTTGCAACCACACCAGCGCCGACGGTACGACCGCCTTCACGGATAGCGAAACGCAGACCATCTTCCATTGCGATGGTTTTGATCAGAGTGACAGTCATCTGGATGTTGTCACCTGGCATTACCATTTCAACGCCTTCTGGCAGCTCGCAGTTACCAGTCACGTCAGTAGTACGGAAGTAGAACTGTGGACGGTAGCCTTTGAAGAACGGAGTATGACGGCCGCCTTCTTCCTTGCTCAGAACGTAAACTTCTGCGGTGAACTTGGTGTGCGGCTTAACCGAACCTGGCTTAACCAGAACCTGACCACGCTCAACGTCGTCACGCTTAGTACCACGCAGCAGAACGCCGCAGTTCTCGCCAGCACGACCTTCGTCGAGCAACTTGCGGAACATTTCAACACCAGTGCAGGTGGTGGTGGCAGTGTCGCGCAGACCAACAATTTCCAGAGCATCTTGAACGCGGACAATACCACGCTCGATACGACCAGTAACAACAGTACCGCGACCCGAGATCGAGAACACATCTTCGATTGGCATCAGGAACGGCTTGTCGATGGCACGCTCTGGCTCCGGGATGTAGCTATCCAGGGTTTCAACCAG
>NZ_MBPN01000010.1 GCF_001695625.1 Pseudomonas defluvii
CGCTGAGAGCATCCTTGCCTACTTCGACCGGCCAGGAACCAGCAACGGTCCAACAGAAGCTATCAACGGGCGACTTGAGCACTTACGAGGTACCGCCTTGGGCTTTAGAAATTTAACCAATTACATAGCCAGGTGCTTGCTGAAGTCAGGAGGGTTTAGAAATCAGCTACACCCTTAAATGCGAAGAGCCTGATTACTGCGGCGGACATCAACGATGGGCGCATTCAACTCGAAACCGCAAGGAAGACAACAGAAGTGGCTTATCGCACACTTCTGTCACCAAAAAGCAAACCCAAGAAAAATGACATCCTGCTGACCAAGGACGGTTCACTTGGCCGCTTGGCTTTGGTTGGTGACGAGCAGGTTTGCATCAACCAATCTGTGGCAGTGATTCGGCCTAATGAAAAAGTTGAACCAATTTTTTTGAAGCTTCTTCTGGAAAGTCCTCGTTACCAAAAGCGGATGATTGAGGACGCTGGTGGCTCGACGATCAAGCACATCTACATCACAATCGTGAACTTGATGCAGATCGCTGTTCCACCAAACCGCGACGAACAACGCGCCATCGCGACGGCTCTAAGCGATATGGATGCACTTTTGGGTGCGCTGGAGCGGCTTATTGCCAAGAAACGCAACCTCAAACAGGCCTCCATGCAACAACTTCTCACCGGCCAAACCCGCCTTCCCGGCTTCGACGGCGGGTGGGAGATGAAGCGGTTAGGAGATATTTTGACAGTAAGACATGGCAAGAGTCAGCACGGCGTTACCGCTCCAGATGGGAAGTTTCCTATACTCGCCTCAGGTGGGGAAATCGGAAGAACAAATTCCTTTATCTACGATAAGCCTTCCGTCCTGATTGGCAGAAAAGGAACGATTGACTCCCCGCAGTATGTAGATTCGCCATTCTGGACCGTGGACACGTTGTTCTACACCGAAATCTCAAGCGAAGCTGACGCCAAGTTTGTGTTCTATAAGTTCGTAATGATTCGCTGGCGTAGTTACAACGAAGCTTCTGGCGTGCCAAGTCTCAACGCCAAGACTATTGAGAACATTGAAATTAAAACGCCACACGTCACCGAACAAACTGCCATCGCCACCGTACTGTCCGACATGGACGCAGAACTGGCAGCTTTGGAACAACGCCTGACCAAAACCCGCGCTCTCAAGCAAGGCATGATGCAGGAACTGCTCACGGGCAGGACCCGATTGCTATGACCAACCTGAGCATGGAAGCGACTCAAGCGCAGCAGGCTACTGAGCTATCCAGCAAGATCATCAGCGTTTACGAACTGCTCACGGATTCTGCGCTGGATATTCCCCAATACCAGCGCCCATACAAGTGGACCGGTAAGAACATCAACCAACTGTTCTCAGATATCGCCATCCATAAGGACAAGTCGGCCTACCGCTTGGGCACCATCGTGTTTCACCAGGACGGTGAGACAAAAAACATCGTCGATGGCCAGCAGCGCACTATCAGCCTGCTGCTGGCGGCCCGTGCGCTGATCCAGCGGAACACAGAAAAAAAGCTCGAACGCAAAGACCTGCAGGAGCGCTTGCTCAAGCTTGAGCAAGCGATGGTGAAACCCAGTTTTAGCAGCGAGATCTCGCAGAAGAACATCCACAGCAATTACCTTGAGGTGGCCCGCATCGTTTCCCGTGCGGACTTTACCGAGGCGCATATCGATTTCTTCCTGAACAAGTGCCAGGTCGTCGCCGTGGCGCTTAACGATGTATCGGAAGCCTTTCAGTTCTTCGATTCGCAGAATGCACGGGGCCGGGACCTGGAACCTCATGACTTGCTCAAAGCTTACCATCTGCGTGAGTTCAGCCCGCGTGACGAGCAGTTGAAGGCGTCCACGGTGGCTCGCTGGGAAAGCAGTGATACCAAGGAGTTGGCCACGCTGTTCTCCCAATACTTGTATCGCATCCGCAACTGGTCGAAAGGGGTTTCTGCGCGTTACTTCAGCAAGGATGACAGCGACTTGTTCAAGGGCGTGAACATCGACACGGTGGCGAGCTACCCCTATGTGGAGCAGCTGCGCATCGCCCACCATTTTGTCGATAACTACAACGGACAGTACGAGCGCAAGATCGACTCTCGCGAGCTTGTTTTTCCCTTCCATCTGGATCAGATCATCATCAATGGCCGGCGCTTTTTTGAGCTGATCAGCCACTATCAGAGCAAAGTGGCGCGGATCAGCGCCGAATCCTGGAACGGGCATGAACTAGTGGGGGCAGAAGGGCTCGATGGCTATGCGAAAACCATCATGGATACCCTCAATAGCTACCCGGCAAGAACCCGCACGGGCGATTGTTATGTGCGGGCGATGTTCGATTGCCTGTTGATTTACTACATCGACAAGTTTGGCCACGCGGATATCTCCCGCGCCATCGAGAAGATTTTCATCTGGGCCTACAGCCTGCGCCTGAAGATGCAGGTGGTGCAGCTGGCCAGCATGGATAACCACGTACTGGAGAACAACCTGTTCCGGTTGATCAAGGAAGCCACACGTCCTGCTGACTTTATAAATTGCAGCCTGCCGGTATTGAGCGGCCAGAAGTCAACCAGAACCGATGAGATCGAAGCTCTGTTCAAGGCGATGAAATATTATGAGTAGTGAAATCAGTCAGCTCTCCATCAAGGCGCTACTCAGCGGTCGGGATGAGTACGTCATCCCGATGTATCAGCGTAATTACGCCTGGGAGGAGGGCGAAATCACGCAGCTGATTCAGGACGTGATCGACTACCTGCCGGAGAATGGCAATAAAGCGCGCAATTACTACATTGGCACCTTGGTGGTGTATGAGCGCCCAGATACCAAAACGCCAGTGTTTGAAACCATTGACGGCCAACAACGGCTGACGACCCTGTCGTTGCTTACGTCGTATCTGAAAAACACCCAGTTGGTCGATCTCGCCTGGTATTCGAACCTGAGTATCCACTTCGATAGCCGTGAGCATTCGCGCGCGACCTTTGCGGCCATCTTCGAGGGGAAGTTCAATGACGACCCTGCCGAGGTGTTGGCTGAAAAACAGATCAATACCGGCATCCTCAATGGTTACCGGCTCATCCAGAAAGTCCTGCCGCAAAAGCTGAAAGAGAACAAGGTTTCGGAACAGCAATTCGCCGATTACTTGTTTGGCTACGTGCAAATCATGCGGGTGAACGTGCCGACGGATACGGACCTGAATCATTACTTCGAGATCATGAATAATCGCGGTGAGCAACTGGAGAAGCACGAGGTACTCAAGGCGCGGATGATGGAGCAGTTGCAAGGCTGCGAGCAGAGCCAGAACTGTCTGCATGCCGTTTGGGAAGCCTGCGCCAACATGGAGCGCTATGTGCAAATGGGCTTCACGCCCGATCAGCGCAGCAGCCTCTTTGGTGAAAAGGATTGGGGGACTTTTGAGCTTGCAGACTTTGATGCACTTCGGGTTGCGCTGCACCGTACGCAAAAAGCGACCACCAGGGAAGGCGTTGCGTTAACCCTTGATCAAATCATTGCCAAGGCACCGGTTGGAGAGGAGCCGAAAGAGACAAGTGATGATGTGCCAGAGCGCTTCAACACGGTAATCAACTTTCCGAACTTCCTGTTGCACGTACTGCGTGTCGATACTCAAGCGGACATCCCTCTGGATGACAAACGCCTGCTCGATACCTTTGAAACCCATGTGCTCAAGCAGCCAGACCCTGTTGCAGCTGTGAAGCGTTTTACCTTTAGTTTGCTGCGCTGTAAGTATCTGTTTGACCAGCATGTGATCAAACGCGAGTTCATCAGAGGCGCGGATGGCTGGAGCCTTAAACGCTTTAAATGGAATGACGGCGGCAAGGCTGGCGGAGCGGGTCGCGGTAGTTATGTGAATACCTTCGGCGAAGAAGAAGGCAGCGAAGGCATCAACCGCCGCATCCTGATGCTACTGTCGGCGTTTCATGTTTCCACGCCGACGCTGGTGTATAAGCACTGGCTGAATGCGGCGTTGCATCACCTGTTTCAGGCTGAGCAGGTTGAGGCTCAGGCCTATCTGCAGCACATGGAATCGGTTGCAAAGGCGTTTGTCTTTGACCGCTTTCTAGCCCCAGAGGCAGGTTTGGAATACTTTGCGATGATCTATACGAACCAGGGTGTCTGTCAGACACGCCGCGAAAGCATTGCAGCAGAAACGTTTGAGTCGCGGTTGAGGTTCGGGAATATCGAAAACAACCTGGTGTTCAACTTCCTGGACTATCTGCTTTGGCTTGAGCACGGAGCAAGCGAGCGGGTTAAATCCTACGAATTCACCTTCCGTAGTTCGGTGGAGCATTATTACCCGCAGCATCCATTGGACGGACAAGTTCAGCTCGACACTGACACGCTCAACTCGTTCGGCAATCTATGCCTGATCAGCCACAGCAAGAACTCTCGCCTGAGCAATTTCATGCCTTCGGCGAAGAGCGAGTTTTATCTGAAAAACTCCATCGATAGCGTTAAGCAGTACTTGATGATGGAGACCAAGCCTTGGGATGCCATCGCAATACGCGAGCATTCCAAGCAAATGAATAACGTGTTGCTCAACAGCCTCGCCAGCCAACACGAAACCGAGTAAACCCTGCAGGATGCACCTGATGACTCAACAACCTCGCTCCGAACGTCGCACCCAGAATCGTGTTCTGGCTTTGTTTACGGACAAGTCGCGACCTGATTGTCTCGACTACGACTACCTGGGCGAGTGGAGCAAGCGTGGGCAGAACCGCAACATTGAAGTCGAGCTGCTGCGGGCAAACCTGAAGCAGCGCGGCTACTCCGATGCGCAGATATCGGCGGTGGTGCAAAAGCTGATGGCCGCAGCGGATGCCACGGGCATCACCCTGTATCAGGCCAACTTGCGGACCTACCAGTTGCTGCGTTACGGCGTGCCGGTACAGGTCGCTGTTGGGCAGGCCCACGAAACGGTGCACCTGGTTGATTGGGAGCACCCTGAGGGCAATGACTTCGCCATTGCCGAGGAAGTGACCTTGCGCGGTGGTCATGAGCGCCGCCCTGATCTGGTGATTTACCTGAACGGTATCGCCATCGGCGTGATTGAGCTCAAGCGCAGTTCGGTTGAAGTTGCCGATGGTATTAACCAGCTGATCACCAACCAGGAGGAAATCTTCAACAAGGGTTTCTTCAGTACAGTGCAGTTGGTCTTTGCTGGCAGTGACTCCCAGGGCCTGCGCTACGGCACGGCGACTACTCGCGCCGAGTTTTTTGTCGAGTGGAAGGCTTCGTCGGCAAAACCAGAGTCAGAAGAACTGAATACTCAGCGCGAGATGCCTGCCCGCTATGACGTGATACCTGGCGCAGACGCGGCGCAGTCCGGTTATCTGCTGGATGGCCCCTTGGCGCAGATGTGCGAGAAGTCGCGTCTGCTTGACCTGATCCGCAACTTCATCATCTTCGATGCGGGCATCAAGAAGGTGCCGCGCCCGCATCAATACGCCGCAGTGAAGGCCGCGCAGGAGCGAGTTCGGCGTCAAGAGGGTGGGGTCATCTGGCACACCCAGGGCAGTGGCAAGAGTATTCTGATGGTGCTGATCGCCAAGTGGTTGCTGGAGCACGATCCAGAGGCGCGCATTCTGGTCATCACGGATCGCGATGAGCTGGACAAGCAAATATCCGGGGTGATGCGTAATGCCGGGGTAATCGGCAACGACTCGCCCTCGCCACGTATTACCTCCCGTGCCGATCTTGTGCAGAAGCTTTCCGCTACCTCGCCGCGCTTGCTCTGTGCGCTGTTGCACAAGTTTGAGCCAGATCTGAGCGTGCCGCCACCGCCCATGCATGGGCGCTTCTATGTATTCGTGGATGAATGCCATCGCACCCAAGGCGGTGACATGAACAAGCAAATGAAGCAGTGGCTGGCCAATGCCCTGTTTATTGGCTTTACCGGTACACCGCTACTGCGCAAGGACAAACAGACTACGCGCGATGTGTTCGGCACCTACATCCACACCTACAAATTCCACGAAGCCGTGGCGGACAAGGTTGTGCTGGACCTTAAATACGAAGCGCGCGACGTACCGCAGCGTTTGACTTCGCGAAAAGCCATCGATGCCTGGTTCGAGCAGAAAACCAAAACATTGAACAACTACCAGAAGTCGATCCTGCGCAAGCGCTGGGCGACCATGGAAGCGCTAATGAGCGCCGGCGAGCGCAAGCAGCGCATCATCGCCAGCATCATAGAGGACTTCAGTCTGAAACCACGGCTGAACAACGACCGGGGCACCGCCATTCTTGTGGCAGCGAGCATCTATGATGCCTGCCATTACTTCCGTTTGTTTGAGACCACTTCGTTCGGCCCTTACTGCGGCATTGTCACGTCCTATGAGCCGAACCACAACGCGATCTCCCGCGAGCCGGCACAAAGCGATGAGCGTTACAAGTTCGATACCTACACGCAGTACGTGCTGAAGCCGGGCCTGACCACCACTGCTTATGAAGAAGAGACCAAACGTCGCTTCATTGAAGAACCGGCCAACCTGAAGCTACTCATCGTGGTCAGCAAACTGCTGACTGGCTTCGATGCACCCAGTTGCTCCTACATCTATCTGGATAACGAGCTGCGGGACCATAACCTGTTCCAGGCAATTTGCCGCACCAACCGACTCGACGGCGATGATAAGGACTTTGGCTATATCGTCGACTTCAAAGAGCTGTTCGGCGACGTGCAGGATGCCATTTCGGTGTACACCTCTGACGATTTAGATGTCGACGCAGGTAGCGGGGGCAATAACAACGTTGAGCTGAAGAATTGGCTGGTCGAAGGGAAGAAGCAATTGGACGCTGCCCGAGAGGCATTGAGCTATTTGTGCGCCCCCGTGGCGCCGCCACGGGAGGTTGAGCAGTTTATCCATTACTTCTGTGGCTCTGCCGCTAACGCCAATGGGCTGGATGAGACCGAAGCACTGCGGGTGTCCTTCTACAAGACGGTGGCTTCATTTGTGCGGGCGTTTGCCGATTTGGCGCAGAACCTCACCGAAGCTGGTTACTCGGCTGCTGAAGCGGGAAGGCTACAAACTGAGGTGCAGTTCTATGCAGACCTGCGTGAGGCGATCAAGAAACATTCCGGCGAAGAGTTGGATATCAAGCCATTCGAAGCGGACATGCGGCATCTGCTCAATACTTATATTCAGGCAGACCACGCCGATCCGATGAGCACGGTCGATAATTTTTCGCTGGTTGAATTGATCGTTCAGACTGGCGTTCACGATGCCATCGCCAAAAAGCTCAACGCCAAAGGCAACCTCTCCAAGGGGGCGATTGCCGAAGGCATTATCAACAACGTGCGCAAGACCATCATTCGTGAACAATTGACAGATCCGAAGTTCTACGAGCGTATGTCGCAGTTGCTTGAGGATCTGATCAAACAGAGTCGTGAAGATGCTGCCGCTTACGAGGAGTTTTTGCGCAAGGCCGAGGCGCTGGTCAGACAGTTGGGGCAGAAAGGACCAGGAAACTCTCCGGCTGCACTTAACGGCCACCGGGAAGCCACTGTGCTGTTTAACAACCTCGACAACATTGCAACGACCACTTTCCAGTGTCCGAAAGATGAAGGGTCGAAGGTGAAACTGGCTCTGGATCTTGATCTGGCCATGCGCGGATCGGCCCCGGCATCCTGGCGAGGAGACCCAGCACGGGAAGCGCAGGTTCTTAATGCACTGTTCCCTCTGATGGGGCGCGACCGTGTTGCGACCTCGGCGATTTTCGAGATTATCAAGAACCAACCGGGATATTGATGAACGAGATTATTGAGCTGGGCGACATTTCAATTTCAGTGACCAGGAAAGACATCAAGAATGTCCACCTGAGTGTGCACCCGCCAGAGGGGCGGGTAACGTTAGTCGCCCCAACAAGTACGCGGTTTGAAGTCGCTCGGGCTTATGCTATTTCCAGGCTGGGCTGGATTCGCGAGCAACAGAGCAAACTGGAGGCGCAGGCGCGTGAGGCGCCGCGTCAGTTTGTGGAAAGAGAAAGCCACTATGTCTGGGGTCGGCGCTACCTGATGGTGGTTAACCATCGGGACGCCAAGCCATCGGTGGTGCTCGACCACAAACGCATTACCTTAACCGTTCGCCCCGGCAGCGATGCGCATAAGCGCGCCGAAGTGATACACGAATGGCAGAGGCTGCAACTGCACGCCGTGGTGCCAGTGCTGATCAGGAAGTGGGAGCGCAAGCTGAAGGTGAAGGTGGCGGGTTATTACCTGCGGCGAATGAAAACCAAATGGGGTAGCTGTAACCATCAAGCAGGGAACATTCGACTGAACACCGAGTTGGTGAAGAAGCCGAAAGACCTGCTTGAGTACGTGATCGTTCACGAGATGGTTCATCTGATTGAACCCACCCACAATGAGCGCTTTATCTCGATCCTCGGGGAGCAGTTTCCAACTTGGCGTGAGGCCCGTGCCGAGTTGAATGAGTTACCTTTGGCGGCTGAGGTTTGGAAAGAGTGAGGCTGCAATAGTACGATTGTAAGTGCGAATGTGGAGTTAGGCTAAGGCTCGCCGAATATCACATCAGCAGATCTCGACCTCTCCCTAATCGCTTCCAGAGCAATAGAGCTGTGAGTCGATAGTAATACCGGGTGGCGTTGGCATGGTCTTTCAGATGCTGAGTGAGAAACCAGCGTACATGCTTGAGCTGCCAAGTCCAGGGATTATCACGTTGCCATCGCTATTGAATGGCCGCTTGTATGGCTCGGGCTTGGCGTAGGTGTCGTTGTTGTGTGACCTTCGAACCGGTCAGCACGCCTCTCAGGAACAGTGCCATATCGAAGGACTCACTCATGTTCTGCCTCCAATGTAGGCGGAAACTACCTCGATCCGGTTGTGCCCTAGCTCCAAGCTGATTTGTTGGCGTGCCTGTTGATCCAGGTCGCGGTCAATACGATAGCAGTGGCCATCGTTGATTGGTGCGGCGTGGCCGGTGAGCTGCTCATACCGTTCGCAGGCGTATGCCGTGCGCAGTTCGTGGAAATTCTTTAGTCCCTGCTTGCGCAATAGTTGGCTGGCAGGGAGCACGCGCCGTTGCAGGAACCCGGCATAGCTTTCGGCTTGGTCCAGTAAGTTTCGGCTGCCGGCAGGGGATACCTCAAGCGCCAACTGGAGTGCTGCGTTCACTTGTTCATTGGCGATGATCCAACGCGGTGCTGATGCTCCTGAGCGGCCGCCTTTGGTGCCGTCTTGGATATTCGCCCCAAGTGCTCGGCTTCGTATTGCTAGCGTGGCAGGTTAGCGAGAATTGCTTCGCGCAGGCGCATACCGGTCATCCGGGCCATCATGATAATCGCGGCCACCCGCTTGTACTTCTGTTCAAGCAATACCGCAGCATTCGCTGCACCTGTTGATGGTCTTGACTATCTGGCGCTCGGGTGCGTACGTTGGAGCGCTGCTGCCCCAACGCCTGTCTCGGGCTGATGATTCTTACGTCCTGATCACCTCGCAGCGCAGCGAGGGTGCGGTTAATGCTGCTCAGGCGGTTTTTGCGCGGTGGCGATGCACAGTTCGCCTTGTTGGATCTGTTGGCGAAGATAACCGGCGTAGTCATTTAGTGTTTATCGATCAATCTGGCGAGTATCGTTGTAACCGGGGCCATCCTCTGACCGGCACCAGCGCGCTGATTCAGTATTCCAAAGATTAGCACCGGGTGAGCTGGAATACCGTCTGGAATACCCGAGCGGCTGGAACTCAAAAACTCTTCAAAGACCGCAAAAGCGCTGGAGGCCGCGTATTTACTGGATCGCAGGCACAAAAAAAGACGTCCATGGACGTCTTTAGATGTTAATTTGGTGGAGCCGGGGGGATTTGAACCCCCGTCCGCCAGTACTCCGCTGTCGGTACTACATGCTTAGCCGTGTCTATTAAGTTAACCCTCAGCGGCCCGACGGGCAGGGTGCATTGGGCGAGTTGTGTAAGTTTTAGCCACTTCGTCCACAACGTACTACGCGGCGATCCTGTTCTGTATGACAATCACTTCGGGTTTACAGGCATCCCCTGGTGATTGCTGGAGCCGAAGCTACCAGAAGAGCGGGCTCAGCTGCTTACGCAGCGAGAGCGTAGCCCTCGTAGGTTTCGTCATTGGCAACTATAGAAAGTTGCAACAGTGGATTTACGAGTTCTGTTACCAACTCGGCATGCACCTAGAGTTTCGCTACCGGCGTCGAATCCTAATCGGCCCCATTTGCTGCTCTAGCTGGAACGCTTTCTAAGCGCTCACAGGGGAGTATACGCTTTCGCTGGGGTAACGTCGACTGTCTGCTGGCACCATGGATCGCCGGCCAGGCTGGCGATCCATGGTTGCACTCAGATAGCGCGCGCCCGTGTCACTCGGTCCACCAGGTAAACCAGGCCGTGGTAGTCGATGCCGCCATGGTTGGACAGCCCGATTTCACAGGTGCGGCTGGTGGAGATCCCTTCGCTGCAATGCTGCACCGCATCCTTCAGGCTGCGCAGTGAGTGGGCATTGAGCTCCGGTGTGGTAAAGCCTTTGTCGCCAGCGAAACCACAGCAGTGAATGCCTTCCGGAATCACCACCTGCTTGCTGCAGCGCCGCGCCAGGTCGATCAGGGCCTGGCTTTCGCCCAGGTGCTGGGTGCTGCAGGTCACGTGGACCGCAATCGGTTCGTCCTGCGGGGTGAACTCCAGTTTGTCGACCAGGTGGGTGCGTATGAAGCGCACTGGGTCGTACAGGTCCAGCCGTGTGTCGGCCAGGTCCTGAACCAGGCGCAGGGTGCAGGGGCTGGTGTCGCAGTAGATAGGGTCGAGCCCGCCGCGGCTGGCATGCAGTAGCGCGCTGATGAGTTCCTGGCGTTTGTGCTCGGCCTGCTCGGCGTAGCCCTTGGAGGCAAACGGCTGGCCGCAGCAGAGGCCGTCCTGATTCTCGGGGAAGACCACCTGGTAACCGGCCTTTTCCAGCAGCGCACGGGTTTTGTCCAGCAGTGAGGTCTGTTCACGGTCGCCCGCGGCTGGGCCCATGACCCGCGAAACGCAGGCGGCCAGGTACACCACGCGGGGGCGGGCATCGTGGCTGCTCGGGCTGAAACGCATGGCCTTGAGCGGCTGCGGCATGGCTGCCGTCCACTGCGGTATACGGCCCTTGCTGAGCTCGCTCAGTGTGTTGCTGATACGCGCCAGGCGCGGTGCGCCGAGCAGCTTGCGTGCCGTATCGGCAGCCATAAGGGTCAGGCGTGCACCGCTGAGCGCCGAGTGGAAGTGCTCAGCCAGCCAGTCCGCGGTTTTTACATGCTGTGCGGCCTGGCCGCGAAGTTTTTTCACCAGTTCGCCCGTGTTGATGCCTACCGGGCAACGCTGTGCACACAGGCCGGTAGCGGCACAGGTATCGATGCCTTGGTACTGGTAGTCGCGCTCCAGTTCTCGGGTGTCAATGCCGGCGCGCTTCTTGGCCTGGATGTCACGCCACATGACGATGCGTTGACGTGGGCTGAGGGTCAGCCCCTTGGACGGGCAGACCGGCTCGCAGAACCCGCACTCGATGCACTTGTCGACGATTTCGTCGGCCGCCGGCAACGGCTTGAGGTTCTTCAGGTGGATCTGTGGGTCTTGGCTGAGCACCACATCCGGGTTGAGGATGCCGTTGGGGTCAAGCAGGCGCTTGAGCGACCACATCAGTTGGTAGGCGTCCTCGCCCCATTCCAGTTCGACGAACGGTGCCATGTTGCGGCCGGTGCCGTGTTCGGCCTTCAGCGAGCCGCCGAACTCGACGGCCACCAGGTGTGCCACGTCGTCCATGAACGCCTGGTAGCGTGCGACTTCCTCGGCGCTGTTGAAGCCTTGGGTGAAGACGAAGTGCAGGTTGCCTTCCAGTGCATGGCCAAACAGGATCGCTTCGTCGTAGTGGTGTTTGTCGAACAGGGCGATCAGGCGGTTCACGCCGATGGCCAGTTGTTCCACCGGGAAGGTCACGTCTTCGATGATTACCGTTGTGCCGGTTTTGCGCACGGCGCCGACGGCCGGGAAGGTGTCTTTACGAATAGCCCAGAGCTTGGCGTTTTCCTTGGCGTCTTCGGTGAAGTCCACCTGCTTTTCCACCGGAAACGGTGCCAACGAGGCCATGATCTGTGCAAGCTGCTCATGCAGCAGTGCCTGGCTGGCAGCACGCGATTCGATCAGCAGTGCGCAGGCGCTTTCCGACAGTTGCTGGACGAAGGCCGGCATTCCCGGCTTGTCTTGCACTGAACGCAGGCTGCGACGGTCAAGCAGTTCGACGGCTGAGACGGGCTGGCTCTTCAGGACGCTGACGGCGGTGCAGCAGGTCTCCACATCCGGGAAGACGATCAGCGCCGAAGCTTTGTGCGGGTGGTCGATGACAGTGTCGTAGGTGACCGCACTGATGAAGCCCAAGGTACCCTCGGAGCCGACCATCAGGTGAGAGAGGATATCCAGCGGTTGGTCATAGTCGATCAGGGCATTGAGCGAGAGACCAGTAGTGTTCTTCAGGCGGTATTTGTGGCGGATTTTCGCAGCCAGTTCGGTGTTGGCGCGTGTCTCGCGGCCAAGCCGGGCGAGTTCGTCCAGCAGTGCGGCGTGGCTCTGCTCGAAGGCGCGGACGCTGGCTGGGTCTTCACTGTCCAGGCGCGTGCCATCGGCCAACACCAGGCGCATGCCGGCCAGCGTGTGGTAGGTGTTCTGGGCGGTGCCACAGCACATGCCGCTGGCGTTGTTGGCGACGATGCCGCCTATCTTGCAGGCGTTGATCGAGGCCGGGTCAGGGCCGATCTTGCGCCCGAAGGGGGCCAGCCAGGCGTTTGCCTGCGCGCCAATCACCCCAGGTTGCAGACGGATCTGCTGGCCCTGGGTGCGGATTTCGCGCCCGTTCCAGTTGTCGCCCAGGACGATCAGCACCGAGTCGCTGATGGCTTGCCCGGACAGGCTGGTGCCCGCCGCTCGGAAGGTCACCGGCACGTGGTCACGTTGAGCCAGTTTGAGCAGGGCGACCACCTCATCTTCTGACTCGACACGAATCACCAGCTTGGGGATCAGTCGATAGAAACTGGCGTCGGTACCGAAGGCTAACGTTGAGGTTGGATCATCGAAGCGGCGGTCCTTGGGGATCAGCCGCTGAACGTCGTGCAGAAACGTGGCAGGCAGGCTCATTGGTCCTCCAGGATCAACACCACCAAGTCTTTCGGGCCGTGGGCGCCGTAGGCCAGTACCTGCTCGATGTCGGCTGTTTTCGAGGGGCCGGAGATCAGCAGGGCGTTGGTCGGCATGCCGGCGGCCCAGGAAAACTTCTGTTGGACCTCGTAGAAGTTGTCATGGATTTCGCTGGCCTTGAGCAGGGCGAAATGCACCGGTGGCACCAGGCTCATCAAGCGTGGTTCCTGCGGGGTTGGCCAGACGATCAGGCTGCCAGTCGCGGCGATTGCGCCCAAGGTACCGGTGAGGCTGGCCGGGGTGTCATTGAACAGCTCGGCCTTCCACTCTTCCACGGGCCGGTCGTAGGCCTTGAGTGGCGGCAGGTCGCTGCATTGCTGCCAGTAGGCCGACAGCTGCTGGCCGTGAGCCGTGGCCGGGGCGATCAGCAGGCTTGGCAACTGGCGCTCGCGCATCAGTTGCGCCACACGCTGCGGCCAATCGGCAGCGGTCGTCAGGTGGATTTCGGTATGCACCGCTTCCATCAACTTGCGCAGTTGGGCAATCCGTTGCTCGGGAGCATAGCGCCAAGGTTCGGTGACCAGCGCTTCATCGAAATTGTCGGCCAGCGGTGTGGTGCCGCTGAGGCTTTTGCGCAGTTTGGCGAGGATGTTCTGTTTTGCGCTCATCAGTGCTTGTCCTGCTTGGCCAGGTGTTCACGCGCCAGCTCATGCAGCGAGCGGGCAGCCGGTTTCGGGGCGCTGTGGTTCTGTGTCCAGGGGCCGACGTTGTTCGGCACCCACTGGCGCAAGCGGGTGGCGAAGAAACCGAACAGGCGGTAAAGCCCAGGCGATGTATTCAGGCGAACCCAGAAGTTCCAGATCATCCGTTCCTTGCGTGAGTACTTGCTGCCTTGGCCACGCATGACTTGATGCGGGCTGTCCGGCGCTTTCACGTTTTCTTCGCGCAAACGGCGCAACAGGGCCGGAATCGGGATTTTCACCGGGCAGACTTCACCACAGGCACCGCACAGCGATGACGCGCTTGGGTGGTCTGGAACCTTGGCCAGGCCGACCATGTGAGGGGTGATGATCTTGCCGATAGGGCCGGGGTAGACCTCACCGTAGGTGTGGCCACCAATGCGGGTGTAGACCGGGCAATGGTTCATGCAGGCGCCACAGCGGATGCAGTTCAGGGTCTGGCGCAGTTCGCTGTCGGCGAAGGCCTGGCTGCGGCCGTTGTCGAGCAGCACCAGGTGGACTTCCTGTGGGCCGTCGAGCTCTTCTGCCTTGCGTGGGCCGGAGATCATGTTGACGTAGGTGGTGATCGGCTGGCCAAGCGCGGAGCGGGTCAGCAACGACAGCAGCGGCACCACATCGCGCAGGTTCTCGACCACTTTCTCGATGCCGGTCACGGCAATATGCACCGGCGGCACGGTGGTGGACATGCGCCCGTTGCCTTCGTTTTCTACCAGCAGCAAGGTGCCGGTTTCGGCAACGGCGAAGTTGACCCCGGAGACGCCTACATCAGCCTCGAAGAACTTTTCACGCAGCACCCGGCGGCCGATCTGAATAAGTTGGTCAACGTCCTTGGTGTACTCCACGCCAAGTTTGTCGTGGAACAAGGACGCGACCTGGCCGGCATTCTTATGGATTGCCGGCATAATTATATGAGAAGGCTTCTCGTGGTCGAGCTGGACGATGAACTCGCCCATGTCCGATTCCAGGCATTCAATGCCCTGTTCAGCGAGGACATGGTTCATCTCCATTTCTTCGCTGACCATCGATTTGCCCTTGATCACTTGCCGGGCCTCGTGAGCCCGGATGATCGAGAGGACGATGCCATTGGCTTCGTCCACCGTTTCCGCCCAGTGTACCTTCACACCGTTGCGAGTCAGGTTCTGTTCAAGCTGCTCGAGCAAGTCGGGCAGCTTGGATAATGCACGAGCGCGAATGGCGTTACCCAATGCGCGCAGATGCTCACGTTCATGAGCATCACTGAAGGCCACGGCGCGCTTGGTCATCAGCGAGTCCATGGCACTGCGGAAGTTGTTCCGCAGTTGTTGATCGCCCAGGGCCTTGTGAGCCCGAGCGCGAAAATCGTCCTGCACCTCGACGGTCGGAATCAGCGATGGCGTGCTCATTGGCCACCCCCGGTACGTTGCCAGAGGAAGCTGGCCAAGTGTTGACCGCGCAGCGCTTCACGCTGTTTTTCCAGGGCGCCGTTGATGTTCATCAGGCAACCGCAGTCGGCGCTCACCACCTGGTGGGCACCGGAGTCTTTCAGGGCGCGGGTCTTGTCTGCGACCATTGCACCGCTAATGTCTGGCATACGGACGCTGAAGGTGCCGCCAAAGCCACAACATTCGCTTTCATGGTCGTGTTCGACCCGTTCCACATTACCCAGTTGTGCCAGCAGCGCACGCCCGTGTACATGGGTGTTCATTTCCCGGCGTGCCGAGCATGAGGTATGCAGCGCCACTTTGACCGGATTACCGCTGTCCTGCAGTTGTACCTTGCACACATGCAGCAGGAATTCGGCCAGCTCATAGGTACGCGCCGCAAGCGCCTTGACCTGTTGCAGCGTGGCAGGTTCGTCGTGGAACAGGTCCGCATAGTGTTCGCGAATCATGCCCGCACACGAGCCCGACGGGACGACCACCGGATAATCGCCGGCAAACAGCGCCAGTTGTGCCCTGGCCACTTCCCGGGCCTGCTCGGTGTAACCGCTGGTGTAAGCCGGTTGACCACAGCAGCTCTGGCCTTGGGGGTACTCGACACGAATGCCCTCACGCTCCAGCAGGCGGATCGCGTCCATGCCCGCTTCCGGGTAGAACAGATCGACCACACAGGTACCGAACAGGTAGACCTTCGCGGGTTTGTGTTGTGGGTATTCCCGTGGTTGGGGCAGTGGCGGTGCGACGCGGGTGGCGTTGGGCACGGCGTTGTAAAACAGGTCGCTCATCAGGCGTGTCTCCGGGTGGGCCCGGTTATCCATCCTGCGTGCTGCCGGCACTTTATCCAGCGAAGCTTTCGGCAACCTTGCAGGCGGGGTTGTTGAACAACTGGCGCGAGCGTGCCCGCGCCAGGTTTATTGCATCAAGCGTAACGTGAATCAGTGCACCAGCATGCCGGTCAGCCAGTACGCCTGGATCAGGGTGATCAGGCCGACGATGGTGGCAAAGAACAGGCTGTGCTTAAGCGTGAAGCGGAACAGGTCCGACTCTTTGCCGACCAGGCCGGTGGCGGCGCAGGCGACAGCGATGGACTGTGGCGAAATCATCTTGCCGGTAACGCCGCCGCTGGTGTTGGCCGCAACCAGCAGGGTGTCGTTGACCCCGATCTGGTGTGCGGTGGTGGCTTGCAGCGAGCTGAACAGCGCGTTGGACGAGGTGTCCGAACCGGTCAGGAACACGCCCAGCCAACCCAGGAACGGCGAGAAGAACGGGAACGCAGCGCCTGTACCGGCCAGCACCAGAGCCATCGTCGAGGACATGCCCGAGTAGTTGGTGACGAAGGCAAAGGCCAGCACCATGCCAATCGAAAGAATAGGCCAGCGCAGCTCGTAGAAGGTCTCTTTCAAAGTGGTCAGACCAGTTTTGACGTTGATCTTCAGTACCAGCATCGAGATCAGGGCAGAGAAGAAAATCGCCGTACCGGTGGCCGAGATCGGGTCAAGTTTGAACACCGCCGGGATCGCCGTTGGGTTGGCAACGATCGGTGCGCTCTTGATGACCAGTTGATCCAGGTGCGGGATGGCAAAGTTGAACACCCAGCTGTACATCGAGCCGCCAGCGGCGAACATCGCCTTGAACGGTTTCAGGGTCCAGATGGTGACCAGCACGGTGAGGATCAGGAACGGCGACCAGGCTTTGAAAATTTCACCCAGGCTGTAAGGCGACGGCTGGGTCGTGCGTGGCTGACCAAAGCCACCAGCGCTCTGAACGGCAGCCGCGCCCACGCTGGCGTTGGCGGTTGCGAACGAGCGCTTGGGCTGCCAGACCTTCAGGAACAGGGTCAGGGAGATCAGGCTGGCCAAGGCCGAGGTGATGTCCGGCAGTTCCGGGCCGATGAAGTTGGAGGTGAAGTACTGAGTGACGGCGAAGCTCAGGCCGGCGACCAGCGCTGCTGGCCAGGTCTCTTTGACGCCGCGCAGGCCGTCCATCATGAACACCAGCCAGAACGGCACGAACATCGACAGCAGTGGCAGTTGGCGACCGGTCATGGCGCCAATCTTGAACGCGTCGATGCCGGTGACTTGTCCGGCCACGATGATCGGGATGCCCAAGGCACCGAATGCTACTGGCGCGGTGTTGGCGATCAGGCACAGGCCGGCAGCGTAGAGCGGGTTGAAGCCCAGGCCTACCAGCAACGCTGCGGTGATGGCCACAGGCGCGCCGAAGCCGGCCGCACCCTCAAGGAACGCACCGAAGCAGAAGCCAATCAGCAGCACCTGCAGGCGTTGGTCGTCGGTAATCGACAACACCGAGCTGCGGATGACTTCGAACTGACCGCTCTTGACCGTCAATTTGTACAGGAAGACGGCGGCGACGATGATCCAGGCGATGGGCCACAGGCCATAGGCAAAGCCATAGCCGGCGGCGGCGAACGCCATGTCGGCAGGCATCTGGAACGCAAAGATCGCCACCAGGATCGACAACGCCAGGGTAATGCTGCCAGCGATGTGGCCTTTGAGGCGGAATACGGCCAGAGCCAGGAAGAAGAACACGATGGGGATGACTGCCGCCATAGCGGACAAGCCAAGACTGCCAAGCGGACTGTAGATCTGTTGCCAGGTTTGCATATGGGGTGGCCCCTAATTGTTGTTGGTCGTGCGCTGACAGTTGGTTAATTGGTAATACCAATTTACAATGTCGTGGCGCTAGGTTAAAAGCCGTGCCGGGGGTGTGTCAATTTGCCTCGGCGAAACTTTCGTATCAGGGCGTAGGAAAAGACGCCTGAGTGGCCTGGAAAGATGCAAACTGATGGGTGTCGATCGGGTGTGGATACGCCAGAATAGGCGGCTCCGGAGGTGCCCGGGATAGTGGAGAGTACGTGATGGTTTTCGATCAGGTCCGCCAGCGCCGTTTGTCCGATGACATCGTCGAACGGCTTGAGGGGATGATTCTTGAAGGCACTTTGACTGCTGGCGAGCGATTGCCGGCCGAGCGGTTGCTGGCTGAGCAGTTTGGTGTTTCACGGCCGTCGTTGCGTGAAGCCATCCAGAAGCTGGTGGCCCGAGGCATGCTGGTGAGTCGCCAGGGTGGCGGTAACTACGTGGCTGAGTCGCTGGGCTCGACGTTCAGTGATCCATTGTTACTGCTGCTTGAGAATAATCCTGAAGCGCAGCGTGATCTGCTTGAGTTCCGGCACACCCTGGAGGCCTCGTGTGCCTACTATGCGGCGATTCGTGCAACCGAGGTTGATCGCGAGCGACTGAAAGCCGCCTTCGATGCGCTTCAGGATTGCTACGCCCGTGCCGATGAAGTCAGCCGGGCCGAGGAGGGGGCTGCCGATGCGAGTTTTCACCTGGCGATTGCCGAGGCCAGCCACAATGCTGTTCTGCTGCATACCATTCGTGGGTTGTTCGACTTGCTCAAGCGCAACGTTGTGACCAACATTGGCGGTATGTACAAGCAGCGCAGCGAGACACGCGACATGCTGATTGCTCAGCACCGTGATTTGTATCTGGCGATTGTCGAGGGGCGTGCGCAAGATGCCCGTGAGGTGTCTAGCCGGCACATTCTGTATGTGCAGGAAGTCCTCGAAGAGGTGCGTCAGGAAGTGCAGCGGGTTGCCCGGGCCGAGCGCCGCAAAGGCCGCTAGCCAGCCGCTTTTCAGGGGCCGGCCATGCCGGTGCCAGGGTGTGGCGGGCTTTAGAGCGTGCCCGCCCCAGGCCTTAGTCTTCCCGGCCCTTGCTGCGCACTGCGCGCTGCAGTTCGCGGTCGGAATCACGCTCGCGCTGGGTATCGCGCTTGTCGTATTCCTTCTTGCCTTTACCTAGCGCAATTTCGCACTTGATCAAGTGCTTGCTCCAGTAGATCGACAAGGCGACGCAGGTGTAGCCCTTCTGCTGCACAGCCGCATGCAGGCGCTCGAGCTCGCGGCGGTTGAGCAGCAGTTTGCGGGTACGTGTCGGGTCGGCAATGACGTGGGTGCTGGCCGTGGTCAGTGGCGTGATATGGCTACCCATCAGCCATGCCTCGCCATCCTTGAGCACCACGTAGCTGTCCGTCAGGTGTGCCTTGCCGGCACGCAGACTCTTTACTTCCCAACCGGCCAGGACCAGACCGGCCTCGAACTTGTGCTCGATGAAGTAATCGTGTCGCGCCTTTTTATTCTGCGCGATGGTCCCTGTTGGGTGTTTCGTTTTTTTAGCCATAGGGGCGGCATTATAGGCAGTCGCTGCGCTGTCGGCTACGGGGTTGCGGTGCGCTTGAGCCGCCGGAGTGAATCCCGGACAATGCGCGCTCTTTTTTCTGAGTTGAGTGTGTCGATGTCGACGGACAAGGTTTCTGTCCATGGTGGCTGGGCCAGTCGCTGGGTATTCGTGCTGGCGGCGACAGGCGCAGCGGTAGGCCTGGGGAGCATCTGGAAATTCCCCTACATGGTCGGGGTTTACGGTGGGGGTGCCTTTGTCCTGGTTTTCCTTGCCTGCATCGCCTTGATCGGTATTCCGGTGATGCTGGCCGAAACCTTGATCGGGCGGCGTACCCGGCAAAGCCCGGCCAATGCCTTGCGTGATCTGGCAGTTGAAACCGGTCACTCGCCGCGCTGGTCCTGGTGGGCCTTCGCCGGCATGCTTACCGCATTGTTGATTCTCTCGTTTTACAGTGTTGTGGGCGGGTGGTCGTTTGACTACATCCTCGACATGGGGCGGGGTGATTTTCAAGGTGTGACGGCCGACCAGGTGGGCGCCTACTTCAATGGTGTGATCAGTGATCCCTGGCGCCTGGTGCTCTGGCACAGCCTGTTCATGGCGCTGTCTGCGGTCGTGATCGCCAGGGGTGTTGTCGCCGGGCTGGAGCGCAGTCTGCGTATCATGATGCCGCTGCTGTTTCTGCTGCTGGTAATCCTGCTGGGCTACAGCCTGACCACCGGGCACTTCATGCAGGGCGTGCACTTCATGTTCGACTTCGATCCGTCGCGCCTGATGGATGGCCTGCTTCCAGCCATGGGGCATGCGTTCTTCTCGCTGAGTGTCGGTGTCGGTTCTCTGCTGATTTATGGCGCATACATGCCGAAGCAATCATCGATTGCCGGTACGATTGTGTCGGTGGCCCTGCTTGATACCTTTGTATCGTTGCTTGCCGGTCTGGCGTTGTTTCCAATTGTGTTTGCCGCCGGTTTGAACCCCAGCGAAGGGCCAGGTTTGATGTTTGTCGCGTTGCCATTCGCCTTCGGCAATGTGGCCTTCGGCCAGTTGATGGGCGTCGTATTCTTTGTTCTAGTGGCAGTGGCAGCCTGGAGTTCGGCAATTTCACTGCTTGAGCCAATGGTTGCCTACCTGGTTGAGCGTACGGGTGTGCGGCGTGGCTGGATCACCACGTGGCTGGCATTCAGTTGCTGGTTGGTGGGCTTGGGCACGGTGTTCTCGTTCAACGTCTGGCAGCAGGCAAAGTTCTTTGTGAGCGATGAAAGTGGCTTTCGGCTCTATGAATGGGGCGCCAAGGCCGGCCTGGACTTTTTCGGGGTGATCGACTTCTTTACCTCGCGCATCATGTTGCCGCTGGGTGGTTTGTGCTTTGTGATATTCGCGGGTTGGATCATGGGGCGTGAGGCGGTGCGCGAGGAATTGGCCATGCGCAGCCCGCTGCTGTTTGCTCTGACCTTCTTCTTGATGCGCTATGTGGCGCCCCTCGGCATTCTGATTGTGTTTGCCGCTCAGCTTTGGAAGTGACGCCTGGATGACTACCCATATTCAACGTTCGGCCCTGCTGCCTTACCCTGCCCAGGCGCTTTACGATCTGGTCAATGACGTGGCGCGTTACCCGGAGTTTCTGCCTTGGTGTTCTTCGAGCACGGTACTTGAGGCCAGTGATACGCAGATGCGCGCCAGCCTGGAGGTTGCCAAGGGTGGCATGAGCCAGCGCTTTGTGACGCGTAATGTGCTGGTGCCTGGGCAGTCGATCGAAATGAACCTGGAGGAAGGGCCGTTCAACCAGTTGCACGGTGTCTGGGTGTTCAAGGCATTGAACGAAAAGGCCTGCAAGATCAGCCTTGACCTGTCGTTCGACTATGCCGGTCCGCTGGTGCGGGCCACCTTGGGCCCACTCTTCAATCAGGCCGCCAATACCCTGGTTGATGCGTTCTGTCAGCGGGCAAAGCAACTCAATGGCTGAGACGATGCTTGAAATTGAAGTGGTCTATGCAACTGCCGAGCGTCAGTGGCTGCTGGCGTGCAGTGTTCCGGAAGGGACTTCGGTGAGCGAGGCGGTGCGCCTGTCCGGCATTGCCGAGCAGCTTGCAGGGGTCGACGTGAGCGAGTGCCCGTTGGGTATCTTTGGGCGTGTCGTGCCCAATCCGGCTGAGCGCCTGGTAGAGGCAGGGGAGCGTATCGAGTTGTACCGGCCGCTGCTGGTTGACCCTAAAGAGGTGCGCAAGCAGCGTGCAGCCAAGGTGGCTCGGGTGTTCAAAAAAGCCAAGCGCTAAAAACAACGGACATAAAAAAGCCCGGAATGATCCGGGCTTTTTTATGTGTGCCTTACTGCGGCGAGGTGTCCAGCGGCTGCTGCACGGGCACCGGGATAACTTCGATGGTATCCACGTCGCGTTGCAGCTTCTCTTCCAGCGAGCCGGCTTTGGCGGGCTTTTCTTTAGCCGCTTCATTGCCGCGTGCCGGGCTGATGGTGGTATTGCCGTCGCTCCCCAGGATCTCCTGGTCACGGCTCACGCCTGGCATAAAGTCGCCGGACAGGTTGGCCAGTTGGTCGTTCTCGTTGAAGAAAACGCTCATGCGTTCCTGCTGGCGTTGGCCGCCACCAGGTTGCAGGCTGTACAGGTAGTCCCAGCGATTAGGGTGGAACGTGTCCTGAATCAGTGGGTTGCCCATGATAAACCGCACTTGCCGGCGGGTCATTCCCGGGCGCAATTGGTCTATCATGTCTTGCGTTACGACATTGCCCTGCTGGATGTCGATTTTGTAAACCCCGGGGAATGAACAACCGGCGAGTGCGAGCAGTCCCACAAACGTGAGGCTGGTTAGCAAGAGCTTGGTGTTTTGCATCGGTGGGCGACTTCCACTATCTTGGCTGGACAACGTAAACCCCGATCATACCCGTATTAAGAGAAGCTGCGAAGCAGCATCGGCGAGAAAGCTGACCATGGTTGAAAATAGCGAACTACGCAAAGTCGGTCTCAAGGTGACCCTGCCTCGAGTCAAAATTCTACAGATGCTTGACTCAACCGAGCAGCGTCATATGAGCGCCGAGGACGTCTACAAAGCGTTGATGGAGGCAGGCGAGGACGTCGGCTTGGCCACTGTTTACCGGGTGCTGACCCAGTTCGAAGCGGCAGGCCTGGTGGTCCGTCATAACTTTGATGGTGGTCACGCGGTATTCGAGCTCGCTGATGGCGGCCACCACGACCACATGGTCAATGTGGAGTCCGGTGAAGTGATCGAGTTCTTCGACAGCGAGATCGAAAAGCGCCAGAGAGAAATTGTTGCCGAGCATGGCTTTGAGCTCGTGGATCACAATCTGGTGCTGTATGTGCGCAAGAAGCGTTAATCGTTTCCAGCATTAAGGCACGGCATAGAAGGCGACCCTGGGGTCGCCTTCGTGATTTTTGGTGAGCGGATATTTCAGGCCTTGCTGGTGACGACCATTTTGCGCGCGTGGGCCAGGGACTCTTTGGTCAGGTCAATGCCGCCGAGCATTCGTGCCACTTCCTCCACGCGCTCACGTTTGCTCAGGTTGGCGACCGCGGTGTGGGTTGCATCACTGTTGCGTACTTTGTGTACGAATAAATGATGATGGCCTTGGGCGGCGACTTGCGGCAGGTGGGTAACCGTAAGTACCTGGCCGCGCTCGCCCAGTCGGCGTAGCAGTTGGCCGACGATCTCGGCTGTCGGGCCGCCAATACCTACGTCGACTTCATCGAACACCAGTGTCGGGATGCGTGATGTTTGTGCGGTGATGACCTGAATCGCCAGGCTGATGCGCGACAACTCGCCCCCGGAGGCTACCTTGGCCAGCGCCTTGAGCGGTTGGCCGGGGTTGGCACTGACCAACAGTTCGACCTGTTCCAGGCCGTGGGGCAGTAGTTCGTCACTGTTGCTGGCCTGCAGTGCAATGTTGAAGCGCCCCCCGGGCATGCCCAGGCGCTGGATTTCTTGCTCCACGGCGCAGGCCAGGCTGTCCGCGGCGGCTCTGCGCAGCGTGCTGAGCTCACTGGCTTTTTCCTGGTAATGGCGGGCGTAGGCGGCGAGTTCTTCGCTCAAGCGTTCGATGGCTTCATCACTGGCGTCGAGCGTTCCAAGCTCGCTGCTCAGCTTGCACTGCAACTGAGTCAATTCGGTGGGATGAACCCGATGCTTGCGTGCCAGCGTATAGATGGTGTCGAGACGTTCTTCCAGTTGTTGCAGGCGCGCTGGATCGGCATCGAAGTTGTCGAGGAAGCGATTGAGCTCGCCTACGGCCTCTTCGACCTGAATCTGCGCGCTGGCAATCAGATTGGCAGCTTCGCCCAGTGCTTTGGGGGCGTTGTGCACAGCGGTCAGGCGGTTGAGGCTGGCGGTCAGCGCGCTGAGTACATTGCCCGAATCGCTTTCGCTGCAATGGTCGATGACCTGGCGGCAAATGCCGAACAGGGCCTCTGCGTTGGTCAGGTTCTTGTGTTCCTGCTCCAGTTGCTCCAGCTCATCTTCTCCAAGGCCCAGGTTGTCCAGCTCTTCGAGTTGATAGCTCAACAACTGGTGACGAGCCTGCTGCTCTTCGCTGGAATTGGACAGGCGCTCCAGTTCCTGGCGCGTTTGTCGCCAGCGCTGGGCCGCCAGTTGCACCTGGCGGGCGAGGTCGGTGGCGCCGGCGTATTCGTCAAGCAGGCGGCGATGGGTGTCGGATTTCAGCAGCGACTGATGTTCGTGTTGGCTGTGAATGTCGATCAGCAGTTCGCCCAGTGCCTTGAGGTCGCTCAGCGGGCAGGGTGTGCCGTTGATGTAGCCGCGGGTGCGCCCCTCGGCAGTGATGACACGCCGCAGGATGCAGGGGCCGTCGGTGTCCAGGTCGCGCTCGGCCAGCCAGGCTCGAGCCTCGGGGATGTCGGCCAGGTCGAAGGTGGCCAGGATGTCGGCTTTGTCTGCGCCTGGGCGTACCACGCCACTGTCGGCCCGGTCGCCGAGTGTCAGGCCCAAGGCGTCAAGCATGATCGACTTGCCGGCCCCGGTTTCGCCAGTGATGACGCTCATGCCACGGGACAGTTCGAGGTCCAGGTGTTCGACGATGGCGTAATTGTGTACAGACAGATGCACCAGCATTGGGGCGGCTCCCAAGTGTTAAGTCTGGTTATTTATACAGTGTTTTCAAATCGGCTGACAATGCCTGGTTTTAGCTCTGTTTGCTTGAGTGAGGTGGCTTTTGATCGAGAGTGATCATAGCGCGGGTGTGCTTCTGCTGATTTCAGCCCTTGAACCTGCATTTTGCGACCCCATATAGGCGGCAGATGCGCGAGTTCAGCTCGCTGACAAAATTGAAAGGAGAGATTTTATGGCTGACGAACAGATGCTGGACGAACAGAATCTGAACGCCGACAAATCCGCAGGCGCGACCGGCGACGACCTCAATGCTCGCGTTCAGGTGCTCGAAGAGCAGCTGGCGGCGGCCCAGGATCAATCTCTGCGTGCTGCAGCCGATCTGCAGAACATTCGCCGTCGTGCTGAGCAGGATATCGAGAAGGCCCACAAGTTCGCCCTGGAAAAGTTCGCTGGCGACCTGCTGCCGGTCATCGATAGCCTGGAGCGCGGTCTGGAGCTTTCCAGCGCCGATGATGAAAGCATTCGCCCAATGCGTGAAGGCATTGAGCTGACGCTGAAAATGTTCCACGACACCCTCAAGCGCTTCAACCTTGAAGCCATTGACCCGCATGGCGAGCCGTTCAATGCCGAGCATCACCAGGCCATGGCCATGCAGGAAAGCGCTGAGGTAGAGCCTAACAGCGTGTTGAAAGTGTTCCAGAAGGGCTATCAGCTCAATGGCCGTCTGCTGCGCCCAGCCATGGTTGTGGTCAGCAAGGCGCCGGCGCCGGTTTCGCCGTCGATTGACGAGCAGGCTTGAAATCGTCCGGGGCGTCCCCATTTAGGTGTCAAGCATTCAAGTATTACCGCAGTTAGCCAGCACTGCTGCGGCAACCTTATTCAAGTTTCGGGAGAGTTAACATGGGTAAAATCATCGGTATCGACCTGGGGACCACCAACTCCTGCGTCTCCATTCTGGAAAACGGTAACGTCAAGGTTATCGAGAACGCCGAAGGCGCGCGTACCACCCCATCGATCATCGCTTACGCCAACGATGGCGAGATTCTGGTCGGTCAGTCGGCCAAGCGTCAGGCTGTCACCAACCCGCACAACACCCTGTACGCAGTAAAGCGTCTGATCGGTCGTCGTTTCGATGAAGAAGTCGTTCAGAAAGACATCCAGATGGTCCCTTACAAGATCGTCAAGGCAGACAACAACGACGCCTGGGTTGAAGTGAACGGCCAGAAAATGGCGCCGCCACAAATCTCGGCTGAAATCCTGAAAAAGATGAAGAAGACCGCCGAAGACTACCTCGGCGAGGCAGTGACTGAAGCAGTTATTACCGTGCCTGCCTACTTCAACGACAGCCAGCGTCAAGCTACCAAGGACGCCGGTCGTATTGCTGGTCTGGACGTCAAGCGCATCATCAACGAACCTACCGCTGCTGCGCTGGCGTACGGTATGGACAAGGCCAAGGGCGATCACACCGTGATCGTTTATGACCTGGGTGGCGGTACCTTCGACGTGTCGGTGATCGAGATCGCCGAGGTTGATGGTGAGCACCAGTTCGAAGTACTGGCAACCAACGGTGACACCTTCCTCGGTGGTGAAGACTTCGATATCCGTCTGATCGACTACCTTGTTGACGAGTTCAAGAAAGAAAGCGGCATGAACCTCAAGGGTGACCCGCTGGCCATGCAGCGTCTGAAAGAGGCCGCTGAGAAAGCCAAGATCGAGCTGTCTTCGAGCCAGCAGACTGATGTCAACCTGCCGTACATCACTGCAGATGCCACCGGTCCTAAGCACCTGAACGTGAAGATCTCCCGCGCCAAGCTGGAATCGCTGGTTGAAGACCTGGTTCAGCGCACCATCGAGCCTTGCCGTATCGCGCTGAAAGATGCCGGTATCGACGTAGGTTCGATCAACGACGTGATCCTGGTTGGCGGCCAGACCCGTATGCCGCTGGTACAGAAAGCCGTTACCGATTTCTTCGGTAAAGAAGCGCGTAAAGACGTCAACCCTGACGAAGCCGTTGCCATGGGTGCTGCTATCCAGGGTGCCGTTCTGGCAGGTGACGTGAAAGACGTTCTGCTGCTGGACGTTAGCCCGCTGACCCTGGGTATTGAAACCATGGGTGGCGTGATGACCGCGCTGATCGAGAAAAACACCACCATTCCGACCAAGAAGTCGCAGGTGTTCTCGACCGCTGATGACAATCAGAGCGCCGTGACCATTCACGTGCTGCAAGGTGAGCGTAAACAAGCCGCACAGAACAAGTCCCTGGGCAAGTTCGACCTGGCTGACATTCCACCAGCACCACGTGGCGTGCCTCAGATCGAAGTGACCTTCGACATCGACGCCAACGGTATCCTGCACGTTGGTGCGAAAGACAAGGCCACTGGCAAGACTCAGTCGATCGTGATCAAGGCCAACTCCGGTCTGTCGGACGAAGAAATCGAGCGCATGGTGCGTGATGCCGAGGCTAACGCCGAGGAAGACCGCAAGTTTGAAGAGCTGGCCGCTGCCCGTAACCAGGGTGATGCGCTGGTGCACTCGACTCGCAAGATGGTCGCTGATGCCGGTGACAAGGTCACTGCCGAAGAGAAGGCTGCTATCGAAGCTGCGGTCGTAGCGCTGGAAGCTGCCGTTAAAGGCGATGACAAAGCTGCCATCGATGCCAAGGTCGAAGAGCTGTCGAAGGTCTCCGCGCCAGTGGCTCAGAAAATGTACGCTGAGCAGGGCGAGAAGCCTGAAGCTGCTGCCAAGCCTGCGGAAGAAGCTGGCAAGCATGACGATGTAGTCGACGCCGAGTTCGAAGAAGTCAAAGACAACAAGTAATTACTACAGGTTGTCGGCCGGTTGACTGCATTTTAGCGGTGGCTGGTAGGATGTCGCCGCGCGGGGGCTTGCTCCCGCGTTGGCGTGTCTGGAATACCCGAATTTTTACGGCATTCGACCGGGTTTGAATGCTGGCGGCATAGCGCGAATAGCGCAGAGGTTTGCCGAACGTCCTCAAGAGTACAAAGACTTATGGCAAAGCGTGATTATTACGAGGTTCTGGGTGTAGAGCGCGGCTCCAGCGAGGCGGAGCTGAAGAAGGCTTATCGTCGTCTGGCGATGAAGCATCACCCGGACCGTAATCCCGATGACAAAGAGTCGGAAGAAAAATTCAAGGAGGCCAACGAGGCCTACGAAGTGCTGTCCGATAGCAGCAAGCGTGCGGCGTATGACCAGTATGGCCATGCCGGCGTCGACCCTAGCATGGGTGGTGGCGGTGCTGGCTTTGGTGGTGCGAACTTCTCCGATATCTTCGGTGATGTGTTCAGCGACTTCTTTGGTGGTGGTCGGGGTGGTTCCCGTGGCGGTGCCCAGCGTGGCAGCGACCTGCGCTACACCCTGGAGCTGAACCTCGAAGAAGCGGTGCGCGGCACCACGGTCAATATCCGTGTGCCGACATTGGTGAACTGCTCGCCGTGCGAGGGTTCCGGTGCCAAGAAGGGCTCTTCGCCCTCGACCTGTCCGACCTGTGGTGGTATTGGCCAGGTGCGCATGCAGCAGGGCTTTTTCTCGGTCCAGCAGACCTGTCCGCGTTGTCATGGCCAAGGCAAGATCATTACCGATCCTTGCGATGCATGCCATGGCGAAGGGCGTGTCGAAGAGTACAAGACGCTGTCGGTCAAGGTGCCGGCCGGTGTCGATACCGGAGACCGCATCCGCCTGTCTGGCGAGGGCGAGGCGGGTAGCCATGGTGGGCCTACCGGCGACCTTTACGTTGTGATCAATGTGCGCGAGCATGCGATCTTCCAGCGTGATGGCAAGCATTTGTATTGCGAAGTGCCGATCAGTTACACCGATGCTGCGCTGGGTGGCGAGCTTGAAGTGCCGACCCTTGATGGTCGGGTCAAGCTGAAGATCCCTGAGGGTACTCAGACCGGCAAGCAGTTCCGTCTGCGCGGCAAGGGTGTTGCCCCGGTGCGTGGCGGTGCGGCGGGCGATCTGATGTGCCGCGTCGCAGTCGAGACGCCGGTCAATCTGAGTCGCCGTCAGCGTGAGCTGCTCGAAGAGCTGCGCGATTCGCTGGACTGCGACAGTTCCCATTCTCCCAAGGCCAGTGGCTGGTTCGAAGGCGTAAAGCGCTTCTTCGGCGATCTGTAAGAAGGAACAGGGCATGCGACGTATAGCGGTAATGGGTGCTGCAGGGCGGATGGGTAAAACCCTGATCGAAGCTGTGCAGCATGCGCAGGGTGCGGGCCTGACCGCGGCTGTGGATCGTCCGGACAGTACGCTGATCGGTGCGGACGCTGGTGAATTGGCAGCGCTGGGTCGTATTGGCGTGGCGCTGTCGGGTGGTCTGGAACAGGTGGTCGATGACTTCGATGTTCTGATCGACTTCACCCATCCGTCGGTCACGCTGAAAAACCTGGCGTTTTGCCGTGAGTCGGGCAAGGCCATGGTGATCGGTACTACCGGCTTCAGTGCTGAAGAAAAGCAACTGCTGGTAGAGGCGAGCAAGGAGATTCCGATTGTCTTCGCCGCCAACTTCAGCGTGGGTGTGAACCTGTGCTTGAAGCTGCTCGATACTGCTGCCCGCGTGCTGGGTGATGATGTCGATATCGAGATCATCGAGGCGCATCACCGGCACAAGGTCGATGCACCTTCGGGTACGGCGCTGCGCATGGGTGAGGTGGTTGCTCAGGCCTTGGGTCGCAACCTGCAGGAAGTGGCGGTCTATGGTCGCGAAGGTCAGACCGGCGCCCGTGATCGGCAGACCATTGGCTTCGCTACCGTGCGTGCCGGCGATGTGGTCGGCGATCACACCGTGTTGTTCGCGGCTGAGGGTGAGCGCGTCGAGATCACCCACAAGGCCTCCAGTCGCATGACCTTCGCCAAGGGTGCGGTGCGTGCCGCATTGTGGCTGGAAGGGCGCGAGCCGGGCCTGTATGACATGCAGGACGTGCTGGAACTGCGTTAAGCGTTGTCGAAAGTGTGCCTGCAAGTCGGCTCTTTGGGTTTCACTGGAGCCGGTCTTGCGGGTTGCTTCTGAATCCTGGCGACGTCCTGTCGCATTTCTGCGCCTTTCAGGCACATCAGCGGTAGACCAAAAATACGTTTTTCTGTAAGCTACAGCTTTAGTGTGTCCACTAAAAGCGCGCAGATAATTCGACGAAGAAAGCGGGGTGACGTGTCTATACGTCATTCCGCTTTTTTGCAACCTGCGATCGCCCCTTCAGGCTTGATTTACGGGAGGTCTTCTTGACTAAGCCAGCCATACTCGCCCTTGCTGATGGCAGCATTTTTCGCGGTGAAGCCATTGGAGCCGACGGTCAGACCGTTGGTGAGGTGGTGTTTAACACCGCAATGACCGGCTATCAGGAAATCCTGACTGACCCTTCCTATGCGCAGCAAATCGTTACCCTGACTTACCCACACATTGGCAACACTGGCACCACGCCGGAAGATGCCGAATCCGACCGCGTCTGGTCGGCTGGCCTGGTGATTCGCGACCTGCCGTTGCTTGCCAGCAACTGGCGGAACAAGCAGTCGCTGCCGGACTACCTGAAAGCCAACAACGTGGTTGCGATCGCCGGCATCGATACCCGTCGCCTGACACGCATCCTGCGTGAGAAGGGTGCGCAGAATGGTTGCATCCTGGCCGGTGACAACATCACCGAAGAAGCCGCCATCGCCGCTGCGCGTGGCTTCCCAGGCCTGAAAGGCATGGACCTGGCCAAGGTTGTCAGCACCCAGAACAGCTACGAGTGGCGTTCCAGTGTCTGGAGTCTGAAGACCGACAGTCACCCAACTATCGAAGCTTCCGAGCTGCCATACCACGTGGTTGCCTATGACTACGGCGTCAAGCTGAACATCCTGCGCATGCTGGTTGAGCGCGGCTGCCGTGTGACCGTGGTTCCTGCGCAAACACCGGCCAGCGACGTTCTGGCGCTCAACCCTGATGGCGTGTTCCTGTCTAACGGCCCTGGCGATCCAGAGCCTTGCGATTATGCAATCAAGGCGATTCAGGACATTCTCGAAACCGAAATTCCGGTGTTCGGCATCTGCCTGGGTCACCAACTGCTGGCACTCGCTTCTGGCGCCAAGACCGTGAAAATGGGTCATGGCCACCACGGTGCCAACCACCCGGTCCAGGATCTGGACACCGGCGTTGTGATGATCACCAGCCAGAACCACGGTTTTGCCGTTGATGAGGCGACGCTGCCAGCCAATGTGCGCGCTACGCACAAGTCGCTGTTCGACGGTAGCCTCCAGGGTATTGAGCGCACCGACAAGAGCGCGTTCAGCTTCCAGGGTCACCCTGAAGCCAGCCCTGGCCCGACCGATGTCGCGCCGCTGTTCGACCGTTTCATCGATGCCATGGCCAAGCGCCGCTGAGCACCTAGTGAGAAGGCCCTGAACCGGCGCAAGCCGTGTTCAGGGACCGCCAAGATTGTTCAAGACGGCTTGCCGACTGACCTGCGGATTTGAGTGACAACCCATGCCAAAACGTACAGACATTAAAAGTATCCTGATTCTCGGCGCTGGACCGATCGTGATCGGCCAGGCCTGCGAATTCGACTATTCCGGCGCCCAGGCCTGCAAGGCCCTGCGCGAGGAAGGTTTCCGCGTCATCCTGGTGAACTCCAACCCGGCCACCATCATGACCGACCCGGCCATGGCCGACGCCACCTACATCGAGCCGATCAAATGGCAAACGGTGGCCAAGATCATTGAGAAAGAGCGTCCAGATGCGCTGCTGCCGACCATGGGTGGCCAGACTGCACTGAACTGCGCCCTGGATCTGGAGCGCGAAGGCATTCTGGAGAAGTTCGGTGTGGAAATGATCGGCGCCAATGCCGACACCATCGACAAGGCAGAAGACCGTTCGCGTTTTGACCAGGCCATGAAAGCCATTGGTCTGGAGTGCCCGCGCTCCGGCATCGCCCACAGCATGGAGGAGGCTAACGCCGTTCTCGAGAAGCTGGGCTTCCCGTGCATCATTCGTCCGTCCTTCACCATGGGCGGCACCGGTGGTGGCATCGCCTACAACCGTGAAGAGTTCGAAGAAATCTGTGCCCGTGGTCTGGACCTGTCGCCGACCAAGGAACTGCTGATCGATGAGTCGTTGATCGGTTGGAAAGAGTACGAGATGGAAGTGGTCCGCGACAAAAAGGACAACTGCATCATCGTCTGCTCCATCGAAAACTTCGACCCGATGGGCGTGCACACCGGTGACTCGATCACCGTTGCTCCGGCACAGACCCTGACCGACAAGGAATACCAGATCATGCGTAACGCCTCGCTGGCGGTACTGCGTGAGATCGGTGTTGAAACAGGCGGTTCCAACGTCCAGTTCGGTATCTGCCCGGACACTGGCCGTATGGTCGTGATCGAGATGAACCCGCGTGTATCGCGTTCCTCGGCCCTGGCTTCGAAAGCGACCGGCTTCCCGATCGCCAAGATTGCCGCCAAGCTGGCTGTCGGCTACACCCTGGATGAACTGCAGAACGACATCACCGGTGGTCGTACCCCGGCTTCGTTCGAGCCGTCCATCGACTACGTTGTGACCAAGCTGCCGCGCTTCGCCTTCGAGAAGTTCCCGAAAGCCGACGCCCGTCTGACCACCCAGATGAAATCCGTTGGTGAAGTCATGGCCATCGGCCGTACTTTCCAGGAATCCCTGCAGAAAGCCCTGCGTGGTCTAGAAGTGGGTGTATGCGGTCTTGATCCTAAGCTTGACTTGGCTAACCCGGAAACCCCGAGCATCCTCAAGCGCGAGCTGACCGTTCCTGGCGCTGAGCGCATCTGGTACGTTGCTGACGCCTTCCGTGCTGGCATGACCCGTGACGAAATCTTCGCGCTGACCAGCATCGACCACTGGTTCCTGGTGCAGATCGAAGACCTGATCAAGGAAGAAGAGCGCGTCAAGACCCTGGGCTTGGCCAACATCGACAAGGGCCTGATGCTCAGCCTCAAGCGCAAGGGCTTCTCTGACCAGCGTCTGGCCAAGCTGCTGGGTATTACCGACAAGAACCTGCGTCGTCACCGCCACAAGCTGGAAGTGTTCCCGGTCTACAAGCGCGTCGACACCTGCGCTGCCGAGTTCGCGACCGACACGGCCTACCTGTATTCGACCTATGAGGAAGAGTGCGAGGCCAACCCGTCGAGCCGTGACAAGATCATGATCCTGGGTGGTGGTCCAAACCGTATCGGCCAAGGTATCGAGTTCGACTACTGCTGCGTACACGCGGCACTGGCCCTGCGTGAAGATGGTTACGAGACCATCATGGTCAACTGCAACCCGGAAACCGTTTCCACCGACTATGACACGTCCGATCGCCTGTACTTCGAGCCGCTGACGCTGGAAGACGTGCTGGAAGTGGTGCGTGTCGAGAAGCCGAAGGGCGTGATCGTTCACTACGGTGGCCAGACCCCGCTGAAACTGGCTCGTGCGCTGGAAGAGGCCGGTGTACCGATTATCGGTACCAGCCCTGATGCAATCGACCGTGCTGAAGACCGTGAGCGCTTCCAGCAGATGGTTCAGCGTCTGAACCTGCTGCAGCCGCCAAATGCCACCGTTCGCAGCGAAGATGAAGCCATCCGTGCTGCCGGTGTGATCGGTTACCCGCTGGTGGTTCGTCCGTCCTACGTGCTGGGTGGCCGTGCCATGGAGATCGTCTACGAACTGGACGAACTCAAGCGTTACCTGCGTGAAGCGGTCCAGGTTTCCAACGACAGCCCTGTGCTGCTCGACCACTTCCTCAACTGCGCCATCGAGATGGACGTTGATGCGGTCTGCGACGGTACCGACGTGGTCATCGGCGCAATCATGCAGCACATCGAGCAGGCCGGTGTTCACTCCGGTGACTCGGCCTGTTCGCTGCCGCCATACTCCCTGCCAGCCCATGTTCAGGACGAAGTCCGCGAGCAGGTCAAGAAAATGGCTCTGGAGTTGGGCGTGGTCGGCCTGATGAACGTTCAGCTGGCGCTGCAAGGCGACAAGATCTACGTCATTGAAGTCAACCCGCGCGCTTCGCGTACTGTACCGTTCGTCTCCAAGTGCATCGGCACTTCCCTGGCGATGATTGCGGCGCGTGTCATGGCCGGCAAGACCCTGAAGGAAATTGGTTTCACCAAGGAAATCATTCCGAACTTCTACAGCGTCAAGGAAGCGGTCTTCCCGTTCGCCAAGTTCCCAGGTGTTGACCCGATCCTCGGCCCTGAAATGAAGTCGACGGGTGAAGTCATGGGTGTGGGCGACAGCTTCGGTGAAGCGTTTGCCAAGGCTCAGATGGGCGCCAGCGAAGTGCTGCCGACTGGCGGTACCGCGTTTATCAGCGTGCGTGATGACGACAAGCCACAAGTGGCTGGCGTTGCCCGTGACCTGATCGCCCTGGGCTTTGAAGTTGTCGCGACTGCGGGCACTGCCAAGATTATTGAGGCTGCCGGGCTGAAAGTGCGTCGTGTGAACAAGGTGACTGAAGGCCGTCCGCATGTTGTTGATATGATCAAGAACGATGAAGTGTCGCTGATCATCAACACCACTGAAGGTCGTCAGTCGATTGCTGATTCCTACTCGATTCGTCGCAATGCGTTGCAGCACAAAATCTACTGCACCACCACCATTGCGGCAGGTGAAGCTATCTGTGAAGCGCTGAAGTTCGGTCCGGAAAAGACCGTGCGCCGCTTGCAGGATCTCCATGCAGGACTCAACGGATGAATAAATACCCTATGACTGTCCAGGGCGCTCGCGCCCTGGAAGAAGAACTGACCCATCTGACCAAGGTCGTTCGTCCCAAGCTCAGCCAGGATATTGGTGAAGCGCGGGAGCTGGGCGACCTCAAGGAAAACGCCGAGTACCATGCTGCGCGCGAGCAGCAAGGTATGGTTGAAGCGCGTATCCGTGATATCGAAGGGCGCTTGCAGAACGCGGTGGTGATTGATGTCACTTCGATTGCGCACACTGGCAAGGTGATCTTCGGCACGACTGTTGAGATTGCCAACGTCGAAACCGACGAAAGCCTGAAGTACCAGATCGTTGGTGAAGATGAAGCTGACATCAAGGCTGGCAAGCTTTCGGTTGGTTCGCCTATTGCTCGCGCCCTGATCGGCAAGCAAGAGGGTGATGTCGTGTCGGTGAAGACCCCGAGTGGTTTGATCGAGTACGAGATTGTCGAAGTCGCCCATATTTAATCGGCGTCGCGGCGTTGCCGCGACCGCTGTGATCTGGCAGCTAACCCAGGTGCTCTGGGTTGGCGGCCTATGGATGCTGTACTTCGGGCTTCTACCGACGCTTGCAAAGGTTGGGCTGGCGCCGCTACTTGTCGAGGATATCGGCAAGCTGGTGGCGTCATTGCTGGTAGCATTCGCAGCGTTTTGTGCGGGGCTGCAGGTGTTGGTTCTGGTGCAGGCTGAAGGCCTGCGCAGCCTGTGGCAAGACAGGCGAGGGCAACTGCTGCTGATGGCGTTGCTGGCGTGTGTTGTGTATTTTGCGTTGCGAACGTTGCTGCCAGGGTTGATGCGTTGGCAGTTGCTCTGCTATTTGGTGCTGGGCCTTACCGGTGTATTGTTGGTGCTGCAACCTCAGCCGGGCAGGGCGCGCAGAGCGCGCCGCTGACACGGCGCGAGCATCACTTGTAGCGATGGATGTTCGACAGCTGTTTGTTAGGCTGTGGGTTTTTGCGGTAAATCAGTGCCATTTTCCCGATGGTTTGTACCAGTTCTGCACGGCCAGCCTTGCACAGCTCGGTGATCACTTCGGCACGCTCTTCGCGCTCGTTGAGGTTGAGCTTGATCTTGATCAGCTCATGATCGCTCAAGGCGCGCTCGAGTTCGGCGAGAACACCCTCAGTCAGCCCATTGCCTGCCACAATCAAAACTGGTTTGAGGTCGTGGCCAATGGATTTGTACTGTTTCTTCTGCTCTTGAGTGAGCGGCATAATCTGACCCTTTGTCTGATTCTGTAAAAATGGCGGCCATTTTACCCGAGGGCCCGTGGATCCGCCCAGTTAATCACGACCGTTATCATCGAGGTGCCCAGTGGCGCGTTCCAAGACAAGCCATAACTGGCTGAAAGAACATTTCAACGATCCTTACGTCAAGATGGCGCAAAAGGACGGTTATCGCTCGCGTGCCAGCTACAAGCTGCTGGAGCTGCAGGAAAAAGACCGACTGATCCGCCCGGGCATGAGTGTCATCGATCTCGGCGCTGCGCCAGGTGGCTGGTCTCAGGTGACCAGTCGTCTGATTGGTGGGCAGGGGCGTTTGATTGCCTCGGACATCCTGGAAATGGACAGCATTCCTGATGTGACCTTCATTCAGGGCGACTTCACCCAGGATGAGGTGCTTGCGCAAATCCTCGAAGCGGTAGGTAATACCGAAGTAGACCTTGTGATTTCCGATATGGCCCCCAATATGAGTGGTACACCTGCGGTGGATATGCCCAAGGCGATGTTCCTCTGTGAGTTGGCCCTTGACCTGGCTACCCGCGTATTGCGTCCGGGTGGTGACTTCCTGATCAAGATCTTTCAGGGTGAGGGGTTTGATACCTATCTGAAAACCGTTCGGCAGAAGTTCGACAAGGTCCAGATGCGCAAGCCGCTCTCTTCGCGGGACCGTTCCCGCGAGCAGTACTTGCTGGCAAGGGGTTTTCGCGGCGAGTAAAGCGTCATGCCGGCAGCTTCCAGGGTTTGCGATAGTTTTTTCCAATCGACTGCCCTGCCTGACTTGGGCGAACATCGTGTAGTCTAAGTTTCACAAAGGGTTACAGACGGCGCCTGCAGATGTGTAGGTAATGTAGTAAGTTAGGCCGGTGATTATCATGCGAGGCACGGCTGCGCCTCAGCCTGCTTCAGAGGGTAGCTAATTGAACGATATGGCAAAGAATTTGATCCTGTGGTTGATCATCGCGGCTGTCCTGGTGACGGTGATGAACAACTTCTCCAGCCCGAACGAGCCGCAGACCCTCAACTATTCCGACTTTATTCAACAGGTCAAGGATGGCAAGGTCGAACGTGTCGCAGTCGACGGCTATGTCATCACCGGCAAGCGTACGGACGGCGACAGCTTCAAGACCATCCGTCCGGCCATTCAGGATAACGGCCTGATTGGCGATCTGGTCGACAATCACGTAGTCGTTGAAGGCAAGCAGCCCGAGCAGCAGAGCATCTGGACTCAGCTGCTGGTTGCCAGCTTCCCGATCCTGGTGATTATCGCCGTGTTCATGTTCTTCATGCGCCAGATGCAGGGTGGCGCAGGTGGCAAGGGCGGGCCGATGAGCTTTGGCAAGAGCAAGGCGCGCCTGCTATCGGAAGACCAGGTAAAGACCACACTGGCCGACGTGGCCGGTTGTGATGAAGCCAAGGAGGAAGTCGGCGAGCTCGTCGAGTTCCTGCGCGATCCGGGCAAGTTCCAGCGCCTGGGTGGTCGTATTCCTCGCGGCGTGCTGATGGTTGGCCCACCGGGTACCGGTAAAACCCTGCTGGCCAAGGCCATTGCAGGCGAAGCGAAAGTACCGTTCTTCACCATTTCCGGTTCTGACTTCGTCGAGATGTTCGTGGGTGTCGGTGCGAGCCGTGTCCGTGACATGTTCGAACAAGCGAAGAAGCATGCCCCTTGCATTATCTTCATCGACGAAATCGATGCGGTGGGTCGTCATCGTGGCGCCGGTATGGGCGGCGGTCATGACGAGCGTGAGCAGACTCTCAACCAGTTGCTGGTCGAGATGGACGGTTTCGAGATGAACGACGGCATCATTGTGATTGCCGCTACCAACCGCCCAGACGTGCTGGACCCGGCGCTGTTGCGTCCAGGTCGCTTTGACCGTCAGGTCGTGGTGGGTCTCCCGGATATTCGTGGTCGCGAGCAGATTCTCAAGGTTCACATGCGTAAAGTGCCTGTGGGCGAGAACGTCAATCCGGCGGTTATTGCACGTGGTACGCCAGGCTTCTCCGGTGCCGACCTGGCTAACCTGGTCAACGAAGCATCGCTGTTCGCTGCACGTGGCAGCAAGCGTATCGTCGAAATGAAAGAGTTCGAGTTGGCCAAAGACAAGATCATGATGGGCGCTGAGCGCAAAAGCATGGTCATGTCGGAGAAGGAAAAGCAGAACACCGCTTACCACGAAGCGGGTCACGCCATTGTCGGTCGCATCGTGCCTGAGCATGATCCAGTCTACAAAGTTTCGATCATCCCTCGTGGCCGTGCGTTGGGTGTAACCATGTTCCTGCCTGAAGAGGATCGTTACAGCCTCTCCAAGCGTGCCTTGATCAGCCAGATCTGCTCGCTCTACGGCGGTCGTATCGCCGAAGAGATGACGCTCGGCTTTGATGGTGTCACCACCGGTGCATCAAACGACATCATGCGTGCCAGCCAGATCGCCCGTAACATGGTCACCAAGTGGGGCCTTTCCGAAAAGCTCGGCCCGCTGATGTATGCCGAAGAAGAGGGTGAGGTTTTCCTGGGTCGTAGCGCGGGTTCCCAGCACGCTAGCGTGTCTGGCGAGACGGCCAAGATGATCGACTCCGAAGTGCGCAGCATCATCGATCAGTGCTATGCCACCGCCAAGCAGATTCTCACCGAGAATAGAGACAAGCTGGACGCCATGGCGGATGCATTGATGAAGTACGAAACCATTGATGCTGATCAGATCGACGACATCATGGCAGGCCGTCCTCCGCGCGAACCGCGTGACTGGGAAGGTGGATCGGGTACTTCGGGCACACCTGTCTCGCAGGGTGACCGCCCCGAGTCGCCGATTGGTGGCCCGGCGGCGCAACACTAAGGATTCATATGACTCCAAAGCAGTACCCGACCCGGTTGCCTTGCGGCAACCGGGTTCTTGATTTGTCCCTTACCCATGTCATGGGTATCCTCAATATCACGCCAGACTCCTTCTCCGATGGCGGCCGCTTCACTCAGCGTGACGCGGCATTGCGCCACGCGGAGGCGATGGTTGCCGCAGGCGCTACGCTGATCGATGTGGGCGGTGAGTCCACTCGGCCGGGCGCGCGAGCGGTGTCTCCTGTCGAAGAGCTGGAGCGCGTTGCGCCCATCGTCGAGGCCATCAGCCAGGCGCTGGATGTCATCATCTCCGTCGACACGTCGACCCCGGCCGTGATGCGCGAATCGGCTCGTCTCGGGGCGGGGCTGATTAACGATGTGCGATCGCTCAGTCGCGATGGCGCCCTGGATGCAGCGGCTGCCACAGGTTTGCCTGTGTGCTTGATGCACATGCGCGGTGAACCAGGCGACATGCAGAACAACCCGCATTACCAGAATGTCACGGTCGAAGTGTCGAGCTATCTTGAAGAACGGATGGCTGCGTGTGCGGCGGTGGGCATTGGTGCGGAGCGCATCATCCTGGATCCGGGCTTTGGGTTCGCAAAAAACCTGGCCCACAACCTTAGCCTGTTCAAGCACATGGAAGCGTTGTATCGCCTTGGCAGGCCTCTGCTGGTCGGCGTTTCACGCAAGAGCATGATTGGTCAGGCACTTGAGCGCCCGGTTGGGGAGCGGCTCTACGGCAGCCTCGCATTGGCTGCGCTGGCGATGACCAAAGGTGCCAGTATTTTACGCGTTCATGATGTCGCCGAAACCGTCGACGTAGTGCGGATGATCGCAGCGGTACAGGCCGCCGAATAAGAGTGACGGAGCATTTATGAGTAGAAAATATTTTGGTACCGACGGTATTCGTGGCCGCGTCGGTGTATACCCCATCACCCCTGATTTCATGCTCAAGCTGGGTTGGGCAGCGGGTATGGCCTTTCGCAAGATGGGCGCTTGCAGGGTGTTGGTGGGCAAGGACACGCGAATTTCGGGTTACATGTTCGAGTCGGCGCTGGAAGCAGGTCTCTCTGCTGCCGGTGCGGATGTCATGCTGCTTGGGCCGATGCCGACCCCGGCGATTGCCTACCTGACGCGTACCTTTCACGCCGAAGCGGGCATTGTCATCAGTGCCTCGCACAATCCGCACGATGATAACGGCATCAAGTTCTTCTCCGGCCAGGGTACCAAGCTGCCTGATGATATCGAGCTGATGATTGAAGAGTTGCTCGATCAGCCGATGACCGTGGTGGAGTCGAGCAAGCTGGGCAAGGTCTCGCGCATCAACGATGCTGCCGGGCGCTACATCGAGTTCTGCAAGAGCAGTGTGCCGACCAGTACCGATTTTGCCGGGCTCAAGCTTGTGGTTGATTGTGCTCATGGCGCTACCTACAAGGTTGCGCCTAGCGTGTTCCGCGAACTGGGTGCCAGCGTCACGGTGCTGCATGCGCAGCCGGACGGCCTGAACATCAATGAAGGTTGTGGCTCTACGCACATCGAATCGCTGCAGGCAGCGGTGCTGGTGGGGCACGCCGATCTTGGTATCGCCTTCGATGGTGATGGCGATCGTGTATTGATGGTCGACCATACCGGTGCGATCGTCGATGGTGACGAGCTGTTGTTCATCATTGCGCGTGACCTGCAGGAGCGCGGCAAGTTGCAGGGTGGCGTGGTGGGTACCCTGATGAGCAACCTGGGCCTTGAGTTGGCCTTGCAGGAGCTTTCCATACCGTTTGTGCGGGCGAAGGTTGGCGACCGCTACGTCATGGCTGAGCTGTTGGAGCGTGACTGGGTGGTTGGCGGCGAAAACTCCGGGCATGTCGTGTGCTGCAACCACACCACGACGGGCGATGCGATTATTGCTGCGTTGCAGGTCTTGTTGGCGCTCAAGCGTCGCGGCGAAACCTTGGCTCAGGCGCGTCAGGCTTTGCGCAAGTGCCCACAGGTTCTGATCAACGTGCGTTTTGGTGACAGCAAGGTCGATCCGGTTGAGCACCCTGTCGTCAAGGAAGCCTGTGCGCGTGTTACAGAGGCAATGGCGGGGCGTGGGCGGGTATTGCTGCGCAAATCCGGTACTGAGCCGCTGGTGCGCGTGATGGTCGAAGGTGACGATGAAGCACAGGTGCGTGGTTACGCCGAAGAGCTGGCAGCGCTGGTTGGTGAAGTTTGCGTCTGATTAGCGCTTGCCAGCGTTGAAAGGGTTGGGTAAGATCTGCGCCCACTTTGACCGACGAGGTACAGCATGCGTCGCCCTATGGTAGCTGGTAACTGGAAGATGCACGGTACCCGCGCCAGCGTCGCTGAGCTGATCAAGGGCTTGAGTGATTTAGCCCTGCCGAGCGGTGTTGAAGTAGCGGTTTTCCCGCCCTGTCTCTACATCAATCAAGTGATTGAAGGGTTGCAGGGTAAGTCGGTCGCCGTCGGTGCACAGAACTCCGCAGTGGAGTCTATGCAGGGCGCGCTGACCGGTGAAACTGCACCGAGCCAGTTGGTCGATGCAGGATGTAGTTTTGTGTTGGTTGGGCATTCGGAGCGTCGCCAGTTCATGGGCGAAACTGACGCAACGCTCAACCGCAAGTTTGCAGCCGCTCAGGCCTGTGGCCTGACGCCAGTGTTGTGTATAGGGGAAACCCTGGAAGAGCGCGAGGCGGGCAAGACGCTTGAGGTTGTAGGGCGTCAGCTGGGTAGCATCATCGAGGAGCTCGGTGTTGGTGCCTTTGCCAAAGCGGTGATTGCTTATGAGCCTGTATGGGCCATTGGCACCGGCCTTACGGCCACGCCACAGCAGGCGCAGGATGTGCATAAAGCCATTCGTGAGCAGCTGGCGGCAGAGAATACTGAAGTCGCAGGAAATGTGCGGCTTCTATACGGCGGCAGCGTGAAGGCGGCCAATGCGGCTGAGCTGTTCGGCATGCCGGATATCGATGGGGGGCTCATAGGTGGAGCTTCCCTGAACGCAGACGAATTCGGTGCAATTTGTCGCGCCGCAGGAAACTGAGAAATGCTCGAAACCGTCGTAGTTGTTTTGCATCTGTTGGGCGCGCTGGGTTTGGTGGTACTGGTGTTGTTGCAACAGGGTAAAGGTGCAGAGGCTGGTGCATCTTTCGGCGCAGGTGCTTCAAATACTGTGTTCGGAAGCCAAGGTTCTGCTACCTTTCTGAGTAAGTTTACTGCTATACTAGCTGCATCTTTCTTCTTAACTGCTCTTGGGTTAGGATACTTTGCTAAAGAGAAAGCTCATGAGCTGACTCAGGTAGGATTGCCAGATCCAGCGGTTCTGGAAGTTCAGAAAAAACCAGCGGCAGATGATGTGCCGGTGCTTCAAGAGCAAAAAGGTAATGTCGGTAATACTGATGTTCCTCCAGCTCAAGAGAAGAAGTAAAAAGCGTCAAATGTAGTATTGCCGAGGTGGTGGAATTGGTAGACACGCAACCTTGAGGTGGTTGTGCCCATAGGGTGTAGGGGTTCGAGTCCCCTTCTCGGTACCAATTAAAACAAGACAGCCCGCTACATGCGGGCTTTCTTGTCGGTGGAGGTTAGATTGACCCCTTGGTGGGTTCGGTCGTATACTTTCGCCCCAGCTTTGTCGCGGGGTGGAGCAGTCTGGTAGCTCGTCGGGCTCATAACCCGAAGGTCGTTGGTTCAAATCCAGCCCCCGCAACCAGTCCCAAGCGGAGCCCCTTTTCAGGGGCTTTTTGCTAGCTGGACAGTTCTTAGCGCCGGTATTCAGCGGCGTATCCGGGATGGGCGCTTTGCCCATTTTTTATTTGCATAGCATGCACGAGGGGGTTCAGGTGTCGAGCAAGCTAGAACAGTTGCAGGCCTTGTTGGCCCCGGTGGTCGAGGCTCTTGGCTATCAATGCTGGGGGATCGAATTCATCTCTCAAGGCAAGCATTCGGTACTGCGTATCTATATCGACAAGGCAGATGGCATTCTGGTCGACGACTGTGAAGTGGTCAGTCGCCAGGTGAGTGGCATTCTGGATGTCGAAGATCCGATCAGTTCCGAATACACCCTTGAAGTGTCCTCTCCTGGCATGGATCGCCCGCTGTTCACTTTGGAACAGTTCGCTTCGCATGCCGGCGAACAAGTGAAGATCAAGCTGCGTACGCCCTTTGAAGGTCGTCGTAACTTTCAGGGCCTTCTCCGTGGAGTGGAGGAGCAGGATGTGGTGGTCCAGGTGGATAGCCATGAGTTCCTGTTGCCGATCGACTCGATCGACAAGGCCAACATTATTCCCAGTTTTGACTGAGACGTGCCGGATACCGCGTAGTCCGCGGATCCAATGGCGTGCGAAAGGCGAGGCGTACGATGAGCAAAGAAGTACTGCTGGTTGTTGAGTCGGTATCCAACGAAAAGGGCGTACCGGCCGGCGTAATTTTTGAAGCGCTGGAAGTGGCTCTGGCCACTGCAACCAAGAAACGTTTTGAAGATGAAGTCGACCTGCGTGTGGAAATCAACCGCCACACGGGTAACTACGAGACTTTCCGTCGTTGGACTGTGGTCGAAGACGAAGATCTGGACGATCCAGCGATTGAACTTGCCGTTGATCAGGCCCAGGCGAAAAAGCCGGGTGCCGTTGCTGGCGAGATCATCGAGGAAAAGATCGAATCCATTGAGTTCGGCCGCATTGCTGCTCAAACTGCCAAGCAGGTTATCGTGCAGAAAGTGCGTGAAGCCGAGCGTGCGCAGGTCGTCGACGCTTATCGTGAGCGTCTGGGCGAGATCATTTCCGGCACCGTCAAGAAAGTCACCCGCGACAACGTTATCGTCGACCTGGGCAACAACGCTGAAGCGTTGCTGGCCCGTGAAGACATCATTTCGCGCGAAACCTTCCGTGTGGGTGTGCGTCTGCGTGCACTGCTCAAGGAAATTCGTACCGAGAACCGTGGCCCGCAACTGATTCTGTCGCGTACTGCGCCACAGATGCTGATCGAGCTTTTCCGCATTGAGGTGCCGGAAATTGCCGAAGGCCTGATCGAAGTCATGGGCGCCTCTCGCGACCCAGGCTCGCGGGCCAAGATCGCCGTTCGCTCCAAAGACAAGCGCATTGACCCACAAGGTGCGTGTATTGGCATGCGTGGTTCGCGTGTTCAGGCAGTTTCTGGCGAATTGGGCGGCGAGCGCGTGGATATCGTCCTGTGGGACGACAACCCGGCGCAGTTTGTCATCAACGCCATGTCACCGGCTGAAGTCGCGGCGATCATTGTTGATGAAGATGCCCACGCCATGGATATCGCCGTGGCGGCGGACAACCTGGCCCAGGCCATCGGCCGTGGCGGTCAGAACGTGCGTCTGGCCAGCCAGCTGACCGGCTGGACGCTGAACGTGATGACCGAGTCGGACATTCAGGCCAAGCAACAAGCTGAAACCGGCGACATCCTGCGTAACTTCATCGACGAGCTGGAAGTTGATGAAGAGCTGGCGCAGGTGCTGGTTGACGAAGGCTTCACCAGCCTGGAAGAAATTGCCTACGTACCGCTGGAAGAAATGCTCAACATCGATGGCTTTGACGAGGAGATCGTCAACGAGCTCCGCGCTCGGGCCAAGGACCGTCTGTTGACCAAGGCCATCGCTACAGAGGAAAAACTGGCAGACGCCCACCCGGCCGAAGACCTGCTCTCTCTTGAGGGTATGGACAACGACCTGGCAGCGGAACTGGCGGTGCGCGGCGTGGTTACCCGCGAAGACCTGGCCGAGCAGTCGATCGACGACCTGCTCGACATCGACGGCATCGACGAAGAGCGTGCCGGCAAGTTGATCATGGCCGCCCGAGCCCACTGGTTCGAGTAATTAGGCTGGCCTGAGGAGAGAAGTGCATGACGCAAGTCACGGTGAAAGAATTGGCCCAAGAGGTCGCTGCACCGGTAGAGCGCCTGCTGCAGCAGATGCGTGAGGCAGGTCTGCCGCACACCGACGCCGGTCAGGTAGTGACCGACAGTGAGAAGCAGGCTCTGCTGACTCATTTGAAAAGCAGCCACAAGGCGAAAGTGGAAGAACCGCGCAAGATCACCTTGCAGCGCAAGACCACCAGCACCCTGCGTGTTGCCGGTAGCAAAAGCATCAGCGTAGAAGTACGCAAGAAGAAAGTATTTGTGCAACGCAGCCCGGAAGAGATCCAGGCCGAGCAGAAGCGCGAGCTGGACGAACGCCGTGCCGTGGAAAACGCCGCACGTGAGAAGGCTGAAGCCGAAGCACGTCAACGTGCCCAGGAAGAAGCCCGTCGTCAGCCTGCAGCGACTGAGGCCGTAGCGGCCGCGCCGGTCGCAGCAGCGCCTGCCGCTGTTTCTCCGGCCGACGCTGCTCCAGCACCGGTTGCCGATCGCAAGAAAGACGAAAGCCGTCGTAGCGACAAGGCGCGTGACGACGATCGTCGTGGCGAGCGCCGCAACGAAGCGCCACGTGTTTCGGTCAAGGTCAAGGAAAAGGAAAAGGCGCCTACGCCGCGTGCTGCTCCGCGTACTACCGAAGAAGAAAGCGATGGCTTCCGTCGCGGTGGTCGTGGCAAGGGCAAGCCGAAGAAGCGTAACGCGCACGGCTTCCAGAGCCCGACTGGTCCGGTAATCCGTGACGTGGTGATCGGCGAGACCATCACGGTTTCTGAACTGGCCCAACAGATGTCGGTCAAGGCCGCTGAAGTGGTCAAGTTCATGTTCAAGCTGGGCACTCCGGTGACCATCAACCAGGTTCTCGATCAGGAAACCGCACAGCTGGTTGCTGAAGAGCTGGGCCACAACGTCAAACTGGTCAGCGACAACGCCCTGGAAGATTCCCTGGCCGAGTCCCTGAAGTTTGAAGGTGAGTCGTTCGCTCGTGCGCCGGTTGTTACCGTAATGGGTCACGTTGACCACGGTAAGACCTCGCTGCTCGACTACATCCGTCGTGCCAAGGTAGCTGCTGGCGAAGCCGGTGGTATTACCCAGCACATCGGTGCTTACCACGTTGAAACCGACCGCGGCATGGTCACGTTCCTCGATACCCCAGGCCACGCTGCGTTCACCGCAATGCGTGCCCGTGGTGCCAAGGCAACCGACATCGTGATCCTCGTGGTCGCGGCTGACGACGGTGTAATGCCGCAGACCATTGAAGCAGTCCAGCATGCCAAGGCTGCCGGTGTTCCTCTGGTTGTTGCCGTGAACAAGATCGACAAGCCGGGTGCAGATCTCGATCGCATCCGTAACGAGTTGTCTGTTCAGGGCGTTACCTCCGAAGAGTGGGGCGGTGATACACCATTCGTTCCTGTCTCGGCGAAGATGGGTACTGGCGTCGACGAGTTGCTTGAAGCCGTTCTGCTGCAGGCTGAGATTCTCGAGCTCAAGGCAACGCCTTCGGCACCGGGTCGGGGCGTGGTAGTTGAATCGCGTCTGGACAAAGGCCGTGGCCCAGTGGCTACCGTGCTGGTTCAGGACGGTACTCTGCGTCAGGGCGACATGGTTCTGTGCGGTTCGAACTTCGGCCGTGTACGTGCCATGCTTGACGAGAACGGCAAGCCTGTGAAGGAAGCGGGCCCGTCGATTCCGGTCGAGATCCTTGGTCTTGATGGCACTCCAGAGGCCGGCGATGAGCTGAGCGTGGTGGCTGACGAGAAGAAGGCCCGTGAAGTTGCACTGTTCCGTCAAGGCAAGTACCGCGAAGTCAAACTGGCTCGCGCGCATGCCGGCAAACTCGAGAACATCTTCGAGAACATGGGGCAGGAAGAGAAGAAGACCCTCAACATCGTCCTCAAGGCCGATGTTCGTGGTTCTCTCGAGGCGCTGCAAGGTTCCTTGAGCGGTCTGGGCAACGACGAAGTACAAGTGCGCGTAGTGGGCGGCGGCGTCGGTGGTATCACCGAAAGCGATGCCAACCTGGCACTGGCTTCCAATGCAGTACTGTTCGGCTTCAACGTGCGTGCTGATGCTGGCGCGCGCAAGATCGTCGAGCAGGAAGGTCTGGATATGCGTTACTACAACGTGATCTACGACATCATTGAAGACGTCAAGAAAGCCCTGACCGGTATGCTCGGCAGCGATGTTCGCGAGAACATCCTCGGTATCGCAGAAGTGCGTGACGTGTTCCGCTCGCCGAAGTTCGGTGCTATCGCCGGTTGCATGGTGGTCGAAGGTACGGTTCACCGTAACCGTCCGATCCGTGTACTGCGTGAAGACATCGTTATCTTCGAAGGCGAACTGGAATCGCTGCGTCGCTTCAAGGACGATATGTCCGAAGTCCGTGCCGGCATGGAATGCGGTATTGGCGTCAAGAGCTACAACGACGTCAAGGTTGGCGACAAGATCGAAGTCTTCGAGAAAGTCCAAGTCGCTCGCACGCTCTAAGCCGCGAGCTTGGGAGCCGTATGTTGATCGCCGCAAGGCGCCCGCAGCGGCTCTGAACGCAACGCCCGGTCCGGCTTCAGCCTGGCCGGGCGTTTGCCGCTTCAGTTACAGGTAGCAAACATGGCAAAAGAATATAGCCGTACCCAACGTATTGGCGATCAGATGCAGCGTGAGCTTGCGCAGCTGATCCGTCGTGAAGTCAAGGATCCGCGTGTTGGTCTGGTGACCATCACTGCCGTCGATGTCAGTCGTGATGTTGGCCATGCCAAGGTGTTCATCACCGTGATGGGGCAGGATGGTGCAGAAAACATCGCGCAGAGCTTGAAAGTTCTGAACTCCGCCGCAGGTTTCCTGCGCATGCAACTCGGTCGTGAAATGAAGTTGCGCAGTGTGCCGCAACTGCACTTCCACTATGACGAAAGTGTCTCCCGTGGCGCCCACCTGTCGGCGTTGATCGAGCGTGCCGTAGCAGAAGACAGCCAGCATCAGGATGGCGGTACTTCCCTGGACACCAAGGAGTAAGCGGTGGCTCAGGTCAAGCGTATCCGTCGTAACGTCAGTGGCATCATCCTGCTCGACAAGCCGCTGGGGTTTACCTCCAACGCCGCTTTGCAGAAGGTGCGCTGGCTGCTCAATGCTGAAAAGGCAGGCCATACGGGGAGCCTCGACCCACTGGCCAGTGGCGTATTGCCGCTGTGCTTCGGTGAGGCGACGAAGTTTTCCCAGTACTTGCTCGATTCTGACAAGGGTTACGAAACAGTCATGCAATTGGGCATGACCACCAGCACTGCCGATGCTGAAGGTGAAGTGCTGCAGACTCGCGAAGTGACCGTTGGTCGCGCCGATATCGAAGCTGTTTTGCCACAATTTCGTGGTCAAATCAGTCAGATACCGCCGATGTACTCTGCGCTCAAGCGTGACGGGCAGCCGCTGTACAAGCTGGCACGCGCAGGTGAAGTAGTGGAGCGTGAAGCACGTTCTGTTACTATTGATCGCCTGGAACTGCTTGAGTGTGAAGGTAGCCGCGCTCGTCTTTCGGTGGGCTGCAGTAAAGGTACGTACATCCGTACCCTGGTCGAGGACATCGGCGAGCAGTTGGGCTGTGGCGCCTATGTTGCAGAACTGCGCCGCACGCATGCCGGGCCATTCAGCCTGGCACAGACTGTGACCCTCGAAGAACTCGAGCAGGTTCACGCCGAAGGCGGTAATGAAGCGGTTGATCGCTTTCTGTTACCGTCCGATAGCGGTCTGCAAGATTGGCCTCTGCTCAAGTTTTCCGAGCACAGTGCCTTCTACTGGCTGCATGGTCAGCCGGTAAGGGCTCCGGACGCGCCGAAATTCGGCATGGTCCGCGTACAGGATCACAACGGTCGCTTCATCGGTATTGGTGAAGTGAGCGAAGACGGGCGAATTGCGCCGCGTCGACTGATTCGGTCTGAATGATCGAAACCAACGGTATCAGGCTTCGGCGTGATACCTGCGGGACAGAGGATGGCTGTTAATAGGCACGGTTATTCCTCACTTTTATGAATACAGGGATCCGTCCCTGGCCTATTGGAAACCGGTTTCGGTTTCCCTTGATTTGGAGAAGCCAGATGGCACTCAGCGTTGAAGAAAAAGCTCAAATCGTCGGCGAATACCAGCAAGCAGCCGGTGACACCGGTTCGCCAGAAGTGCAAGTTGCACTGCTGACCGCCAACATCAACAAGCTGCAAGGCCACTTCAAGGCCAACGGCAAAGACCACCACTCCCGTCGTGGTCTGATCCGTATGGTAAACCAGCGTCGTAAGCTGCTGGACTACCTGAAGGGTAAAGACGCCACTCGTTACAGCGCCCTGATCGGTCGTCTGGGTCTGCGTCGCTAATAGCGTCCTGGCCAGTGGTGTGCTCGGCGTGTTGCATTCTTCAGCCACGGTACGTTGTACCTGGGTTGATGAACACGCCGCGCGTATCTATGAGGTTGGCTGTCTGTTCTGCCTGAGCGGTTTCCGCGCAGTCAGGGCAGGCTCCCAACCTCTAGTTTTATCTGGACGGTCAATGGGGCCGATTCCCCGTTCTGCCCAAGAATTCGCAAGAACAAGTTCCCCTAGAGCCACTGAAAAAAGGTAGGAAACCGTGAACCCGGTAATCAAGAAATTCCAATTCGGTCAATCGACCGTTACCCTCGAGACGGGCCGTATTGCTCGTCAAGCCTCCGGCGCCGTATTGGTCACCGTCGACAACGATGTCACCGTACTGGTGACCGTGGTCGGTGCCAAACAGGCTGATCCAGGCAAGGGCTTTTTCCCTCTGTCCGTTCACTATCAGGAAAAGACCTACGCCGCCGGCAAGATCCCTGGTGGTTTCTTCAAGCGTGAAGGCCGTCCTTCCGAGAAAGAAACCCTGACTTCGCGTTTGATCGACCGTCCGATCCGCCCGCTGTTCCCAGAAGGTTTCATGAACGAAGTGCAGGTTGTCTGCACCGTCGTTTCCACCAGCAAGAAGACCGATCCGGACATCGCTGCGATGATCGGTACTTCGGCTGCCCTGGCGATCTCCGGTATTCCGTTTGATGGCCCGATCGGCGCTGCCCGTGTTGCTTACCACGAAAGCACCGGCTACCTGCTGAACCCAACTTACGAGCAACTGGCTGCCTCGAGCCTGGACATGGTCGTTGCCGGTACTTCCGACGCGGTACTGATGGTTGAATCGGAAGCCAAAGAGCTGACCGAAGACCAGATGCTGGGCGCCGTGCTGTTCGCTCATGACGAGTTCCAGGCTGTTATCCAGGCCGTCAAAGAGCTCGCTGCCGAAGCTGCCAAGCCTACCTGGGACTGGAAAGCACCGGTTGCCAACACCGAACTGCTGAACGCAATCCGCGCCGAGTTCGGCGAAGCCGTTTCCCAGGCTTACACCATCACCGTCAAGGCCGATCGCTACGCTCGCCTGGGCGAACTGCGTGACCAGGTTGTCGCCAAGTTCTCCGGTGAAGAAGGTCAGCCTAGCGCTGGTGAAGTCAAAGAAATCTTTGGCGAAATCGAATACCGCACCGTTCGCGAAAACATCGTCAATGGCAAGCCACGTATCGACGGTCGCGACACCAAGACCGTACGTCCGCTGAACATCGAAGTCGGTGTACTGTCGAAGACTCACGGTTCGGCATTGTTCACCCGTGGCGAGACCCAGGCTCTGGTTGTTGCAACACTGGGTACTGCCCGTGACGCGCAGCTGCTGGACACCCTTGAAGGCGAGAAAAAAGACCCCTTCATGCTGCACTACAACTTCCCTCCGTTCTCGGTAGGTGAGTGTGGTCGTATGGGTGGTGCAGGTCGTCGTGAAATCGGTCACGGCCGTCTGGCTCGCCGTTCGGTTCAGGCCATGCTGCCAGCTGCCGACGTATTCCCGTACACCATTCGTGTCGTCTCGGAAATCACCGAGTCCAATGGTTCCAGCTCCATGGCTTCGGTCTGTGGTGCATCGCTGGCACTGATGGACGCTGGTGTACCGATGAAGGCACCGGTTGCCGGTATCGCCATGGGTCTGGTTAAAGAAGGCGAGAAGTTCGCCATCCTGACCGACATCCTGGGTGACGAAGACCACCTGGGCGACATGGACTTCAAGGTAGCCGGTACCGCCAAAGGTGTTACCGCGCTGCAGATGGACATCAAGATCAACGGCATCACCGAAGAGATCATGGAAATCGCTCTGGGCCAAGCCCTGGAAGCGCGCCTGAACATCCTCGGTCAGATGAACCAGGTCATTGGTCAGTCCCGTAGCGAACTGTCGGAAAATGCTCCGACCATGATCGCGATGAAGATTGATACCGACAAGATTCGTGATGTTATCGGTAAAGGCGGCGCGACCATCCGTGCTATCTGTGAAGAGACCAAGGCTTCGATCGATATCGAAGACGACGGCTCGATCAAGATCTTTGGTGAAACCAAGGATGCGGCAGAAGCGGCTCGCCAGCGCGTACTGAGCATTACTGCCGAAGCCGAGATCGGCAAGATCTACGTCGGCAAGGTTGAGCGCATCGTTGACTTCGGTGCCTTCGTCAACATCCTGCCGGGCAAGGACGGTCTGGTTCACATCTCGATGCTGAGCGATGCTCGTGTCGAGAAAGTGACCGACATCCTGAAAGAAGGCCAGGAAGTTGAAGTACTGGTACTGGACGTGGACAACCGCGGCCGTATCAAGCTGTCGATCAAAGATGTTGCAGCAGCCAAGGCTTCGGGCGTCTAAGCTCAAAGCGTTGAAGAAAGGACCCTACGGGGTCCTTTTTTTATGGGCGGAGTTCGCCGTGTACGTGCTTGCATCCTGCATGCTTCAAAAAGGAGTGTCTTGTATGAAGAAGTTCGTTATTGCTGCCGCTACTGTTACCGCGCTGATGTTGGCTAACGTGACCTTTGCTCAAGCGCCGCTGACGGTTGCGGCGGGTGAGATGACCAAGGCAACAGAGGCTACTTCCGATACCTGGATCACCACGAAGGTCAAAGCAGACCTGATGACGGAGAAGGGGGTGCCGGGTTCGGACATCTCTGTAGAAACCAACAGCGGCGTAGTTTCCCTGTCGTCAAAGGTGCCTTTGACCCAATCCCAGAAAGACGCAGCAGTCTCGATTGCCAAAAAAATAAAGGGGGTTAAGGCGGTATCGGCTGAAGGCCTGAGAACTTATTAAGCTGAACCCCGGCCATTGAGCCGGGGTTTTAAGCAGGCGTTTGAGGAGCGCTTACTCGGAGTCCAGATGCAACTGCGAGATTACCCGGCCATCGGCTTCGGCTTGCCCCAGCGTGGCATCGACGAAGTACACGCGCTGGTCTTCAAGCTTGCCCTGGTCGACCAGGTAATCCTTGATGCTGCTGGCGCGCGCCTGGCCCAGTTGACGCAGCAACAGGGGGCTTTCAGCCCACGACGTGATCACCGCGTTGCGCAGGTTGTCTGTGCGCTCTTTACGGCTCAACTGTTCCCACTGCGCGGGCGGTTGTTGTTTGAGGCGCGAGCGGTAGATCGCCTCAAGCATCGCGGGTTTCTCATCATCTGGCACCTGCAGTTGAGTGGCTTGTGCCGGGACCTTGTCGCCTCGCCGTTGCAGCATCTTGTAGTAGGTAGCCTGATACTCGCGCTCCAGACGCTGCTCGGCAATCAGCGGGCCGTCACTGCTCTGGGCGCTGGTACCTTCGATTTCCAGGCGCAATTCCGGGCGCGCCTTGAGTGCGCTGGCGAGTTTTTCCAGGGCTCCTTTGGCGTCGCTGCTCAAGTCACTTGAGCCTGGAGTAAAGGCGACGCTTCCGAGGTCTTGGGCGTCGCCGCCACTGACGAGCCCGCCAATGAACTTGAACGGTGCCTGGGCGGCTCGCATGACGAGGTTTCGTAATGTCTGCCAGACAATCGGCATCACGCTGAACTGAGGGTTGTTCAAGTCGCCGGAGATTGGCAACTCAATGGAGATTTTGCCTTCGGTGTCCTTGAGCAGTGCGACGGCAAGGCGAATCGGCAAGTCTACGGCATCAGGGCTGTCTACCTTTTCACCCAGTTGCAGTTGTTCAAGCACCAGTTTGTTCTCGGCCTTGAGCTGGCCCTTGGTGATCAGATAATGCAGGTCCAGATTCAGGCGACCCTTGCGGATGCGGTAGCCGGCAAATTTGCCCGAGTAAGGGGTCAGGGTGGTCAGCTCGACGCGTTTGAAGCTGGTGGCGATGTCCAGGCTGGCCATGGGGTCGAAGGGGTTCAGCGCGCCCTTGATGGTGACGGGCGCATAGCGGTCGACCTTACCTTTGATATCGACATTGGCAGGTTTCGGTTGCCGGTTGTCGATGGTGCCGATCCGGCCGTTGAGTTGCTGGATCGCCGTGGCGAAGTTGGGCGTCAGGCTGAAGTCGGCGAAGTTGGCCGAGCCGTCGTTGATCGCGATTTCACCAATGTGAATGCCCAGCGGCTTGGCGCTGCTGGTAGACGTATTGCGGGCTTTCTGCGGGCTTCCAGCCGGTTGTGGTATCAACAGGTCATCGACACTGGTGGTGCGGTCTTCATTGATCATAAAGCGCGCATAGGGCTGTTGCAGGTTGACCTTGGCAATCGACAGCGCATCTCCATGACGGTACTCCAGGCCATCCAGATTCAACTGCTGCCATTTGACGAAATCGCGGTTCTTGATGGTGTCCAGCGTGTGCAGCTGATTGACCTGAGCCTTGCCCGTGATACTGAAGGCCAGCGGTGCCGTGTTCTTGAGGTCGACGTCGAGATCGCTGTTGAGCATGCCGCTGCGTAGCTCAAGGCGAATGAATGGGCTGATATAGGCTTGTGCGACACGAAGGTCGATATCCCGCGTAACGACATTCAGTTTACTGCTGACAGGTGCCAGATTGACGTCACCCGAGGCCTGCAGCTTGCCTTGCTTGCCTACTCCGGTATCGAGCTTCAGGGTGAAGGGCGACTGATTGAGGCTATCGAAGTTCTGCAGGTCCAGGTTAAGTGGGCCCACCTCCAGCGCGACCGGTTCCTTGTGGGTGCGGTCAGCCAGATGAACCTGATAGTTGCGCAACTGAACGTCACGCAGTAACACCTGCCATGGTTTGCTTGGGGTATTGGTGCCTGTCGTCTCTTTGGTGGCCGGCGTTGCGGTGGCCGGTTCAGTTTTCTCTGCAGGTTTTGCCTTGGCTGGCTGGCTGGCGAACAGCTTCTGCCAGTCGAGCTGACCATCGGCTTCAAGGGCTGCCCAGGTTTCCAGTTTCTCGCTGCGAATCTTGCCAACGGTGACCAACTGCTTGGCCAGGTCAATCGACGTGTCGCTGACCGACAGGCTGGCCAGGCGTACCAATGGCCTGCCATCGGGCGCATTGACTGCAAACGGCGCGACCTGAAGCGAGGTGTTGTCGAGCAGCAGCTCGGTTTCCTTGGACAGGTTCAGTTTGTAGTGGGTCTCAAAGCTGACACGCCCGTCTTCAAGTACCAACGGCACTATATCTCGGACATAAGGCCAGACGAGCTTCATCTTGCCGTCAGTAAACTTCAGCGTGCCTTCAGAGGCGATGGGCACCAGGCTGAACGTACCCTGCCAGTCGATCCGGCCGCCCTTGGGGCCTGCGGCGACCAGCGTCATGTCCGTGCTGTCGTCGGGCAGGGTGCTGAGGTTCTTCAGTTCCAGGTCCATCGAGTCGTAGAGAAATTCGATGGGTTCGCTGGGGCGCAGGTCTTCGAAATGCAGGTAACCGGCGTTGAGTTTGATGCTGCCAATACGCAGCGGGAAGGGCTCGCTCGCAGGCGTTTCGGCTTTTGGCTGGCTGGGTGGCAGCTTGAAGAGTTGGGTCAGATTGAGGCTGCCGTCCTTGGCAAACAGCAGTTCGGTACGTGGCTTGTCCAGTTCGACGTTCGCCAGGTGAAGCGCGCCGCTCCACAGGCTGTCGAGCTGCAGGTTGGCATACAAACGTTCAAAGCCGACCTGCTCCTTGCCCGGCTCACCGATCTGCAAGCCCCAGAGTGTCAGCTCCAGGCTGAACGGGTTGAGTTCCACGCGCTGCAGCTTGGCTGGTAGCGTGGCGTAGTTGGCTAATTGCTGGTTAGCAATTCGCAAGGCGACGCCGGGGAGAATCAGGAATCCAAGCAGGCTGTAAAGGGCCAGAGCGGCCAACAAGGCGCCGAGGGCGCGTTTCATTCCTTTGGGCATGTGCGGCGTCGTCTGTATCTAACGGAAGTGGTTGGAGTATGGCACGATAATTCGGTTCCGAAGATAGCGCCAAATCACCTCTTTCGTGCGTAAACGTCTATTTCAAAGGTGCAGAATCAACGTCTTTAGCGGTGGTTGGTTATCCATGGACGGGAAGTCGGCAGCCGGTGTCAGAACCTGCCACTCGCGCACTGGCCGGTTGTTTTTCTCGGCGCAGCGCAGCACCTGTGCGCGCCAGTCGTCGAGGCTGACCTTGGCCAGGTTGTTACAGCAGACCAGCACACCTCCTTCGGCAGTGCTCAACAGCGCCGGCTTGAGCAGGCTTTGATAGTCTCGCAACAGGTCGACGGTGCCGAAGGCACTCTTTGCCCAGGCAGGCGGGTCGAGAAATACCAGGTCGAATTGCCGTGGTTCCAGTCGCGGGTAGGGCGGCAGTTTGTGACCGCGTCGTTGGCTGACGGGTAGCCCGGCCAACTGGCGGATCGCCGGGAAGTAGTCGGACTGTATGAACTCCATGGGCGCAAGCGTTGGGTTCAGGGCTGCGTTTTCGCGACCTACAGCCAGGTTGCCTTCGGCGAAATCCAGGTTGCAGACCTCACGGGCACCCCCTGCGGCGGCACTCAAGCCAACCCCACAGGTATAGGCAAACAGGTTCAGTACGCGCTTGCCGGCGCTGTGCTGCTTGATCCAGCCACGGGCATTGCGCAAATCGAGAAACAACAGCGGATCCTGCCCCGAGTGACGGCCACGTACCCGATAGTTCAGCCCCCACTCATGGCCGACATGATCGGCCAGGGCCGCCTCGCTGGCCTGGTAGGCCGGGTCTCGACGGTCGATACGACTGTTGCCTTGGGAGCGGTCGTTGTAGACCAGCAGCAGCTCCAGGCCAAGTGATTGCTCGACGGTAGCATGCAGGTCGAGCAGGGCATCGTGATCGAGGGTCTGGTGAAAGCTCTGTACCAGCAACTGCGGGCCATAGCGGTCTACGGTCAGGCCGGCAGCGCCTTCCTGGCTACCATGGAACAGCCGGTAGCAGTCGGTCCCTTGGGCGTGGAGTTCGGCGAGAAGGCCGTTGCGGGAGTCGAGGGCGGCGCGCAGCGCCTGATTCAAGAGGGACATGCACGTAGCCTTGGTATTCGGGGCTGCAGTTTAACAGGAGAGGCCCAGGGTGAGCCTCTCCGGCGTACATCAGCGTTCGATCGTCAGGGCCACACCCTGCCCACCACCGATGCACAGCGTTGCCAGCCCTTTCCTGGCATCACGCTTGATCATTTCGTGCAACAGGGTGACCAGTATCCGGCAACCGGAAGCACCAATAGGGTGCCCCAATGCAATGGCACCACCGTTGACATTGACCTTGGCGGCATCCCAGCCCAGCTCTTTACCGACGGACAACGCTTGGGCGGCGAAGGCTTCGTTGGCTTCGATCAGGTCCAGGTCTGACAACGACCAGCCGGCTTTTTCAAGGCAGCGTCGAGTAGCATTTACAGGGCCAATGCCCATGATTGCAGGGTCAACTCCGGCGTTTGCATAGGCGGTGATACGGGCCAGTACCGGCAGCTCCAGTTCCTGGGCTTTAGCAGCACTCATCAGCAGCACGGCGGCAGCACCATCATTGAGTGACGACGCATTGCCAGCCGTGACACTGCCATCTTTCTTGAAGGCGGGCCTGAGCTTGCTCAACGACTCAGCGGTAGTGCCCGGGCGGGGCTGCTCGTCAGTGGCGAAAGCGATCGGATCGCCTTTGCGTTGCGGGATCAGGATCGGGGTGATCTCTTCAATGAAACGACCGCTTTCAATGGCTACGCTGGCTTTCTGCTGGGAGGCCGCTGCGAAGGCGTCCTGCTCCTCGCGGCTCAGGCCGTACTTTTCGACCAGGTTTTCGGCGGTGATGCCCATGTGGTAGTCGTTGAAAGCGTCCCACAAGCCATCACTGATCATACTGTCGATCAATGAGCTGTGGCCCATGCGCAGGCCGGTGCGCGCACCAGGCATGACATAGTTGGCAAGGCTCATGTTTTCCTGTCCGCCCGCGATGACCACGTCGGCATCGCCACACCGAATCGCTTGCGCAGCCAAGTGCACGGCTTTGAGCCCAGAGCCACATACCTTGTTGAGTGTCAGGGCGGGCACGGCGTGGGGCAGCCCGGCCTTGATCGCGGCTTGGCGGGCAGGGTTCTGACCGGCACCGGCAGTCAGAACCTGGCCGAAGATGACTTCGTCTACGAGTTCGGCGTCCAGGCCGGTCTGTGTCAGCAGCTGGCTGATAACCGCAGCCCCCAGATCAACGGCTGGAATAGCGGCCAGTGCTCCTTGGTAGCTACCAATGGCGGTACGGGTGGCGGCAACGATCACAACATCTTGCATGGCACAGGTCCTTAGTCTTGTTGGATGTGGTATCGGAACGGCAAAAGCCTGCTTTGGGCTTTGTTGGTAGGCATGGTGGCACAGATGGCCAGGCGCCTGCCAATCACCAAAGTATGAGGCGCGCACGCCCGCTGGCTGACGCTCAGCTGAGTCCCATGCGTCGGTGTGCACGGTGCTTGGAGCTGTCGCGCATGGCCCAGCGTAGCACCGGGGCAACACCGGCAACCCCCAGGCGGACCAGTCGGCGCTCTAGCAGGCTCGGTGAGAATCCATGCATGGCACTGGCCCATGGCGCTAACAGGTCGATGCCTGCCCGCATCATCACGGCGCCAACGGGCTTGGCCTGCCGGCTCGGCGCAGGGGCATCAAGCAGCAGGCGAACCACTTCGCGGCTGCGTGCATCGCACGCCAGTTGTGGGCGCATGGCGTGCAGATATTCGGCAATAGCCTGGCGCGAGCGGGGCACATTGCGTGCGCCCAGGCGTTCGGCGACCAAGGCAATTTCGTCGTAGTAGGCATCCTGGTCAGCGAGGCTCATCCGAGGATTGCGGTAACGCAGGTGTGCGGCGAGAAAACTGCTGACTTCGGCGACGTGTACCCAGGTCAGCAGGTCGGGGTCGCTGGCGGCATAGGGACGCCCATCGGCGGCGGTGCCGACGACCTGCAGATGAATGGTCCGTACTTTATCGATCAGCCACTCGGCGTCGCGGGTTGAGCCGAATGTCGTCCCGGAGATGAACTGGCTGGTACGGCGCAGACGGCCGATCATGTCTTGGCGAAAGTTCGAATGGTCCCAGACCCCGGCCAGTGCCAGTGGGTGCAAGACTTGCAACAGGAGGGCGCTGATGCCGCCGATCAGCATGCTGGGAAAGTCGCCATGCACGCGCCAGCAGACACTGTCTGGGCCAAACAGCCCGGGATCACCTTTGGGGTGTTCCAGGTCCAGTTGCCCCAGCGCCAGGCCGGTCATGCTAAGCAGTTGAGTCTCGATACGCCGACGAAGGGCTTCCATAACGTCCTTGCGGCACCGTCGTTGCGGTGCGCTTCACTGCCCCCGGTCGCACTGGCGACCAGGGGCAGGACGGGTGATCAGCCGCGGTGGCGGCCGCGGAAGTAGTTGATCAGGCCTTGGGTCGAGGCATCTTCAGCAGGCTCTTCGATGCCACCGGTGAGGCGCTGGTAGACGCCTTTGCCGAGCTCCTTGCCCAATTCAACACCCCACTGGTCGAAGGCGTTGATGCCCCAGATGACGCTCTGCACGAACACTTTGTGTTCATACATGGCCACCAGCGCGCCCAAACGGCGTGGGCTGATACGCTCTACAACCAAGGTGTTGCTCGGACGGTTGCCCGGGATCACCTTGTGCGGCGCCAGCTTCTGGATTTCGGTTTCGGCCAGGCCTTTCTCGCGCAGTTCTGCTTCGGCTTCAGCGCGGGTCTTACCGAGCATCAGGGCCTGGCTCTGCGACAGGCAGTTGGCGTACAGCCACTGGTGGTGGTCGGCAACCGGGTTGAAACTGACCACCGGGACGATGAAGTCCGCTGGAATAAGTTGGGTGCCTTGGTGCAGCAACTGATGGTAGGCGTGTTGACCGTTGCAACCGACGCCACCCCAGATGACGGGGCCGGTATCGTGGTTAACCGGGGTTCCGTCCTGGCGCACGCTCTTGCCGTTGGACTCCATATCCAACTGCTGCAGGTGCTTGGTGATGTTGCGCAGGTAGTGGTCGTACGGCAGGATTGCGTGGCTTTGTGCTCCCCAGAAGTTGCCGTACCAGACGCCCAGAAGTGCCAGCAGCACAGGCATGTTCTGTTCGAACGGGGCGCTCTGGAAGTGCTGGTCCATGGTGTAGGCACCGGACAGCAGCTCCTTGAAGTTGGCCATGCCAATGGCCAGCGCAATAGGCAGGCCGATGGCCGACCACAGCGAATAACGGCCACCTACCCAGTCCCACATCGGGAAGATGTTCTCTTCGCGAATGCCGAAAGCGATGGCTGCTGTCTTGTTACTGGAAACGGCGATGAAGTGTCGGTGAAGTTCTACTTCCGAGCCACCCTGGGCCAAGTACCAAGCGCGTGCGGCCTGGGCGTTTTTCAGGGTCTCGAGGGTGTTGAAAGACTTTGACGAGACGATGAACAGTGTGGTCTCGGCGCGCAGGTTGGCCGACAGCTCATGAAACTCGCTGCCGTCGATATTGGCCAGGTAGTGGCAGCGCACGCCCCGCTGGGCATAAGGCAAGAGGGCTTCAGAGACCAGTTCGGGGCCAAGGAAGGACCCGCCAATGCCGATGTTCACAACGTCGGTAATCGGCTTTTCGGTATAACCACGCCACAAGCCGTCGTGAATCCGCCCAACCAGTTCGGTTACCTGGTTAAGGACCTTATGCACCTCGGGCATGATGTTGACGCCGTTGACGCTCAATTTGTCGCCTACCGGACGGCGTAGCGCGGTGTGCAGCGCTGGGCGACCTTCCGAAGCGTTGAGGATCTCGCCGGCGAACAGCGACTTTATCGCATCCTGCAGGCCCACTTCATCGGCCAGCCCTACCAGCAGGTTGCGGGTCTGGGCGTTGATCAGGTTTTTCGAGTAGTCGAGGAACAGGCCGCAACAGCTCAGAGAAAATTGGTTGAAGCGCTGTGGATCGGCGTTGAAGGCCTCGCGCATGCTGAAATTCTGCATGGCTTCGCGGTGCTGCTGGAGCGCCTGCCAGGCCGGCAGGGCGGTAACGTCATGAGGGGTGCGGTAGTACGCCATCGCTGCAGATTTTCCTTATTGCTGGAACTGCCTTGGACACTGAAAAGGTCGGTCCGTTTGCAGGTTCGTCTGAAAAGATTGCACACGAACCTGCCGTTGGCCTGGCTGAGCCGGTGGCTCAGTCCAACTGAACCGGAATGGCATGGCTGGTGTGGCTCAGCTCATTCCCTGGCGCCATGTATAGCATGCGCGGTTTGAAGTTGTGCAGTTCTGCTTCACTGTAATGGGCATAGGCGCAGATGATTACGCGGTCGCCGACTTTGGCCTTGTGTGCAGCTGCACCATTGACCGAGATCATCCGGGAGCCTTCTTCGCCGCGAATGGCGTAGGTGGTGAAGCGCTCGCCGTTGTCGACGTTGTAGATCTGGATTTGTTCGTACTCACGAACACCGGCCAGGTCCAGCCAGAGCCCGTCGATGGCGCAGGAGCCCTCGTAGTCGAGTACGGCATGGGTGACTTCTGCGCGATGCAGTTTGGCCTTGAGCATGATGGCGTGCATGGGGGGATTCCTTGGTCAGGTTCTCGCGCGGGTACACGGAGCCTCCCGGCCCCGCGAGCGGCGGCAGTGTGCCCGAACCCTGAGGGCCGGGCAACATGGCGCTAAGGCTTGTCGTCGAGATTCAGGTGCAGGTTGTCGATCAAGCGGGTTGCGCCCAGAAACGCAGCGACCAGGATCACCAGGTCACGGTCTTCAGCGGTGGCGGGGCGCAGGCTGATCGCATGGCGAACTTCAAGGTAATCGGGACGGAAGCCGGCCTTTTGCAGTTGCGCCTGGCCCTGGGCAATCAGGGCCTGGAAATCGCACGAGCCCTGTTTGATGGCTTCGGCCATCTGCGTCAGGGTGCGGTACAGCGCGGGTGCACAGGCGCGTTGTTCATCGTTCAGGTAACCGTTGCGTGACGACAGCGCCAGGCCATCAGGGGCACGCACAGTGGGTTCGCCGATGATCTGGATCGGCATGTTCAAATCACGGACCAGTGCGCGGATTACCGCCAGTTGCTGGAAGTCCTTCTGGCCGAACACCGCCAGGTCTGGCTGAACCATGTTGAACAACTTGCTGACCACGGTGGCTACACCTTCAAAGTGCCCTGGTCGGCTTGCGCCGCAAAGGCCTTCTGACAGCTGTGGAACAGAAACACGGGTTTGTCCTGCCATGCCCTCGGGATACATTTCCTCGACGGAAGGGGCAAACAATAGATGGCAGCCTGCCTCCAGCAGCTTTTCCTGGTCGGCGGCAAGCGTGCGAGGGTATTTGTCGAGGTCTTCGCCCGCGCCGAACTGCAGCGGGTTGACGAAGATGCTGGCAACCACGAAATCAACCCGCTGCGCAGCCTTGGCCACGAGTGCAGCATGCCCGCTGTGCAGGTTGCCCATGGTCGGTACGAAGCCAATGCGTTTGCCTTCGCTGCGTGCCCGCGCTACGGCGGCGCGCAGCTCGCGGACGGTTTTGACTGTATTCATGCACTGAACCCGTGTTCGCTGCTTGGGAAAGTGACGTCCTTGACCTCTTTGACATAGGCCTGCAAGGCGCTCTGAATATCGCTCTGTCCAGCCATGAAGTTCTTCACGAACTTGGGTACACGACCACTGAGGGATAGGCCGAGCATGTCATGCATGACCAGTACCTGGCCGTCGGTGGCACTGCCTGCGCCAATACCGATGACGGGTATTTTTACTGCCTGGGTGATTTCGGCGGCCAGTTCGCTTGGGACACACTCCAGCAGCAGCATCGCGGCGCCGGCTTGTTCCAGGGCAATGGCATCGGCACGCATTTGTCGGGCCTGGTTTTCCTGGCGACCCTGGACCTTGTAACCGCCGAGTATGTTCACCGCTTGTGGTGTCAGGCCCATATGTGCGCACACAGGTACACCGCGTTCGGCCAGCAGACGAATGGTGTCAGCCAGCCAGGCTGCGCCTTCGATTTTGACCATGTGGGCGCCTGCCTGCATCAGTGCGCCGCTGTTGGCGAACGCCTGTTCGGTGGTGGCATATGCCATGAACGGCAGGTCGGCCAGAATCAGTGCGCCTTCGTTACCACGTTTGACGCTGCTTACGTGGTAGGCCATTTCGGCGTTGGTGACGGGCAAGGTGCTGTCGTGGCCCTGCAGGACCATGCCCAGCGAGTCGCCTACCAGCAGTATTTCTACGCCGGCGCGGCAGCATGCCTGGGCGAACGTTGCGTCATAGCACGTCAGCATGGCAATTTTCTCACCCTTGAGCTTTAGGCTCTGCAGGGTGGTCAGGGTTACATCTGGCATGAAAAGGAATCCTCGTTCAGGCGCTGTGAAAAACGACTGCGTACAACGCGTGTATTCATCTTCTGGAACAGCACATCATCGATTGTGGTGTTTGAAATACGACCTGTTCCAGGCCTATATACGCCTTTTTGCGGCGCTTGGGCGCCACGGGACGCCTATAGTCGTGAGCGAGGGGGCTGAAGTCAATTACCCTGTTACCGCATTGTTACGAATGCACTGTTACGGGCGTTACCGTGTGGGGGAACGCCCGGTTACAGGCGCTCCAGACCGACGAACGGGCAATCGGCCAGCAGTTGGGCGAGCGGGCGCTGGTCGGCCAGCAGGAAGTCGGCAGGTACCAGTTCTGCCAGCGGGTAGAGCACGAACGGACGCGCCTGCATGTGGTAATGCGGCACCTTGAGCCGTGGTTCATCGATAACCTGGTCGCCGTAGAGCAGGATATCCAGGTCAAGGGTTCGTGCCCCCCAGCGCTCTTTACGAACGCGGCCCTGGGCGTTTTCTATGGATTGCAGGGCATCGAGCAGGGCAATAGGCTCCAGCGTGCTATCCAGTGCCGCCACGGCATTTGTGTAGCGTGGCTGGCCTGGTGAGAGCGAGTCGCTGGTGTAGAAGCTGGACACGGCAACCAGATCAGTCGCGGGCAGCTGCTCGAGCGATTGCAGGGCGCTCTCAAGCTGCTGGCGGGGATCGTCCAGGTTGCTGCCCAGACCAATATAGACGCGAGGCATGTTTACTCGCCCGCAGCGCCGTCGGCGCGCTTGCGTTTGCTGCCGCTGCGCTTGCGTTTGCGTGGGCCTGCGCCAGCACCCTCATCGCGGCTGCCGAGTTCGCGGATCATGTCGCGACGCTCACTTTCGTTGCACTCCTGATAGTCAGTCCACCATTGGCCAAGACCATCGGTGTCCTCGCCCGCACTTTCGCGCAGCAGCAGGAAGTCATAGCCGGCTCGGAAGCGCGGGTTGTCCAGCAACAGGTCGGCACGTTTGCCGCTGCGCCGTGGCAGGCGCTCCTGCATGTCCCAGATTTCACGGATGGGCATGGTGAAACGCTTGGGGATTGCGATGCGTTGGCACTGTTCGCTGATCAGTTCGTGCGCCGCTTCGTTCATGGCCGGGATAGGCGGCATGCCTCGGCTCTGCAAATGCAGCGCACGTGTTGGCAGGGCAGGCCAGAGCATGGCAGCGAAAAGGAAGGCAGGGGTTACCGGCTTGCCTTGTTTGACCCGTAGATCCGTGTTGATCAACGCTTGGCTGATCAAGGTATGGGTGTAGGTCGGATGGTCTTCCAGTGCCTGGGCGCTGGCCGGGAACAGTGGATCGAACAGTTGCAGGTCGACCAGCATCTCGAAGGTATCGGCGGCCTGGCCGGAGAGGAACAGCTTGAGGCTTTCCTCGAACAGGCGTGCAGACGGAATCTCACGCAGCATCGGCGCCAGTTGGCGAATCGGGGCGACGGTGTGCTTCTCGATGCCGAAGTTCAGCTTGGCGGCGAAACGCACCGCACGCAGCATGCGTACCGGGTCTTCCTGGTAGCGCTGGGTCGGGTCGCCGATCAGGCGGATCAAGCGGTTACGAATATCGTGTACGCCGTTGGCATAATCGAGAATGCGCTCGCTGATCGGATCGTAGTACAGCGCATTGATGGTGAAGTCGCGGCGCTGCGCGTCTTCTTCCAATGTGCCGTAGACGTTATCGCGCAGGATGCGCCCACTCTCGTTGCGTGAGGACTGGTGGCTGTTTTCCTCTTCGCTTTCGGGGTGATTGGCGCGGAAGGTCGCGACTTCAATGATTTCACGGCCAAAGTGGACGTGAACCAGTTTGAAGCGACGGCCAATGACTCGGGCGTTGCGGAACTCCGCACGCACTTGCTCGGGGGTGGCGCTGGTGGCGACGTCGAAGTCTTTCGGCGTAATGCCCAGAAGCTGGTCGCGCACGCAGCCGCCGACCAGATAGGCCTGGTAGCCGGCGTTTTGCAGACGCTCGACGATGCTCACCGCATGACGACTGAATTGGCCACGTTGCAGCGAATGTTGACTGCTATTAATCACTTCAGGCGTGGTGCGCTGGTGGTGCGGGCCACGAACGGGGGGACGGAACGACTGGAACAGCTTCTTCAGCATGGGATGCACTGTTTGAAGGAATTTTCAGCCATAAACGAAGAATGGCCGCATGATAGGCGGGGATTCTAGCATTTACTCTGGGAATGGTGTAGGCAACAGCGTGAGGGGGTGCAGGTAGGAAAACTACAAGGGGAGCCGAAGCTCCCCTGGAATGTAGTTGCGTGCTCTTTTTATTTTTCTTCTGGGCTTCTTGTTTTTGTTGAGTGCCCTGTCTACAAAGCCGAGGCTTGTAGAGCGTCCCCCTATTCGGGGGCCAAGAGCAAACGGATTGCTTTGGTCGCTGAGGTTGCGGTGATCTGTCGATCCAACCAGTGTAGGCGCTGCTTTAGTGCAGTTTTTGTTGTTCTCTGCCTGGTTGTGGGGCAAGCCCCAAAACACAACTCCTCTCCAAAAGAATCAGTTAGCTGCGCCTCCGCCGTCTTGTTCTTATTGTGCGTGAGCCGATTCGTCTTATTTTTATTGTCTTTTGCAGTGCTTGTTATTGTTCTTGTACCAAACATATAGCAGGTGCCGTGCCAACTTTTGTGAAACCCAGTAAAACAAGGGCTTACGCCGGTTTTGGTCCGTTTTGGTGCCGAAAAAAAACCGGGGTTTCGTTACCGTAAGCCCCGGTTTTTGTTACGTCTTCATGTTGCGGTAACAGTCTGTCACGTGAATCTTATGTTACCTGCCCAATGGCACGGTGACAGCTGAAGCGTATCAGCCCTCGTTGGTTGCGCTGCTCTTGCGTCGAGGTATCCCCAAGCGCTGGCGTCGTTCCCACAGGCACTTGCGGCTGACCCCCAGCTTGCGTGCCAGTTCGGTTTCGGTCATATGGTCCTGGTGCTCGAGCACGAAGTGCTGGAAGTAGTCTTCCAGCGACAGGTCTTCCATGGGCTCATGGCTGCTGTTGGCCTGCGTGCCGGCTGCTGGCAGGCCGCCGAAGGTCTCATCGTCGTCTTCCAGATCGCTCAGCTCGATATCGATACCCAGCAGGTCGGCAGAAATCTCTGGGCTCTCGCAAAGGATGACGGCACGCTCCACGGCGTTTTCCAGTTCACGCACGTTACCTGGCCAGGAGTAGTGACGTATCGCCATTTCCGCGTCGTGAGCAAACCTCAGGTCATTGCGGCCGATACGTGCGCTCTGCCGAGCGAGGAAGGCATTGGCAATTTCATTGACGTCGGCACCCCGTTCCCGCAGCGCAGGCAGCTTCAGGGCGATGACGTGCAGTCGGTAGTAAAGGTCTTCACGGAACTGGCCGACTTTGGCCAGGTTCTTCAGGTCGCGGTGGGTAGCGGCGATCAGGCGCACATCAACCTTCTGCGACTGTACCGAACCGACCCGGCGGATTTCGCCTTCCTGCAGGACACGCAGCAGGCGAGCCTGGGCTTCCAGCGGCAGCTCGCCAATTTCATCCAGGAAAAGCGTGCCGCCGTCGGCGGCTTCAACCAGGCCAGCGCGCCCGGCACTGGCGCCGGTGAACGCGCCTTTCTCGTGGCCGAAGAGTTCGGACTCGATGAGGGTTTCCGGAATCGCTGCGCAGTTAACCGAGATCATCGGTGCCTTGGCGCGTCGCGACAGGTTGTGCAGGGCGCGGGCGACCAGCTCTTTACCGGTACCCGACTCGCCTTGAATCAGGACGTTGGAGTCGGTGGGCGCGACTTTACGGATCTTGCTGTAGAGATCTTGCATCGGTGGACACGAGCCGATAATGCCGATCTCGCCATTGGCACTTTCACTGCCGGCCTTGTCACTGGCGGCTGGCTTGCCATTCACACGTTCGGACGGTGCCGCCGGAGCGCTCTGCCGATCACGCAGGATGCGCGCCACGGCCTGCAGCATCTCGTCATGGTCGAAGGGTTTGGCGATGTAGTCGACCGCCCCCATCTTCATGGAGTCGACCGCAGAACGCAGGCTGGCGTAGCTGGTCATGATCAGCACAGGCGTTCCCTGGCCAAGCTTGATCAGTTCGGTACCCGGGGCGCCTGGCAAGCGCAGATCGCTGACGATCAGGTCGAAGGTCGGAATGCTGAAGCGTTCCTGAGCCTCCTGTACCGAGCCGGCTTCACTGACCTGGTACTGGTTCCGTTCGAGCAGGCGACGCAAGGCTGAGCGGATGATGGTTTCGTCTTCGACGATCAGAATATGCGGCATTGATTCAATTCTCTCGACGGTCTCAGTTCACAGCGGACGTCGCTACGACATGGCGCGGTAGGGTCACTCGGATCCGGGTGCCACGCTGGCTTTCGATATCGGCCGGGCTGTCGATGGTGATTTGTCCATAATGCTCTTCCACGATGGAATAGACCAGAGCGAGCCCTAGTCCTGTCCCTTCACCCGGATCCTTGGTGGTGAAGAACGGTTCGAACAATCGGTCCATGATGTTCTTTGGGATTCCGCTCCCTTCATCCTCGACAATCAGGTCGACGGTGTGTTCATTCGCTTCGCTTCTGACCCGCACGGCAGCGCCGGGTGGCGAGGCGTCGCGGGCATTGGACAGTAAATTGATCAATACCTGGGCGAGCCGCTGGGGGTCGCCGTCTACCCAGTGCTCCGGGTCGCACAGATTGAAAAACTGTACTTCAAAATTGCGCCGGTTCAAGGCCAGCAAGCCGATTGCATCCTGTGCCACTTCTGCCAGGCATACGGGTTCTTCATTGTTCTGTTGGCTACCGCCGGCGTGGGCGAAGCTCATCAGTGACTGAACGATGCGCGAAATACGCTTGGTCTGTTCAATGATCTGGTTGCTCAGCTCGGTGATTTCGCTGTCTTCCTCGCGTTCTTCCCGCAGGTTTTGCGCCAGGCAGGCGATGCCGGTAATCGGGTTGCCGATCTCATGGGCCACCCCCGCGGCCAGCCGGCCGATGCTCGCCAAACGTTCGGAGTGCACCAGCTTGTCTTCAAGCGCTTGAGTTTCGGTCAAGTCTTCAACAAGCAGTACCAAGCCACTGTTACCCGGCGCCAGCGGTTCGTCGATGGCCGCCTTGTGCAGGTTCAACCAGCGCGGCTGGCCATCCAGCGCCAACCGTTGTTTGTGCAGGTGTTCATCCGGAACATTGATGAAGCCGAGCAGAAGGCCGCGCCAAGGTTCGCTGATGGTTGTCAGGCGGGAGCCCACCACGTGCTTGGCGGCAATGCCAGTCAATTCTTCCATGGCCCGGTTCCACATCAGGATTTCCTGATCCTTGGCCAGCGAGCAGACGCCCATCGGCAGTTCCTGCAGGGTTTGGCGATGGTAGCGGCGCAGGGCGTCGAGTTCAGCAGCAAGGCCGGTCAGCCGCGAGTGGTAGTCTTCCAGGCGGCTCTCGATGAAGTGGATGTCTTCGGTAACGTAGTTCTCGCTGCCGGACTTGTAGGGCAGGAAGGTCTCGACCATGTCCTGAGCCACGCTAGGCCCCATCAAGCCAGACAGGTTCGCCTCTATTCGATCACGCAGCCTGCGTAGCGCATAAGGCCGGCGCTCATCAAAGGGCAGGTAGAGATCGCGCAGTGCCTGTTCAACTTCTTTCTGTGCGGCCTTGGCACCCAGGGGCTTGGCCAGTTGGGTGGCAAACTCCTGCGGCGAGGCCGCATGCAGTTCGCGACGTTGCGGCCTGCGTACGTTGTCCACCGCACAGGCTTCCGCGGCGCCAACCTCTTCCGGGCTGGCATTGGTGAACAGCGAAATCAGCGTGAACAACAGGACGTTGGCTGCCAGTGAAGCGATGGCTGCCATGTGCCAACTGGTGTCGTCGAGCACATAGATCATGTTCAGCAGCGGGATGTAAAAGCCCTGCAGATTGCCAACCAGTGGCAGCAGCATGGTTACCAGCCAGACGCTGATCCCCGCCAGCAATCCGGCGATGAAGCCACGTCGGTTTGCGGTTGGCCAATAGAGTACCGAGAGCACGCCGGGCAGGAACTGCAGTGTTGCGACAAAGGCGACGATACCCAGATTGGCCAGGTCCTGCTGAGCGCCCAACAACAGATAGAAGCCGAAACCTGCGCTGATGATGGCGACGATCAGTGCCCGTCGGGTCCATTTCAGCCAGCGGTAGATATTACCTTCGGCCGGTGGCTGGTACAGCGGCAGTACCAGGTGGTTCAGGGCCATGCCGGACAGCGCCAGGGTGGTCACGATGATCAGGCCGCTGGCGGCTGATAGCCCGCCGATGTACGCCAGCAGGGCCAATAGCTTGTTGTTCGCGGCAATGCCCAGGCCCAGGGTGAAGTATTCCGGGCTGGTGCTGGCGCCCAGTTTCAGGCCCGCCCAGAGGATCAGGGGAACCGCCAGGCTCATCAGCAGCAGAAACAGCGGTAAGCCCCAGCTGGCGCTGACCAGTGAGCGCGGATTGAGGTTTTCGGTAAAGGCCATGTGGTACATGTGCGGCATGACGATTGCCGAGGCGAAAAACACCAGCAGCAGGGTTCTCCACGGGCCTTCCTGTAGGGGCGTGTGCAATGCAGCGAGGGCCGTCTGGTTTTGCAGCAACCAGACTTCCAGCTGGTGGGGCCCGCCGAACACGCCGTACAGTGCATAGAGGCCAATCCCCCCTAGCGCCAGTAGTTTGATCACCGATTCGAAGGCTATGGCGAACACCAGTCCTTCATGCTTCTCACGGGTCGCAATATGCCGCGAGCCAAAGAAAATGGTGAACAGTGTGATCATTGCGCAGAAGGCCAGTGCTACCCGGTTTTTAACCGGTTCGCCGCTGAGAATGCCGATTGAGTCGGCCACCGCCTGAATTTGCAGCGCCAATAGAGGCAGTACGCCAATCAGCATGAAAACGGTGGTCAGCGCGCCGGCCCAGGTGCTGCGAAAGCGAAATGCAATCAGGTCGGCCAGGGATGACAGTTGGTAGGTGCGGGTGATCTTGAGGATCGGGTAAAGCAGCACGGGCGCCAATAGAAAGGCCCCGGAAACCCCCAGGTAGCAGGCCAGGAAACCGTACCCATACTGGTAGGCAAGCCCGACCGTGCCATAGAACGCCCAGGCACTGGCATAAACACCCAGTGACAAGGTGTAGGTCAGCGGGTGACGGATGATCGCGCGTGGGATCATGCCGCGTTCGCTGATCCAGGCCACGCCGAACAGCACCAGCAGGTAGGCGGCGCTGATCAGGATCATCTGGGTCAGGCTAAAGCTCATCGGCATCACGTTGGCTCTGCAGGATAAAGGTCACGACGATCAGGATCAGCCAGAGCAGGTACGGGCGATACCAGGCCCCGGTCGGTTCGATCCACCAGTCCATGATGGCAGGGGAGAACAAATAGATCCCCACGACCAGAAGCAGGACCAAACGATAGATGTACATGTGGGCCTCACTGGTTAAACCGCTGCGTGCCTGAAGTTATTATTGGCGCAAATCGGCGGTGGCGATGGTAGCGGATGGCGACAAGGCTGCAAATGGACTTCGCATTCTGCCCCAAGGAATTGAATCTATTGGGCTTTCTTGCGTTCGGCAAGGCTTCAGCGCAGCGTTGCCTCGGCCAGGGTCATGCTTTTGGGGATTGCGTCGACGTTCCAGTGCCGGCAAGCATGTGTCAGCACCTCTTGCGGGGTGGCGTACGCCTGAGCCGGATCGGTCGGTTGCCCCAAGGCACGCAGGGCACGTAGCAGTAGCGGGGTGGCCTGGTCTGCTGGCAGCGGGGCGGAGCGATAGGATTTGCCCAGCTTATGACCATCGGGTTGCACAATCAGCGGTACATGCAGGTAGCACGGCTGGCGTAACCCCAGTAACTCCTGAAGATACAGTTGGCGTGGTGTTGAGTCGAGCAGGTCGGCGCCTCGCACAATGTCGGTAACGCCCTGCCAGGCATCGTCTAGCACCACGGCCAGTTGATAGGCATACAGCCCATCTCGACGGCGGATAATGAAGTCGCCTGACTCGCGGCCCAGGTGTTGCTCAAAACGGCCTTGCACGCGATCAATGAAGTGATAGGCAAGCTCTGGCACGCGTACACGGATGGCCGCATCGTGCTGATCATGGCCAAGGTTCCGGCACAGGCCTGGGTAAATTCCATGATAAGGCTCCAGCTGTTTGCGCGAGCAGGTACAGGCATAGGCCAGGCCTTGCTGAAACAGGCGTTGGATCGTTTCGGCGTAGGCATCATGGCGCTGGCTTTGATAAACCACCTCGCCATCCCACTCCAGACCATATGATTCCAGGGTGCGCAGGATAGCTGCCTGTGCGCCAGGCGCTTCACGGGGAGGGTCGATGTCTTCCATGCGCAGCAGCCAACGACCGCCAACCGCACGGGCATCCAGGTAGGAGGCCAGGGCGGCTACCAGTGAGCCGAAATGAAGAAAACCGCTGGGGGTGGGGGCGAAGCGCCCGACATAGCTGGGGTTGTTCATGGTAACGCGCGGGTAATCAGGAAAAGTCGTACAACCATAATTGAAATGGGGCGCTATAAGCGCCCCATTTTTTCAGGTCAGGCTTTGCCGACCTGCTTTTCCTTGATTTCCGCCAGTGTCTTGCAGTCGATGCACAGGTCGGCGGTAGGGCGGGCTTCCAGGCGGCGTACGCCAATCTCGATGCCGCAGTTCTCGCACCAGCCGTATTCTTCGTCCTGGATCAGCTGCAGCGTCTTGTCGATCTTTTTGATCAACTTGCGCTCGCGGTCGCGATTGCGCAGCTCCAGTGCGAACTCCTCTTCCTGACTGGCGCGATCGGCCGGGTCAGGGAAGTTGGCCGCTTCGTCTTTCATGTGGTCCACGGTCTGATCGACGCTGACCATGAGCTCCTGCTTCCATTTATTCAGCAGCTCGGTGAAGTGAGCACGCATGGGCTTGCCCATGTACTCCTCGCCCTGGGTTTCTCTATAGGGTTCGAAGCCGCGAACAAGTTGACTACTTTGTTGCTTTTCGTTGGTGGGCATGAATTGACCGCCTCTCACTCTTCTAATCCATTGCGCAGGCTGCTCCATCTCCGGCGCCCGCCGGCCCTGCGACTGCGAGCCGCCGAACTTACCAGATAGAATCAGGGGATGCTACTCCCTCTGATTGCAGGTTTTACCACCCGCTGGTTCCGGCTCTTGGGTAGAATCTTTAGTTTACACCCCATTTGAGAGAAGGCTAATGGCTCAGCCCTACAGTGCGCGTAGTCGCGCCATCGAACCCTTTCATGTGATGGCTTTGCTGGCGCGAGCCAACGAACTGCAAGCTGCAGGCCATGACGTCATTCATCTGGAAATCGGCGAGCCGGACTTCACCACGGCGGCGCCGATCATCAAGGCGGGGCAGGCGGCGCTCGCCAATGGGGAAACCCGTTACACCGCTGCGCGTGGCCTCCCGGCATTGCGCGAGGCGATCGCGGGTTTCTATGCCACGCGCTACGGGTTGAGCATTGATCCTCAGCGTATCCTGATTACCCCGGGAGGCTCTGGCGCGCTGCTTCTGGCCAGCAGCTTGCTGGTCGACCCTGGTAAGCACTGGTTGCTGGCCGATCCAGGGTATCCATGCAATCGGCATTTCCTGCGCCTGGTAGAAGGGGCTGCACAGTTGGTGCCGGTCGGCCCTGAGGTCAACTACCAACTGAACGCTGATCTGGTAGAGCGTTACTGGGATCAGGACAGCGTTGGTGCACTGGTTGCCTCACCGGCAAACCCAACAGGTACGGTGCTCGACCGTGAGCAACTGGCCAGCCTCGCGCAGGCAGTTCGGGAGCGTCACGGGCATCTGGTGGTAGACGAAATTTACCATGGCCTGACCTACGGCATGGACGCGCCTAGCGTGCTTGAAGTTGAAGACCAGGCCTTCGTCCTGAATAGTTTCTCAAAATATTTCGGCATGACCGGATGGCGTCTGGGGTGGCTGGTCGCACCTCCCGCAGCCGTGGCCGATCTGGAAAAGCTCGCCCAGAACCTGTACATCAGTGCGCCGAGCATGGCTCAGCATGCTGCATTGGCCTGCTTTGAGCCGGCAACGCTGGCTATTTTGGAAGAGCGTCGCGAGGAATTTGGTCGGCGACGTGATTTTCTTCTTCCAGCCCTGCGTGAGCTCGGGTTTGGCATCGCAGTCGAGCCTCAGGGCGCTTTCTATCTCTACGCTGATATCAGCACGTTTGGCGGTGATGCGTTCGCTTTCTGCCGTCACTTCCTGGAAACCGAGCATGTCGCGTTTACCCCGGGGCTGGATTTCGGGCGCTATCAGGCCGGGCACCATGTGCGTTTTGCCTACACCCAGAGCATGCCGCGCTTGCAGGAGGCTGTAGAGCGAATTGAGCGTGGCCTGCGGAGCTGGCAAGGCTGATGCGCTTTTCACCGGCACTTGAGGAAGCGCGCTTGCTGCGTCGCTACAAACGCTTCCTGGCAGATATAGAACTGGCCAGTGGTGAGCAACTGACGATCCACTGCCCCAACACCGGCTCAATGCTCAATTGCATGATCGAGGGTGGCAAGGTCTGGTTCAGCCGCTCCAATGACCCCAAGCGCAAGCTCCCAGGTACGTGGGAAATCAGCGAAACGCCTCAGGGGCGGCTGGCGTGCGTGAATACGGGGCGCGCCAATGCGCTGGTCGAAGAGGCGCTTTGTGCTGGGCGGATCAAGGAGCTTGCCGGGTTTAGCGCGCTCAGGCGCGAAGTGCCTTACGGTGAAGAAAACAGTCGAGTGGATTTTCGCCTGGAGTTTCCTGACGGCCCGGCTTATGTCGAAGTCAAAAGCGTGACATTGGGTTTTTCTGATTCGACTACTGCGGCGTTTCCCGACTCGGTGACTCAACGGGGCACCAAGCACTTGCGTGAGCTCGCCGCATTGGCTCGTCAAGGTGTGCGCGCCGTACAGCTATATTGCGTGAACCTCAGTGGTGTTGATGCGGTTCGTCCGGCCGAGGAAATCGACCCTGCTTATGCGGCAGCACTGCGTGAGGCCGTTGCGGATGGTGTGGAAGTGCTGGCGTACGCAGTGCGTCTGGAGGGTGAGCAGATTGAAGTCGATCGTCGCTTGCCAGTACTGATCAATCCGTGAGCCAGATGCCCCCGGTGTCTTCGTGGCAGTTGAGGGCTTCCAGGGCGTCGCCTTCGCAAGGGCCTGCCACGCACTCGCCTGACTCGATCAGAAACTGTGCGCCGTGATGCACGCAGGCGATCAATTGGGCACTGCTGTCGAGAAACGTGTCAGCCTGCCAGTTCAATGGAATGCCTCGATGGGGGCAGCGGTTGCGATAGAGGTAGACCTTACCCTGCCGGCGAACGGCGAGCAGGTGGGTGTTGTCGAGGCTAAAGCCGCGACTGTGGCCTTCACGAAGGTCGGAGGACGGGCAAAGGAAGTGCATGCGCATGGCTTACTCAAAATGATGGGCTTGGCTCGACTGACACGAGCGTTCAACCCTGAGGCACGTTTTATACCGTGCAGATTGACCCTAGGAAAGCCGACGCCGCTGGCCAGCAGTCGCCTGCTGATGCTGGCTCGAGAGGAGAACTGCTGATGCCCCGACTGCTGTGTTATGCCGTACTCGCACTGCTTCTGTGCCTGTCAGGCTGCCAGACCCGCGTAGCGCTGCCGCCATTGCCGGCTTGGCAGAGCCCTGAGGGGCTGGGGCATGCTGAGCTGGGGCAGATACGTGAGCTGGCCAGTGGTCGAGTCCTGAGTCCTGAGCAACTGGTCGCTCGCTTGGCGGGTGCGTCCCGTGTGCTAGTGGGAGAGCAACACGATAATCCTGACCATCATGCGCTGCAGTTGTGGTTGTTAAAGGCTCTCGGCCAATACCGCCCCCAAGGTAGCCTGCTACTGGAGATGCTTCAGCCTGTACAGCAGGCGCGGGTCGAGGTAGTGCGCCAGCAAGCATCATTACCTGCTGATGTACCCGGGGCTTTGCGTTGGCAAAAAGGTTGGGATTGGACCCTGTATGGGCCGATCGTAGAGGAGGCCCTGAGACAACCGTATGCACTGCTGGCCGCCAATCTTGACGATGATGAAGTGGGACGGATCTATCGACAGCCGCCGGTGTTGTCTGGAAATCGTTCGACATCAACGGCTGTTCGTCAGGCGCTACTTGAGCAGGTACGCGACTCCCATTGTGGCTTGCTGCCAGACTCGCAATTGCCAGCGATGCTTGCGGTGCAGCAGCAGCGTGACCGACGAATAGCCGAGCGCTTGCTTGCGGCGCCGACGCCAAGCCTGTTGTTCGCGGGCGGCTATCACGTGCGCAAAGATATCGGTGTTCCGCAGCATGTGGCGGACCTTGGCGTGCAAGACGCACCGCAGGTGCTGATGCTGGCCCAGGTAGGCGAGGTGGTTGAGCCGGGCATGGCGGATTATGTCTGGTTTACCGCAGCGTTGCCGGCTCAGGACTACTGCGCGAGTTTGCGCAAGAAACACTGAGTGGGCAGGCAAAAAAAGACCCGGCAAAATGTGCCGGGTCAATAACCGTGATTAGCCTGATGAGGAGATAATTTGAGAGCCCGAACCGAGGCTTTTCAGCTTATCCAACCAGCCTTGCGGCTAGTGGCTCCAGTAATAACAATTATCATTTGCATGTCAACTGTTGTATCGGCTGTCAGTTGTTTTTCCGCGGCGCTCTTGCGTCGAGTTGCTGGTTCAGGGCTTCCTTGCGCTCGACTGGAATGTCATTCCAATGCATGTCGAGCAAGGCGCCTTCGATCGCATAGAGCAGTACCTTCGATGCCCTGAAGCCACGAGTACGCACGGCTTGATACGCATTGACCGCGCCCATGCGACGCAAGTCAGAGGCGCTGTGAATACCGACTGCATGCAACCACTGCGCAGAAGTCTTGCCAAGATTCTTCAGATGCTGGAGTTCGTCGTTCATCAAGCCTCCTTGCGACGGCTGAACGGGTCGAGGGGAATCGCAGGCATACCAAGGGGGAGTGTAGCGGCAGTTGGAAAATAAGCGGCATTTTGGCGCTTATGGGTGGTCGGGCGGGGCCCTATGGCCCGTCAAGTGTGAGTCGGCGGGCCCTAGGGTTGCAGTCTGTTAACGTGTGCGGTAGCGCAGACGCGTTCCGAAATTAACTGACATGAGAATTTCGTCAGCACTCAGGTCTGGTGAGAAGTACACGCCGGAAATCTGGGCATGGGCCAGGCTGGCGCCTTCCATGGAGCAGTTTCGCAGATCCAGGCCACGCAGGTCGGCCGCCCGGAAGTAGGCACCAGTGAAATCTATGCCTGTGGTGTCCAATTCGCGCAGGTCCAGACCGCGAAAGTCGCCATGACTAAAATCGATGCTGGCGTCTTTCGGCCTTTCCTGATTGAAAGCCGCTACCTCTTCGTTACGCACCAAGGCATACAGCGCAGAGTCGATTTGCCGGGGCTGGTTCATGGTAGGCCTCCTTATGTGATTGTGATGACACTATAGTGCCATCACTTGGGAGGCGCGAACCCACTGCCGAGAAGTGTCGACTGCTTCACGTCCGGGAGTTGCTTACAAGCCAGGCAGTTTTTGCCGAATCTGCTTGACCAACTCGTCGAGACTGCCGCTTTCGTTGGTTTCTACGCGCTTGCTGTGCAGCAGTTCTTCGGCGCTCAATGGGTCACGATTGGCCTTCTGTGCGGCTATCACCTCAAGCGTGGCGTCGGACGGGTCATTCTGGTCGGCCTGACGCTGCTTGAGCCAGCTTGCGATGACCGCATCAGGTGCATTGCAGTCGAGTATCAGGAACGGTACGCCCGTTTCACCCGCAATGCCCGCGGCGGTTTGACGTTGTGCGTGCTTGAGGTAGGTGGCATCAATGACAGCCGGAAAGCCTGCACGCAGGACAATGCCTGCCAGTGTATGCAGGCGTGCGTAGGTCGCCTGGCTGGAGTCCTGATTGTAGATGCCAGCTTGCAAGTTGCCTGCATTTTCGGGCGTTTGCTCGCCGAACAGGCGCTTGCGCTCTACATCCGAGCGCAGGCGGATAGCGCCAAGTGCCTCGACCAAACGCATGGCGACATGGCTTTTGCCAACGGCCGACACACCGTGGGTAATAGCCAGGAAGCGCGAAGGAATAGCGCTGTAGCTCTCTGCCAGGGTTGCGTAGTTGCGGTACTGGCGCAGGGTTGTGGCACGCTGCACGCCGTCGGCATTGGCCGGCATGCTGAACAGGGCAACCTTGGCACGCACCAGTGCACGGTAGGCCTTGTAGAAGTTCAACAGCTCAAGGCCTTCATAGTCGCCGGTCAGTTCCAGGTACTGGCTGATGAAACGGCGGGACAGCGACTTGAGGCCGCGGTCTTCCAGGTCCATCGCCAGGAACGCGGCGTCGGCATAGACATCGGTCAGGCGGAACGGCTCGTTGAATTCGATGCAGTCGAAGATCACCACCTTGCCGTCGATCAGGGTGGCGTTACCCAGGTGGATGTCACCGTGGCACTCACGGATGAAGCCTTGGGCTTTACGGGCTTCCAGCAATCCATGAAGGCGGTCGAAGCTGCTGCGTGCCCACGCTTGGAGGGCATCTAGCTGTTGCAGGTCAGCCTTATCGCTCAGGAAGGGGCGTATCTGCTCAAAGTTCTGCTCAACCGGGGCCATCACGCTTTCCGGGCTGCCCAGCGGGTGATCCACGGCCACGCGTGGTGCACTCAGGTGGAACTGTGCAATCTGGTGGGCCATCTGGTCGATATGTTCTGCCGTCAGCTCGCCATTGGCCTGCAGCGTGTTAAGCATCTGGCTCTGCGGGAACTGACGCATCTTCAGGGCGTACTCGATCGGCTCGCCTGTGCCGCCCAATTGTGGGGCTTCGGCGCTGCCGGTAATTGGCAGTACGTCAAGGTACAGCCCCTGGGTCAGGCGCTGGTTCAAGCGCAGCTCTTCATTGCAGAAGTGCTTGCGCTGGGCCAGCTCGGTAAAGTCGAGGAAGCCGAAGTTCATCGGCTTCTTGATTTTGTAGGCGAATTCGCCAGTGAGCAGAACCCAGGAAATGTGTGTCTCAATAACCTGGAAACCGCTCACCGGATGAGGGTACAGGGCTGGGTTTTGCAGGGCTGCAATCAAGGCTTGGCTCACGGGCGATCCTTTGGAGTCGTGAAGAGTCTAAGCGCCCATTATGGCGACAAGCGGCCCCCGTGCAAACCGCCGGAGGGCGCCTGTCGACGAACAATAAAGTGCGTATAATCCGCGGCCATGACTCGTACCCAATCTTCCCGTACCCCCAAAAAACGTCCCTCTGGCCGTGCGCGCGCCCTGCTGGGCTGGGCTTTGAAGCTCAGCCTTGTCGGTCTCGTCGTGCTCGCGGGCTTTGCGATTTATTTCGATGCGGTAGTCCAGGAGAAATTCTCTGGCAAGCGCTGGACGATCCCGGCCAAGGTGTATGCCCGGCCGCTGGAGCTGTTCGTCGGCCAGAAACTCAGCAAGGACGACTTTCTTATCGAGCTTGATGCCTTGGGCTATCGGCGCGAGAGCGTCGCCAATGGGCCTGGTGCCGCTGCTGTCAGTGGTAATACGGTCGATATCAATACCCGTGGCTTCCAGTTCTATGAAGGGCTGGAGCAGGCCCAGGCGGTTCAAGTACGTTTCTCGGGCGATTACGTTGCCGGGTTGAGTGGAGCCAATGGCTCGAAACTGGCCGTGGTTCGCCTGGAGCCGCTGCTGATCGGCGGGTTGTACCCGAAGAACCTTGAAGACCGCATCCTGATAAAACTCGATCAGGTGCCCCCGTACCTGCTTGAAACCCTGGTTGCCGTGGAAGACCGCGACTTCTATTCGCACTTTGGTGTTTCGCCCAAGTCGATTGCACGGGCCATCTGGGTCAACACCTCATCCGGCGCCATGCGTCAGGGGGGCAGTACCCTGACCCAGCAGTTGGTCAAGAACTTCTACCTGACCAATGAGCGCAGCCTCAGTCGCAAGCTGACGGAAGCCCTGATGGCGATGTTGCTTGAGCTGCATTACGACAAGCGCGAGATCCTCGAGGCCTACCTCAACGAGGTGTTCATTGGCCAGGATGGTCAGCGCGCGGTGCATGGCTTTGGTCTTGCGAGCCAGTTTTTCTTCAGTCAGCCGTTGTCAGAGCTCAAGCTGCATCAGGTCGCATTGTTGGTGGGGATGGTCAAGGGGCCTTCCTACTACAACCCGCGGCGCTACCCCGAGCGGGCAACGGTGCGGCGTAACCTGGTGCTCGACTTGTTGGCCGAGCAGGGCGTCGCAACCCCGGAGGCCGTCGAGGCTGCGAAGAAAATGCCGTTGGGCGTTACCAAGCGTGGCAGCCTGGCCGACAGTTCCTTCCCGGGCTTCCTTGACCTGGTCAAACGCCAACTGCGTCAGGACTATCGTGACGAAGACTTGACCGAAGAAGGTCTGCGGATCTTTACCAGCTTCGATCCGATTCTGCAGATGAAGGCGGAGGCATCGGTCACTGACACCTTCAAGCGCCTTGCCGGGCGCAAGGGGGCGGATGAAGTCGAGGCAGCCATGGTGGTGACCAATCCGGAAACCGGTGAGGTCCAGGCGCTGATAGGCAGTCGCCAGCCCGGTTTTGCCGGTTTCAACCGTGCTGTGGATGCTGTTCGGCCGATTGGCTCTCTGGTCAAGCCGGCTGTCTACCTGACCGCATTGGAAAAACCCAGCCAGTACACGCTCACGAGCTGGGTCCAGGATGAGCCCTTTTCGGTCAAAGGGGCCGACGGCCAGGTATGGAAGCCGCAGAACTACGATCGGCGATCCCATGGCACCATCTACCTCTACCAGGGGCTGGCGAACTCTTACAACCTTTCCACGGCCAAACTTGGTCTGGAAGTGGGTGTGCCCAATGTGTTGAAAACCATTGGCCGTTTGGGTGTCGAAGTCGATTGGCCGGCGTTCCCGTCGATGTTGCTGGGGGCGGGCGGCATGTCGCCGATGCAGGTGGCTACCATGTACCAGACCCTGGCCAATGGTGGTTTCAATACGCCGATGCGCGGTATTCGCAGCGTACTGACGGCTGAGGGTGAGCCGCTCAAGCGCTACCCGTTCCAGATCCAGCAGCGTTTTGATCCAGGCTCCATCTATCTGGTGCAGAACGCCATGCAACGGGTCATGCGTGAAGGCACCGGACGTTCGGTTTACAGTGTCTTGCCAAGCTCTCTGACCTTGGCCGGCAAGACCGGTACCAGTAACGACTCGCGAGACAGTTGGTTCGCAGGTTTCAGTCAGGACCTGCTGGCAGTCGTCTGGTTGGGGCGTGACGACAATGGCAAGACGCCGTTCACGGGGGCCACCGGCGCATTGCAGGTTTGGACCAGTTTCATGCGCAAGGCCGACCCGCTTCCTCTGGATATGCCGCAGCCAGACAATGTGGTGCTGGCCTGGGTTGATGCCCATTCCGGGCAAGGGTCGGACGCAAGCTGCCCGGGCGCGGTCCAGATGCCGTATATTCGCGGCAGCGAACCGCCCCCCGGTCCTGCCTGTGGTGGTGAATCCGCGCCAGCCGAATCGGTAATGGACTGGGTCAAGGGTTGGATGAATTGAGCACTAGCGAAGAGGGTGTGAAGTGAATAAGTGGTGGTTTCCTGCCTTGACGGCACTGGCGCTACTCAATGGCTGTGCCAGCGTGCAACGTGGTTCGATCCCTGTTGTCGAGTCAGGCACGCGTGTTTCTAACAGTGAGCGAGTAACGGCCAGCCGCGGTGGCTATAACGCTGCCGCCAGCGGTGCGCGTCAGGCTCAAGCAATACCTCAGAACGATGCAGTAACCGTCATGGTGCCGCAGGGGGCTGGTGCGGCGCCGATCCAGACGTTCCCGGCGTCGACCAGCGCAGCACCAATTACACCGGGGCCGATTACGCCAGGCCCGGTGACATCGGAGCCGATGACGACCGCATCAATCAGCTCTGGCGGCTACAGCATGCCAAGTGCGCCAACAGGCATCCCTCGCGGCAATGCGGGTGGCTTATCCGCGGATGAACAACTGGATGGTCCGGTGCTGGCGTTGCTGACCACTGCGCAGCAACAACAAGGCAGTGGTGATTACAACGGTGCCTCGTCCAGCTTGGAGCGTGCCCAGCGCATTGCACCGCGTGAGCCGCAAGTGCTCTACCGTTTGGCCCAGGTGCGCCTGGCCCAAGGGGATGCTGCCCAATCCGAGCAACTGGCTCGACGGGCGCTGACTTATGCCAATGGTCGACCCGATTTGCAGGCCGGGCTGTGGGACATCATCGCCCAGTCACGGGAGAAGCAAGGTGACGCCGCTGGCGCTGCGCTGGCCCGTCAGAAAGCGCGGGTGAGCTCGTAATGGACAAGCGGGTTCCGTCAATCGCCGACCATCTGTTGCTGATCGAGCAGGAACTGCGCTCGCTTGGATGGTGGGAGGAGAGGGCGCCGAGTGCCGAGGCGCTGGCCAGTGTCGAACCCTTTGCGGTCGATACGCTGTCTTTTGAGCAGTGGTTGCAGTGGATCTTCCTCCAGCGGATGAAGATGATTCTTGAGCATGACCTGCCGCTGCCTAACGCCTCCGGTATTCTCGAGATGGCCGAGATGGTTTATGTGGATCGGGTGCAGGAAAGTACGCGGCTGCGTCGACTGTTGTCCGAGTTTGACGAACTGATTCGCTCATCTCGCTGAGTTCCTGAGTTTCTCCTTCCGGGGCAGCTTCGTCTGCCCCGCACGCTCGTTGCCTGATGCTTCAGATGCTCAGGCAAACGTTTTTCTGCTTGCTCGAGAGTGGCTTATGGTGAATTAACCGCGAAGATCACTTGACTTGAGCAGTTCGAATCAGAACAATCCAAAGTCCGCTGTAGAGGGACTGCCAGAAGCAGACCCGCTAAGCAGATCATGAGGCGCACACCCGCGCCGACCTGTTACACCCCGCAACGCGTTACCTCGCGCTGGGTGGGAAAACCCCGCAACACTCTGGGGCGCTCCCAATACTTGCTCAGTCAGTGCTGACGTAGTCGGCGATTTCGTCGCTCATGCTCTGCTTGGCAGTAAACCTATTAAGACCCGTTCCCATCGGACGGTATTCTGGCGTTTTAGAGGTGAACAACGTGGAGCTTTTATCTGGCGCTGAAATGGTCGTCCGCTTTTTGCGTGACGAAGGCGTTAAGCACATCTATGGGTACCCGGGCGGTGCTCTTCTTCATGTTTACGATGCTCTGTTCAAAGAACCGGAAGTGAGTCACATTCTGGTCCGTCATGAGCAGGCTGCAACCCATATGGCGGATGGTTACGCCCGTGCTACCGGCAAGGCTGGTGTAGTTCTGGTGACCTCCGGTCCTGGGGCGACCAATGCCATTACCGGTATTGCCACCGCTTACATGGACTCCATTCCGATGGTCATCCTTTCCGGTCAGGTGCCTAGCACCATGGTCGGTACGGATGCTTTCCAGGAAACCGACATGATCGGTATTTCCCGGCCGATCGTGAAGCACAGTTTCATGATCAAGCACGCATCGGAAATCCCTGAAGTTCTGAAAAAGGCCTTCTACCTCGCGCAGTCCGGCCGTCCAGGCCCGGTTGTCGTCGACATTCCGAAGGACATGACCAACCCGGCTGAAAAGTTCGAGTACGTCTATCCGAAGAAGGTCAAGCTGCGCTCGTACAGCCCCGCTGTTCGTGGGCACTCGGGTCAGATCCGCAAAGCCGCAGAAATGCTGCTCTCGGCTAAACGTCCGGTTGTGTACGCTGGTGGTGGTGTCATCCTCGGCGGTGGCTCCGCAGCCCTGACTGAAATGGCGCAGATGCTGAACCTGCCGGTCACCAATACCCTGATGGGCCTGGGTTGCTATCCGGGTACTGACCGTCAATTCCTCGGCATGCTGGGCATGCACGGCAGTTACACCGCCAACCTGACGATGCACCATGCCGACGTGATCCTTGCTGTTGGCGCGCGTTTCGATGATCGGGTCGTCAACGGTCCGGCGAAGTTCTGCCCGAACGCCAAGATCATCCATATCGACATCGACCCTGCGTCGATCTCCAAAATGATCAAGGCCGATGTGCCTATTGTCGGGCCTGTCGAAAGCGTTCTGACCGAGATGGTCGCGATCCTCAAGGAAATCGGTGAGAAGCCTGAAAAGGCGGCAATGGATGCCTGGTGGAAGCAGATCGAAGAGTGGCGTGGCGACCGCGGCATGTTCCCTTACGACAAGGGTGATGGCAGTGTCATCAAGCCGCAGACCGTTATCGAGACACTCTGCGAAGTGACCAAAGGCGATGCCTTCGTTACCTCCGATGTCGGCCAGCACCAGATGTTCGCGGCGCAGTACTACCGCTTCAACAAGCCAAACCGCTGGATCAACTCCGGTGGCCTGGGCACCATGGGCTTTGGCTTCCCTGCCGCCATGGGCGTCAAGCTGAACTTCCCTGACCAGGATGTTGCCTGTGTCACCGGTGAGGGCAGTATCCAGATGAACATTCAGGAGTTGTCGACCTGCCTGCAGTACGACCTGCCGGTGAAGATCGTCAACCTGAACAACGGTGTATTGGGCATGGTCCGCCAGTGGCAGGACATGGCCTACAACAGCCGTCACTCGCACTCCTACATGGAATCGCTGCCTGATTTCGTCAAGTTGGCCGAAGCCTATGGCCATGTGGGTATCCGCATCACCAGCCTGAAGGACCTCAAGCCCAAGCTCGAGGAAGCCTTTGCCATGAAAGACCGGTTGGTGTTCATCGATATCCAGGTCGACAACAGCGAGCACGTCTATCCGATGCAAATCAAGGATGGCTCGATGCGCGATATGTGGCTGAGCAAGACGGAGCGTACCTAATCATGCGGCACATTATTTCCCTGCTGTTGGAAAACGAACCTGGTGCCTTGTCGCGCGTGGTTGGCCTGTTCTCCCAGCGCAACTACAACATCGAAAGCCTGACGGTTGCTCCGACTGAAGACCCGACCTTGTCGCGTCTGACGCTGACAACGGTCGGCCATGATGAAGTGATCGAGCAGATCACCAAGAACCTGAACAAGCTGGTTGAAGTGGTCAAGTTGGTCGACCTCTCAGAAAGCGCGCATATCGAGCGTGAACTGATGCTGGTCAAGGTCAAGGCCACGGGCGCACAGCGTGCCGAGATCAAACGCACCACCGATATCTATCGGGGGCAGATCGTCGATGTCAGTGCCAGTGTCTATACCGTTCAACTGACCGGTACCAGCGACAAACTGGACAGTTTCATTCAGGCTATCGGTACCGCGTCCATTCTCGAAACCGTACGCAGTGGCGTCACCGGCATTGCCCGTGGCGACAAAGTTCTTAGCATCTAACTCAAAAAATTAGCGAATGGCCTCGAAAGGCCGAGATAAGGGGTGTTTCATGAAAGTTTATTACGACAAAGACTGCGACCTTTCGATCATCCAGGGCAAAAAAGTTGCCATCATCGGTTACGGCTCTCAGGGTCACGCCCAAGCGTGCAACCTGAAAGATTCGGGTGTGGATGTTACCGTTGGTCTGCGTAAAGGCTCGGCTACTGTTGCCAAGGCTGAAGCGCACGGTCTGAAAGTCACTGACGTGGCCAGCGCTGTTGCCGCTGCTGACCTGGTCATGATCCTGACCCCAGACGAGTTCCAGTCTCAGCTGTACAAGAGCGAAGTCGAGCCTAACCTGAAGAAGGGCGCTACCCTGGCGTTCTCCCACGGTTTCGCGATTCACTACAACCAGGTTGTGCCACGTGCTGACCTGGACGTGATCATGATCGCCCCTAAAGCACCAGGCCACACTGTACGTTCCGAGTTCGTCAAGGGCGGCGGTATCCCTGACCTGATCGCGATCTACCAGGATGCGTCCGGTAACGCCAAGAACGTTGCCCTGTCCTACGCCGCAGGCGTTGGCGGTGGCCGTACCGGCATCATCGAAACGACCTTCAAGGACGAGACTGAAACCGACCTGTTCGGTGAGCAGGCTGTTCTGTGTGGCGGTACCGTTGAGCTGGTCAAAGCCGGTTTCGAAACACTGGTTGAAGCTGGCTACGCGCCAGAAATGGCCTACTTCGAGTGCCTGCACGAACTGAAGCTGATCGTTGACCTCATGTACGAAGGCGGTATCGCCAACATGAACTACTCGATCTCCAACAACGCTGAGTACGGTGAGTACGTAACTGGCCCAGAGGTCATCAACGCTGAGTCCCGTCAGGCAATGCGCAACGCTCTGAAGCGTATCCAGGACGGCGAGTACGCGAAGATGTTCATCAGCGAGGGTGCCACTGGCTACCCATCGATGACTGCTCGTCGTCGTAACAACGCTGCCCACGGTATCGAAGTCATCGGTGAGCAACTGCGCTCGATGATGCCTTGGATCGCGGCGAACAAAATCGTAGACAAAGCCAAGAACTAATCTTGCCTTGATGCGATAAGAACGCGGCTTTGGCCGCGTTTTTTCGTTTAGAGGGTCAGCTTCTGGTATAAAGCTCACTGTGTGCACGAACTCTCGCTGCAAACAACAGCCGAAACTTTCCAAACCGTTGCAAGGTAATGTCCATGAGCGAACGTCCAGAAGAGCCCAGCAAGGCCTCCGACGCCGAAAGCCTGCTACCGATCGATGAGCATGTTGAAGAAGGGCATGACGCCGAAGGACGCAAGGTGCGGCATCGTGGTATCTATCTGCTGCCCAATCTGTTTACTACCGCCAACCTGTTTGCCGGTTTCTATTCCATCATCAGCTCGATGAGCGCACAAAGCGCGCTGAGTGCTGGTGATCCTCGCGAAGCGAGCAAGTATTTTGCCTTCGCCGCCATCGCTATTTTTGTTGCCATGGTGCTCGATGGCCTTGATGGTCGTGTTGCGCGCATGACCAACACTCAAAGCGCCTTTGGCGCCGAGTACGATTCCCTGTCCGACATGGTCGCTTTCGGTGTGGCCCCGGCATTGCTGGCGTTCGGCTGGGCGCTGGGCGACATGGGTAAAGTCGGCTGGATGGTGGCCTTCATTTATGTGGCTGGTGCCGCGTTGCGTCTGGCGCGTTTCAATACCCAGGTTGGCAAGGCGGACAAGCGCTACTTTATAGGTTTGGCCAGCCCGGCTGCGGCGGGTGTGGTAGCTGGTACTGTCTGGGCATTCAGTGACTACGGTATCCAGGGTTCCAAGCTGTCATTTCTGGTGGCGCTGTTGGTTGCTGCCGCCGGCATGCTGATGGTCAGTAACATCAAGTACAACAGCTTCAAGGAGCTCGACCTGAAGGGGCGTGTACCTTTCGTGGCGATTCTCGCCGTGGTACTCGTGTTTGCTGTGGTCTTCAGTGATCCGCCACGTATTCTGCTGCTGATTTTCCTTGCTTATGCCGCTTCGGGCCCTATCCAGTACCTGTTGCGCATGCGTCGGCGTAAAGGCACCGAGTGATGTAATTTCTGCAAGACTCCGTAGTCTACTGGTGCATCAGTCCACCCGTTCTACGGAGTCATCATGCTGATCAAGATGCCCAAGGCCTCTGACTGCAAAGCGTCAGAGGTCACCCCCGAATCTCTCTATGTCTCTCGTCGCCACCTGCTGGGCGGGTCCTTGGCTGCGCTGGCTGTTTCAGCCCTGCCGCGTTTGGCCAGTGCCGCCGATGTTTCGCGTTACCCGGATGTCGATGCCGGTTCCGCGCCCGGTTGGTTCAACGAGAAGCTTGGTGGAACTCAATGGCAGGCGGTGACAGCGCCAGGCGAGGCCATTACGCCATTCAAAGATGCAACCCACTACAACAACTTCTATGAGTTCGGCCCTGATAAGGGAGACCCGGCGCAAAACGCGGCTGTGCTGAAAACTGCCCCTTGGACGGTAGTAGTCGATGGCGAGGTCGGAAAGCCCGGTCGTTATGCGTTGGAAGACTTCATCAAGCCCTATCAGTTGGAGGAGCGCATCTATCGGCTGCGCTGTGTAGAGGCGTGGTCGATGGTGATCCCTTGGTTGGGGTTCCCGTTGTCCGCTCTGCTCAAGCAGGTGGAGCCAACATCCAAAGCGCGTTACATCCGCTTCGAAACGCTGCAGGATCCGAAAAGCATGCCTGGCCAACGCTCAGGCTTTGCCTTGATTGACTGGCCTTATGTAGAAGGGTTGCGTCTGGATGAGGCCATGAATCCGTTGGCCATACTGGCTGTTGGTATGTATGGGCGGGAGCTGCCTAATCAGAATGGTGCGCCTCTCAGATTGGTGGTTCCGTGGAAGTATGGCTTCAAGAGCATTAAGTCGATCGTGCGCATCAGCCTCGTTGAGCAGCAGCCGAAAACCACGTGGCAAAGCATTGCGCCGGATGAGTACGGCTTTTATGCCAATGTGAACCCTCAGGTTGATCATCCGCGCTGGACCCAGGCGCGTGAGCGTCGGTTGCCGAGTGGGCTGTTCAGTCCGAATGTGCGCGACACGCAGATGTTCAATGGGTACGCAGAGGAAGTCGCTTCTCTTTATAGTGGTCTTGATCTGAGGAAGAACTACTGATGCGCTACCCATGGTTTCGCCTTGGTATTTTTGTTCTCGCCAGTTTTTGGCCTTTGTATTGGCTCTATCAGGCGTGGGCGTTTGCATTGGGGCCAGACCCGGGCAAGGTGTTGGTCGATCGGCTGGGGTTGGGGGCGTTGATCTTTTTGCTCATTACCTTGTGCATGACGCCATTGCAGCGCCTGAGCGGCTGGTCTGGCTGGATTGTGGTGAGGCGCCAGTTGGGCTTGTGGTGCTTTGCCTATGTCGTGTTGCACTTGAGTGGTTACCTGTTCTTTATTCTCGGTCTCGACTGGGGGCAATTAGGCGTAGAGTTGCGCAAGCGCCCCTATATCATTGTGGGTGTTCTGGGATTTATCGGGCTGCTTGCCTTGGCTGTGACTTCGAATCGCTACAGCCAGCGGCGGCTTGGGGCGCGCTGGAAGAGGTTGCACAAGTTGGTTTATGTGATCCTGGGGTTGGGGTTGCTGCATTTTCTGTGGGTCGTGCGTGCAGATCTGAAGGAGTGGGCGGTCTACGCTGGCATTGGCGTATTGTTGTTGGCGCTACGTATTCCTGCCTTGGGGCGGCGTATTCCGAGGCTGGCGATAGGAAAAGCCGCAACGACAACGAAAAGTTGAATTTAAGCCTTGACGCCCCGTTCCATCTCTCTATAATGCGCACCTCTTTCGGCGCAGTCGAAGCGGAAAACTCCTTGGTAATCAATGAGTTAGATGTTTAGTGATGGTGCTGGAAGTGCTTCGGTCGAATAGGTCGGCAGCGGTGAAAAAGGTGGTTGACAGCGAGTTGAAACGCTGTAGAATTCGCCTCCCGCTAACGAGAGATCGAAGCGAGTCAAGTGGTTGAAGTTGAACGGAAAATTCTGAAAAACTTCAAAATAAACGCTTGACAGAGACAGGGGAAAGCGTAGAATGCGCGCCTCGGTTGAGACGAAAAGCGCTTAACCAACCGCTCTTTAACAATCGAATCAAGCAATTCGTGTGGGTGCTTGTGAAATCAGACTGATAGTCAAA
>NZ_MBPN01000109.1 GCF_001695625.1 Pseudomonas defluvii
CGCTGAGAGCATCCTTGCCTACTTCGACCGGCCAGGAACCAGCAACGGTCCAACAGAAGCTATCAACGGGCGACTTGAGCACTTACGAGGTACCGCCTTGGGCTTTAGAAATTTAACCAATTACATAGCCAGGTGCTTGCTGAAGTCAGGAGGGTTTAGAAATCAGCTACACCCTTAAATGCGAAGAGCCAGATATTGTCCATACCAGGTGATCTAAATATATGGTCCAGTTCTGCTGTATTTGCTCAGGGCTGCCGTCAATTCGACGCCGGCAATTCAACTAATTATTTAGCAGAGTACTTCGCACCGATCGTTCGTCTCGCCCGCTACCTAGGTGGTGAGGAGCCGCCTGAGCGTCACGGTGGCGGCGGCCATCGTCACAATGGCGGTTCAAACAGCGCAGGCCTAGGCGTACTAATTAGCCAAGGTGCTACCGAGTTCCCGCTTGATGATCCGGACGACCCAGACTTGCTCCCTGGATATATAAGCTTCGCGGTGTCTCAACCGCTCGACGATGATTTAGATGAAGCACTGCCGCCGGGAGAACTAACCGCAGCAAGTGAAATATGTTTGATCGATACAAGGGGTGAGGTCAGGCCATATGTAGCTGAATTGCTCAGCCATGAGGGCATGCTTGCTCATATTGCTCGCAGTAGGCAGTTTTTGCCTTTTGGCTACAACCTGCTCACGCAGTATGAACTAGCAAACCTGCTGTTCGGTGTCACTGATGAATTTCTATTCTGTCGGGAACGAATTCGTAATGCCCCTGGCCAGGAGCAGACACAGATACGGAGGCGCTTGGAGGCACTGCTGGTACTTCATCTCATGCTCTGGTTCGGTCGCTCACTCGAGGACTGCAAAAAACTACGGATAGCTGAGCGCAATGCTCGCCCGAGCTCGGTGCTGGAGTTGGTTCTGACTGATGAGACAGGGCCGGCGGAGTTCAGATTTTTTGCACCGACGCCAGACTATGCAGCGGAAGAGCTCCTGCCTCGAGATGCCGTTCGAGCATCTCAGCCAACAATCTCGGTACCGGACATGGTTGGGGCGGCTGCGCTTGTTATGGCAATCCGAGACTTGTCGCCGGTGAATGGCTCTGCAGTTATCACTTGCAAGATTAAAGACGTCGAGCGTGAAATCCGCACCTTGTTGAGCGAGCTTGGGGGCGAAGATCCTCGCTACACGGTGCACAAAGTGCGCTCCTACCTTCATCGCCAAATCATCGCAGACTCTCATGATGTGGTTGCAGCCACCATGCTATGTGGGATGCCCTGTATTTCGGCAAACACAGCGCTGTATTACAGCCAGTTCAGCATCAACCATCTGCGACGCCTGTATTGCCAATCAGTACAGCGAGTGTTGACTGCGGTTTATGCCACCGTAGGATTGGAAGCCCCTAGTGCATCGATTCTTGCTGTTCCTGAGGTGGCCGTTGGTGCCCGAAACTGCCTTAGGGTGGATACGGTAAAAGCTAATCTTGCTGCATTGCTGGCAGTGCTGCGTAAACGCCCCCGAAAAGGCCTCCAACAGCTCGTTCACTGGCACAACTGTTTGTCGCTGTGGACGGTTCAAATGTTTTTTATGGCGACTGGGTGTCGAGCTATTCGCGACCCGTTGAAGCAGGAAGACGAATTTATATCGCCTGGGTGGCACGGCGCGCTGGGCGACAAAGGCTCAGATGATGGGCATATGAGTCGCCTGGTAGTGTTAACTGACCTATTAAGAAGACAGTTAAAGGCCTATAAGGCTCACTGCAGGGCAATTACCGGACAACTCGAGTTACATGCACCGGTTCCTACCAACGGATTTTTCCTGCGCTTTACCGATGATGGTTGTCTTTCCTACGAGGAAATCCGGCCGCTCCATATCAAAGCCGTAATGCGCCAGATTGAGGGTTTCACACCTCATCCAGTGAATGGATTCCGCAAATTCTTGAGGACTGAGCTCGCCGAGCGCGGATGTCCGCCTGAGACACTGTCGGCTCTGATGGGTCATTGGCTGAGCGGCGAAGAACCACAAGATATTTACTCGAGTTTTTGCCCGCGTACCTATGTCCAAGGCCTTCATAGCCACTTGTTGCCACTGATGCGGGAGCTAGGCTGGACGGTTCGCAACAGCCACCTGGTTGTGGGGGCTGATGTATGAATAGCTCACGTCTTTCGGATGAAATGCTATCTGTTGTCTGGAGCCCGGAAAAACACGATCCAGAGTGGAAAAATGAATATCTTCTGAAACTCCAGGAACGCTGCAAAGATTCCGGCAACAGCATCGGTGAATGGCTCTGCGGACAACGTTCGCTGCGTAATTTCCCCCTCAGAGAGATGCAGAATCTCGGGAGTCAGCTCGAAGGCTCAACATTACGTAACACGCTGCGAGAAGTGACGCATCGGGCGCAGCGTTTTAATCCGAGCTTGCCGCTGGCTCAGGTAGCGATCGAAACTCAGCGCCGCCCTAATCCGATTAATCCAGACCTATACAACTCAGAGAATCTGTCGGCCAGTCAGGACATGGTTGATTCGCTGGAGCGCGCCATCAGGCGAGATCTAGAACAACTCACGCCCCATGAGCGGATCGGGCTGCTTCTTCTGAGTGCTAGCTACTACGGTGCTCTGATCGACATTCCCCAGCTGAGCGCGCTGACTCAGCTTGACCCTGGACAGGTCATCTGGATATCCGGAATACCAGAGTTCCGGCTACCGCTCTCAATCCGAGGTCAACCTGAGGCTGAGAACCGGCAGTGGTTCCCAGACCCGATAACGCTGTCGCTTCTGTCGCGCTGCGCTCCAGATCTGGCCGAGAACAGGCCTTATCTGGATCGAAAGGGCGGAAAACTTAAATGTATTCAAGCGGCTCTGGCCACAGGAGGAATTTGCCCTGAGAACCAGCCTGGCTCTCTGGAGCGAGTGTTTGAGTTGTTGCGTATTCAACGTCAAACACAATTGCCACAGCTACTAATGAATTACTCCACGAGGTCCAGCTATGTGACGCATTCGGTTTTGTCGGACTCTTGGCAGCATTTGCACGGAAATGCACCGACTCCAAAAATCGAAGAAAAACAAAAACGGAAAAAACACCGGTTTCGTAGGCCCGAGAAAAATGTTCCCGAGTGGTTGACGGCGCTATGTCGAAAAGTCCGGAAAGAGCAAATTGTCGCACTCGATAATGAGCCGCCACCTAAAAGTCTTGAACAGCTGATCGGTAGTTTTGCGTCGTTTCTATGTCACGGACGCTCGTTTTACGGTAATCCGTTGAAGCCCAAAACAGTTGCTAACTATGTTCGAATCGTCGGTGTTGGGTTGGACAATTTTCTGTCTGTAGAGTCCGTCTTGGATGTTCCGCCGGACGCGCTGGAGGAACTCTATGAGCTGATGCTGGAGGCCCAGCCCACACCACCTATGAAGAGGAATCTAGCCAAAGGCATTTTGGAGTTCCATGGCTACCTGCAGAAAAGATTTTCGTATCCACCAATCAGCCCCTATGCCGCGTTAGGTATTGGAAAAACGCCTCCGTTCGTCGATGCCCAAATCGTCAGCGAAGAACAATATCGCCTAACGTTGCGAGACTTGGCTACAGGCACGCTGAGCCAGCGCTCACCACGCCTCTCTATGGTCGCGCAGGCCATGGTGATTTTCGGTTTTCGCCTAGGACTGCGTCGTAATGAGGCGCTGAAATTGCTGCGTCGTGATTTGCAATTACCTGCGCTGCCTGCTGCACGGGCCTCTGCAGTAAGGAAACGACATCCAAACCTTAAGCTGCTTTCGCCTGACCAACTAACTGCCCTCGAGCTGCCGGTCAATTTGCATATTCGTCCGCATGCTCAGCGCGCGTTAAAAACACGCAACTCAACACGTACGCTGCCACTTCACGTTTTGCTTGAGCCGGATGAGTTGCAGCTGATTGAACGCCTTGCCCAGCTGCGCGATGACGAAGAGCGGAAGAGTCCATATTCGCAATTCTTGTTCTGTATCCCGGAATTCCAGACTCGATGGGTATCTGAATCGACACTGATGCCGGCCATTCATGATGCTCTACGCCGGGTAACTGGGTGCAGCGATATGCACTATCACCACCTGAGACATTCCGGTGCGACGTGGTTGATGTTCAAGTTAGCCGCGTCAGCATTCGGTGTTAGTCAGCAGGCTGGATTGCTATTCGGCGAGCATCCGCAAACCATGAAATGGCTGCTGGACACAGAACGGCTAAACCGAGCATTTTTCCACTCCCCGGAGGCCCCCACCCGACGGGTGATCCATATCACCAGCGCTGTGCTCGGGCATGCGAGCCCCAAAACATCTCTGCTGCACTACGTCCACTGCATGCCATGGTTATCGGCGCTGTGCTGGCAGTGGAATCCTGAATTTTGGCCGCCTGGCCATGTCATCGCGCAAATTGCCCAAGTCAGTTTGCCAAACAAGCCGGACGACCTACCTGCACCAGACCTGCCTGCAGAGATTCGGCACATGCAGCGAATCATCGGCCGCATGAAGGTCTATAGGCACAGTAACCAAGGAAGAGTTAAGCGCCCACTGATTTCCCCTCAGAAGGGTGAAGGTGGGTGGGCACTGACGAGAATGAATGAAATCTCATCCATGCTCTCCTATGAGGCGTATGCGGAGTCCTCCGGGCAGTCGGTCAACATGGATTGGGTTGAGTTCACCGAAGCTGATCGATCGGCCATGTTGGAACGGGCGAGGTACATCAGCCACCTCGGTAAGCATCGCCTTCAGAGCCCAACGACGTCTGACTCAAGTCATAGAATTGAACTTGCCCCAAGGCCGCCTAAACACGGAGGTCTGGCCGGGGTAGCGGCCTATGCGGATCGGCTCTACCGCCTACTAAGCAGCCGGTATAAAGCCAAAGCTGGCCGAGTACTGGACGACTTTGTGGAGCGCTGCTGGGCGAGCGAGACGACACTGCGTTTCTACTCCGGCAAGGATGAGCAGAGTGCCCGTGAGTATCTCTGGCTGCTATCTGAACTGGGCATCCCTTTGGTTGATACTGAGTTCATCATTTACGACACGCGCACGCCAAGGCAAACCAAAAGCAGTTGGCGAACGGTTCTGGGGAAACCTCGCTTGAAGTTCATTGAGCAAGTTCCAGAGAATCGAAGCACCCAGAACAGCCGCTTGGGTATTCGAGTGACACTGCGTTTACCAGGTGTAGCGCTCACAGCTCAGGAGCAGAACCAACACTCCGGCGCAGCCCTGCGCTACCTGATGCTGATGGCCTCCATCGACTGGCATTTCCGAGCCTGACCAAGTCCGGAGGGCGTTCAGCCCTCCGGTTCATCCTGCAGTTCCAGCAAGTCTCCCACCTGGCAGTTCAGGTACTGGCAGATCGTTTCCAGGTCCTTGAGCTCCACCCTCTGCGCGGTCTCGTGATAGAGCCGCGTGAGGGTTCCGCGGTTGATCCCCGTGTCCCTGACCACGTCACTGATCTTCAGTTTCCGCTCGCCCAGTAAGCGAGATAAATGGCACTTGACCATCCTAATCTCCAAAAATGATCTATAGAAGATCATTTTGTCCTTGCAAAGCTCAAAATGAGCGTTATATTGATCCGCAGGAGATCATTATGAGCATCCAGAAGCTCATAAGAATCCGCTGTCGTTCAATTTAACAGAGAGGGCATAGCCATGTCTCACACATACCTGACTACCGAAGAGTTGGCCACGCGAATGAAGTACGACGCGCGCACCATCCGTAATCGCTTGAAAGATTCAGTCCTGCTGGAAGGGATCCACTACTTCCGTCCCTTTGGCGGCCGCAAGATCCTTTTCATCTGGGAAGCCGTCGAAGAAGACATGCAGAAATTCTCGCGGACTTCCGGGCTGGTGCCGATGGCCGGAGGGGGTATCTGCCATGGGTAAGATTCGAGCGCGTGCCGACAACGAGAAGTTGTTTTTTGACTTCACCTACCTGGATCAACGCTGCCGCGAGCAGACCACGCTGCCTGATACGCCAGCTAACCGGAAAAAGCTGCAGAAGATCCTGGAGCGCATCGAAGCAGAAATCACCCTTGGGAGCTTCAACTATGCCACCTACTTCCCTCAAAGCAGCAAAGTACTGGAGATCAGTAGGCTGCAGGCTGGCTGTGCATCGCTGAAAACACCACTGTTCAAGGATTTTGCCGAACTGTGGTTTGAGGAGATGAGGGTCGAGTGGCGTGATACGCACGCCAAAACCGTACGCCTTACTCTCGATAAGCACTTGCTGCCTGAGTTTGGCAAAAAAGAGGTCAGCTCCATCACCAAAGCAGAACTTCTGTCTTTCCGCTCGGCACTCGGCAAAGTCCCCGGGCAGAAAGGTCAGAGTCTGACAGCGACGCGAATCAACCACATCATGACGCCATTGCGCATGATCCTTAGTGAGGCAGCTGACCGGTTCGAGTTTACCTCGCCATACCTCAACATCAAATCACTGAAAGTCCCCAAGACAGACGTAGAGCCTTTCACTCTGGATGAGGTGCTGCAGATTCTCGGTGCCGTGCGTGAGGACTTCCGCAACTACTACACCGTGCGCTTTTTCACAGGACTGCGCACAGCCGAAGTTGATGGTTTGCAGTGGAAGTACGTCGACTTTCAGCGTCGGCAGATTCTGATCCGTGAAACCTGGGTGGGCGGCAAGCTCGACTACACCAAGAATGACGGCTCACAGCGCGAAATCGATATGTCCGAGCCGGTTTACCAGGCGCTTCTTGCCCAGCGGGAGAAAACCGGCAGCGGCCAGTTCGTCTTCTGCACCCGCGAAGGTACGCCGCACGCATACCGCAACATCAATGACCGGGTTTGGTACCCGCTGCTGCGTCACCTGGGTTTGCGCAGGCGGCGTCCCTATCATACCCGCCATACAGCCGCGACCCTTTGGCTGGCTGCCGGTGAAAACCCGGAGTGGATCGCCCGGCAGATGGGGCACACCACCACTGAGATGCTGTTCCGTGTTTATTCGCGTTATGTGCCCAACCTGACCCGCCGTGACGGCAGTGCATTCGACAACCTGATTAGAGCCAATCTCAAGGCCTGAGGAGCTTACACATGAAACTGATCAAACGTGACAACGTGACCCCTCTGCATCCATCGATGGAGGCCCGCGAGCATAAGTACCTCAAGCATCTGGCCTCAGCCATGAGTCACTACCTTGAGAACCCTTATGGCACAGAGCTTGTTTGCATCCTTGGCTCCGGCTACGAGAAAGATAATCGGCATGCCCTAGAAACCTGGGTCGCTTACCACCGCAACGAAGTTTTCGAAAAACGCCTGGAGGGTCGTAGCCCGCTGGACTTCCTGATCGAGAAGCTTGAAAGCCTGTTGGGTAACTAAGTTCGAAGGGGCCGAAAGGCTCCTTCGCTGTATTTGCGGCCAAACAAACAGCGATTACACCGCCAGCGCAGCTGCATTGGTTAAGATGCGCCCCATACCTGCAGGCCCCAACCACGGCTATCAACTAGGCCGCGCCTCGGATTTCAATCCGCGCTATGCGGTGGATACCCGCTGCCTGTGGCAATTCCTGCAGGACAGCCAGGGCGATGAGCTGGAGCGCCTCAAGCAGCGCTACGAGGACTGGGACCTGCGCATTCTGGAGCGCTTCGACCGGCTGGCGAAGAAGTACGGCGTGCTGCACCTGCTCAAGCGCGGCCTGTCCATCGATGATGTACACCTCAACCTAATTTACCCCGCGCCATTGGCCAGCAGCTCGGCATGGGTCAAACAGCAGTTTGCGGCGAATATCTTCAGCAGCACCCGCCAGGTGCGTTACTCCTCGAGTAATCCGCTGGAAGAGATCGACCTAGTGCTGTTTATCAACGGCTTGCCCTTCGCCACCCTGGAACTGAAGAACCCCTGGACGGGCCAGAATGCCCGTTATCACGGGCAGAAGCAGTACAAGCAGGACCGCGACACGGGCCAACCGCTGCTGCAATTCGGCCGTTGCTTGGTCCACATGACGGTGGATACCGACGAGGTCTACATGACCACCAAGTTGGCCGGTGCCGCGACGTTCTTCCTGCCGTTCAACAAGGGCCACAACCACGGTGCCGGCAACTCGCCCAACCCGGCTGGGCATAAGAGCGCCTACCTGTGGCGGGAGATCTTCAGCCGCGAGAGCGTGGCCAATATCATCCAGCACTTTGTGCGCCTGGACGGCAGCAGCAAGACGCCACTGGCCAAGCGCACGCTGTTCTTTCCGCGTTACCACCAGCTGGATGTGGTGCGCCGTCTGGTAGACCATGCCAGCCAGCACGGCGTGGGTCAGCGCTACTTGATCCAGCATTCGGCCGGCTCGGGCAAGTCCAACTCCATCACCTGGGCGGCCTATCAGCTGATCGAAACCTATCCGGCCTCGCTGGAGGTTGCTGGCGCGCGTGGCCTGGATGTGCCGCTGTTTGACTCGGTGATTGTGGTGACCGACCGCCGCCTGCTGGACAAGCAGTTGCGTGAGAACCTGCGCGAGTTCTCCGAGGTGAAAAACATCATCGCCCCGGCGCTGAAGTCATCCGACCTCAAACAGGCGTTGGAGCAAGGCAAGAAGATCATAATCACCACCATCCAGAAGTTCCCCTGGATCGTCGATGGCATTGACGACATGGCCGGCAAGCGCTTCGCCGTGATCATCGATGAGGCGCACAGCTCGCAGGACGGCAGCAGCCACGGGACGATGAATTCGGTGATGGGCGGCGACGATCAAGACGACACTCAGGAGAAGATCCTCAGCGCCATCAAGAACAGCAAGATGCGCGGTAATGCCTCGTACTTCGCCTTCACCGCCACGCCGAAGAACAGCACGCTGGAAAAATTCGGTGAGCAGCAGGCAGATGGCCGCTTCGCACCCTTCCACCTGTACTCGATGAAACAGGCCATCGAGGAGGGCTTTATCCTCGATGTGCTGGCCAACTACACCACTTACCGCAGCTACTACGAGATTCAGAAGTCCATCGAGGACAACCCGCTATTCGACAAACTGAAGGCGCAGAAGAAGCTGCGCGCCTATGTCGAGCGCGACCAGCAGACCATCGACGTCAAGGCCGACGTGATGCTGGAGCACTTCATCGAGCAGGTGGTCACGCCGAAAAAGCTCAAGGGTCAGGCCAAGGGCATGGTCATCACCCAGAACATCGAGTCAGCCATCCGTTATCACAAGGCCATCATCCGTCTGCTGGCGGCGCGCGGTAATCCATTCAAGGCGCTGATTGCCTTCTCCGGGGAAAAACTGGTTGATGGCATCGAGTACAGCGAAGCCGGCATCAACGGCTTTGCCGAAGGGGATACGCGGGACAAGTTCGACACCGACGAGTACCGCTTACTGGTGGTGGCCAACAAGTACCTGACCGGCTTCGATCAGCCCAAGCTGTGTGCCATGTACGTGGACAAGAAGCTGCAGTACGTACTCGCCGTGCAGGCGCTGTCGCGCCTCAATCGCGCCGCGCCGAAGTGGGGCAAAAAGACCGAAGACTTGTTCGTTCTGGATTTCTTCAATCAGGTGGAGGACATCAAGGCCTCCTTCGACCCGTTCTACACCGCCACCAGCCTGTCCGGCGCTACGGACATCAATGTATTGCACGAACTCAAGGACCAATTGGAAGAGGTCGGCGTCTACGAATGGTCGGAGGTGGAGGCATTTGCCACGCAGTACTTCGACAATGTCGATGCCGAACAGCTGGCGGTGCTGATCGATATCGCCGTTGAGCGCTTCGACGTGGAACTGGAGTTGGAGGATGAAGCCAAGGTCGATTTCAAGATCAAGGCCAAGCAGTTCGTGAAGATCTACGGCCAGATGGCTTCGATTATGCCGTACGAGATTGTGGCCTGGGAAAAGCTGTTCTGGTTCCTCAAGTTCCTAATCCCGAAACTCAAGGTCAAGGACAAAGACGCCGACGAAATTGATGCCCTGCTCAACTCGGTTGACCTGGCGTCCTATGGGTTAGAGCGGGTAAAGCTGAACCACAGCATTGCGTTGGATGACGCGGAAACCGAACTGGATCCCGCCAACCCAAACCCGCGCGGGGTACATGGCGGCGAGCAGGAAAAAGACCCGCTGGACCAGATCATCCAGAGCTTCAACGAGCGCTGGTTCCAAGGCTGGGGTGTGACCACGGAAGAAAAGCGCGTGAAGTTCCTGAGCATCCTCAAAGGTATTCAGGAACACCCGGACTTTGAGCCCAAGTACCAGAAAAGTCAGGACGAAGACCACCGTGCCCTGGCGTTCGAGAAGATCTTCGAAGAAGTGATGCTGATACGCCGCCAGGATCTAGAGCTTTACCGCCTGGTAGCCAGTGATGCGGCGCTCAAGTCGTCGTTGCAGCAGAGCATGAGAGGCATGTTGGGGTGAACTGGTTACAGGCTAGGTGCGCTGAAGCATTTCCGGTACACACGGCTAGTACTCAGTAAAACGCTTGGGACATAAACCGTGCGCAACGGTAAGGCACGGTTTAGGCACAGAATTGGCACAGCCCGAAAATCAGCCTAAAACGAGCCATTCAGGCAGTACTCATTGGCCGCTTCAAAAGCAGTTGATTTGATTTCGGAGTGTGGCTGTAAGTTGGAGCGAGCTGAAGAATCGTTCTTTTACAAAAAGATCGATAAATCAATGAGATATGGCGCACCAGGCGGGATTCGAACCCACGACCACCGCCTTCGGAGGGCGGTACTCTATCCAGCTGAGCTACTGGTGCGTAATTGTTGCGGCGGTCATTTGACCACTAGCTGTCACCCTTCTCAACCCGACGAGTATTGCCTTCGGAGGGCAGTACTCTATCCAGCTGAGCTACGAGTGCAACGCGGGCGCCATGATACCCATCTCACCTGTCGGCGTCCATCGTCAGAATCTGTAGTCGATTTCGCACACTGAAGGGGCTATAAGTGACGTTGATCCGAAAAAAGGTTCTTTGAGCAGCTTTTTGTTCTTTTTTTCGAACAGCCTATTGTCCTTTAACCCCTTTAATCCTAGGATTCGTTTGAGATTTCAAACGCTCTTGCGTGGTGCCTGATCCTGCGACGGTGGTTTCGTGGGCTGGCCCGGTGTGTGAATTCCTGACGGCAGCCCCACCTGAGGGCTCCTTTTTTACAATCAACAATTCGCTCCGTGTGCGCACGGTGCTGTTAAGGACGCCGACATGCAGCTTAAAGACGCCCAGTTGTTCCGCCAGCAAGCCTATATCGATGGTATCTGGCTGGACGCGGACAACGGTCAGACGATCAAGGTGAACAACCCGGCAACGGGCGAAATCATCGGCACCGTGCCGAAGATGGGCGCCGCCGAGACCCGCCGTGCCATTGAGGCCGCCGACAAGGCGCTGCCAGCCTGGCGCGCACTGACCGCCAAAGAGCGCGCTGGCAAGCTGCGTCGTTGGTTTGAATTGATGATTGAGCACCAGGATGACCTGGCGCGCCTGATGACCACCGAGCAGGGCAAGCCACTGGCCGAAGCCAAGGGCGAGATCGCCTATGCCGCTTCCTTCATCGAGTGGTTCGCTGAAGAAGCCAAGCGCGTTTACGGCGACACCATTCCTGGCCATCAGCCAGACAAGCGCCTGATCGTTATCAAGCAGCCAATCGGTGTTACTGCCGCGATCACCCCGTGGAACTTCCCGGCGGCGATGATCACCCGTAAAGCCGGCCCAGCCCTGGCCGCCGGTTGCACCATGGTGCTCAAGCCTGCTTCGCAGACCCCTTACTCGGCCCTGGCCCTGGTTGAGCTGGCGCACCGTGCCGGCATTCCGCAAGGCGTGCTGAGCGTGGTGACCGGCAGCGCTGGCGACATCGGCAGCGAGCTGACCGGCAACCCGATCGTGCGCAAGCTGTCGTTCACCGGCTCGACCGAAATCGGTCGCCAGCTGATGGCCGAATGCGCCAAGGACATCAAGAAGGTTTCCCTGGAGCTGGGCGGTAACGCACCGTTCATCGTGTTCGACGACGCAGACCTGGATAAGGCCGTTGAAGGCGCGATCATCTCCAAGTACCGCAACAACGGCCAGACCTGTGTCTGCGCTAACCGTATCTACGTGCAGGATGGTGTCTACGATGCCTTCGCCGAGAAGCTGCGTGCAGCGGTCGCCAAACTGAAGATCGGCAACGGTCTGGAAGAAGGCACCACCACTGGCCCGCTGATCGACCACAAGGCTGTGGCCAAGGTCCAGGAGCACATTGCTGACGCCGTTAGCAAAGGCGCCAAGGTACTGACCGGTGGCAAGCTGATCGAGGGCAACTTCTTCGAGCCGACCGTACTGGTCGACGTACCGAAGACGGCTGCTGTGGCCAAGGAAGAAACCTTTGGCCCGCTGGCACCGCTGTTCCGTTTCAAGGACGAGGCCGAAGTCATCGCCATGTCCAACGACACCGAATTCGGCCTGGCCTCGTACTTCTATGCCCGCGACATGAGCCGTGTGTTCCGTGTTGCTGAAGCGCTGGAATACGGCATGGTCGGTATCAACACCGGTTTGATCTCCAACGAAGTCGCACCGTTCGGCGGCATCAAGGCTTCGGGCCTGGGCCGTGAAGGCTCCAAGTATGGCATCGAGGACTACCTGGAAATCAAATACCTGTGCATCAGCGTTTGATCGCCGGTTAACGTTTTACCTCTGCCAGCGAGGCGCGAGAGTGACGCCTCGCTGGCCTTTTTAGACACAAGCCGATACCTGGCGCCCCGGATCCTGTAGCAGTCGATCAGCGCATGCTGTGGCAGTTGAACCCCGGTCGCCCAAGCCTTGAAACTACGCCACTGTGTGGCGAATGAGGACATGTTCATGAGCAACAAGACCAACGAATCCTTGATGCAACGCCGTGTAGCCGCCGTCCCACGCGGTGTTGGCCAGATCCACCCAATCTTCGCTGACAGCGCGAAGAACGCCACTGTTACCGACGTTGAAGGTCGCGAGTTCATCGACTTCGCTGGCGGTATCGCGGTACTGAACACCGGTCACGTGCACCCGAAAGTCATCGCCGCTGTTGAAAAACAGCTGCACAAGCTGACTCACACCTGCTTCCAGGTACTGGCCTACGAGCCGTACGTTGAAGTGTGCGAGAAGATCAACGCCAAGGTTCCAGGCGACTTCGCCAAGAAAACCCTGCTGGTCACCACCGGTTCCGAAGCCGTTGAGAACGCCGTGAAGATCGCCCGTGCCGCCACTGGCCGTACCGGCGTGATCGCGTTCACCGGCGCGTACCACGGTCGTACCATGATGACCCTGGGCCTGACCGGTAAAGTCGTGCCTTACTCGGCTGGTATGGGCCTGATGCCAGGCGGCATCTTCCGCGCACTGTACCCATGCGCACTGCACGGTGTGAGCGTCGACGATTCGATCGCCAGCATCGAGCGCATCTTCAAGAACGACGCTGAGCCAAAAGACATCGCCGCGATCATCATCGAGCCAGTACAGGGCGAAGGTGGTTTCTACGTTGCGCCTAAAGAGTTCATGAAGCGTCTGCGCGCCCTGTGCGACCAGCACGGCATCCTGATGATCGCTGACGAAGTACAGACCGGCGCTGGCCGTACTGGCACCTTCTTCGCGATGGAGCAGATGGGTGTTGCCCCAGACCTGACCACCTTCGCCAAATCCATCGCCGGTGGTTTCCCACTGGCCGGTGTTTGCGGCAAGGCCGAATACATGGACGCTATCGCCCCAGGCGGCCTGGGCGGCACCTATGCCGGTAGCCCGATCGCATGCGCCGCTGCTCTGGCCGTGATGGAAGTGTTCGAAGAAGAGAAACTGCTGGAGCGCAGCAACGCTGTTGGCGAGCGCCTGGTTGCTGGCCTGCGCAAGATTCAGGACAAGTACCCAGTGATCGGTGACGTGCGTGCCCTGGGCTCGATGATCGCCGTTGAAGTCTTCGAAGGTAAGGACTCCCACGCGCCAAACCCTGCCGCCGTTGCTCAGGTTGTAGCCAAGGCACGCGACAAGGGCCTGATCCTGCTGTCGTGCGGCACCTACGGCAACGTCCTGCGTATCCTGGTTCCGCTGACCGCGCCAGACGCACAGTTGGACAAAGGCTTGGCAATCATTGAAGAGTGCTTCGCCGAACTCGCGTAAACTGTGACGCGCTAAAGAAAAAACCCGCTTCGGCGGGTTTTTTTTATGCCAAAGGAATGGGCGGCGTACTAAGGTAGCCAGCAATGGACATCTTGGAAGGTGCAGTGGATTGCATGCAGACGTTTTCAGGAGAACCGTATGACTGTTGCAGATTCACCCGGCCAGCCCTGTGTGTTGATCGCCGAAGGCGACCCATGGGTACGAGACATGCTGACTCAGGTGTTGCTGGATGTGCGCTGTGATGCGTCCCTGCAGGTGTGCGCTGATGGTCATGAGGCGCTCTCTGCGCTGGCCACCCAGCCTGACCTGATCATTGCCTCGCGTGAATTGCCTGGGCTGGATGGTCTTGACCTGCTGCGCTCGGTGCGTGCCAAGCGCCGTCAGCCGCCGTTGCCGTTCATTTTGTTGAGCAGTCGTAGCGACAGTGCCAGTGTGCGAGAGGCCTTGCCGCTGGCGCCTACCGCGTACATGAGCAAACCCTTGAACATGGATTCGCTGCGTCAGCGTCTGGAGCAGCTGTTGCTTTCGGCCGGTGCACCAGTTGCCTGTTCTGTGCCGTCGCTGCCAGCCAGCATGACATTAACGCGTTTTCTTGAGGACCGCCGCGCTACCGCTGACGGTGGCCCGCTGCTGGCCGATGTTCAGAAGGCGGTCAAGCGCAGCCTGAAGGCACAAGGCTTGAATCTGAAGGTCCTGGAGGAAGAGATCCGCACCGATCCGCAGATCACGGCCGTGTTGATTGCAGCGGCCAACAGCGCTGCGGTGCATCATGACGGGCAGGTACAGTCCTTGTTGCAGGCCCTGAACAAACTGGGCTCGACCCAGAGCATGAACCTGATTCTCGGCCTTGCGCTCAAGCGCAGCGCCAAGCTCGATGATCCACTGCTGTCTGGCTATGCCGAGCGTTACTGGGCGCTGTCGTTGCATACGGCAGAGTATGCCCGCACCCTGGCGCGCATCCTTGAGCTGGATGAGGAACGCTGTTACTGCGCAGGTTTGCTCCATTGCCTGGGTGAGTTGGCGGTGTTGCGCTGCATGCAGGAATGGCGCCTGGCCGGTGGTGAGCTGGACGAAGCCAGTGTCGAGCTGGCCCTGTCTCAATCGGCGGCGGCCTATGGCTCGGCACTGCGTACACGCTGGCGCCTGCCGCTGGAGCTGCGTGAGTTGATCGCGGGGGTGTACCACCTTGGCGGTGGGGTCTACTCGCGGGAAGCCTTGGTCATGAACCTGGTCGGACAACTGGTGCACTTGCCCGCCGAGGCGTCGCTGGACACCATCGTCGAGAGCAAGGCAGCACGCCTGCTCAAGGTTGGCGCAAGCGAGTTGAGGCGTTTGCGCAGGGGGTGAGTGCCTGATTGCTGTCGCCAGCGCTCAGCCTAGAACAATCTGGTTCTTGCCTTGTCGCTTGGCCTGGTACATCGCCGCATCGGCACGGGCGAACAGGCTGTCGAGGGTTTTGTCGGTATCGACAATGCCGGTCAGCCCTTGGCTGACGGTTACCCCGAAGGTTTGATCTTCGTGACTGAAGCTCAGGCGTTGGATCTCGCGTTGCAAGCGCTCGGCAATGTGCTGCGCCATTTCCGGTGTGCAGTCAGGGAATATCGCGGCGAACTCTTCGCCGCCGATTCGTCCGAACAGATCACCGCGGCGCAGGACGGCTTTGCCGCTGTCGGCGATGCGCAGCAGCACCTGGTCGCCGGTCGGGTGGCCATAGGTATCGTTTATCTGTTTGAAGTCATCAATGTCCAGCAGCAGGAAGCACAGGGCGGTGTCATCCTGGCGGGCCTTTGCAAAGGCGCTGCGGGCACAGTCGAAGAAGTGCCGGCGATTGCTGCTCTGGGTCAGCACGTCGGTCGTTGCCAGGCGTTGCAGTTCACCTTCAAGCTGCTTTTTTTCGGTGATGTCTTCGGCGATACCAACCACGATTACCCGATGATCGCCGTCAGTCTGTTGGTTGATGAAGCACTTGTCACTGAGCCAGCGAAGCTGGCCGTCGGCTGTCAGGATGCGGTACTCGCGGTTTTCCACGGCGCCTTTGACCAGTACTTCGGCAAGGCTGCGTTCGGCGTACTCCAGATCTTCCGGGAAAACGCTGTTGCGCCACGCGTTGTAGTCGGCCAACAGCAAGTTGGCGGGGCGACCGAAGATACGCTCGTACGCCGGGCTGACGTAGAGCACCTTGCGGCTTTCCCAGTCAAAGGCCCAGAGCACGGCATTGACGCTGTCGAGCAACGAGCTGAACAGCTGTTCGCGTTCGCTCAGGCGAGCCACTTCACCTTGAGCATGCATCAGGTCCAGCAGGGTCTGAGCGGTCTCGGGCGGTGGGTGTTGGGGCATGGAGGTGGGCGTGTGCTTGACCATTGGCGCGCAGCTTCTCAAAAGGCAAGGGCGTGCGGCCACGACCCGGCCCGCCAC
>NZ_MBPN01000110.1 GCF_001695625.1 Pseudomonas defluvii
TTCTTTTGACGCCAGGCGCCTTTCATCTTTTTTAGAATTTCTCGTATTTCGCTACTGTCAGGCCATTTCTCAGATGCCCCTATAAGTTCCTCGTATGTGGTTTGTTCGGGAATACTTGCTCTGTGGTTGTTTAAATATCGAATGGCCCACTTCAGCATGTCTTGGTTGTCTTTTTTTATCCATCCAAGCCTGTTTTGTGCCTTTTCCAAGGAATCCCTCGCTAATGCGCTTATTAAAATTGAATGATTTTTTGTGTGGCGTTACGGAGTGACGTTACGTAGTAGCATAAGCTATTCTTTATGCACTTGAAACAGGGTGTTATTCTACGATTTAATGGCTGCCTTTCTAAAGGGATGAGGGTGGGTGATGCACTGCGTTCTGTTGGGTCTTGGATTGGCTGGGATCAGCCCTGAGGCGAAGTTTGTCCTTGTAAGGTTCGTGCAGCTGTACGGGCTGTGCGAGTCGATCACAATCGGGGTTAAGGAGTTAGCCAAGGTCTCAGGTGCTACGGATCGTGTGGTATCTAGCGCTCTGTCTGAATTGGTGGCCGAAGATCTTTTAATACGCACCCCTATCGTCTGCGGGCGGGGGCGTCCCAAGAGTGGGTATCGGGCTTCAAGTAAATTATCCAGGTTGTTGGAAGGCGAGAACGAAAAGCTCAATGTGATAAATAGACTGAGAATTGATCACGTACTAAACCCTTCTGCAGAAAACTGTAAGGGTGGCTTGAGTGTTTGTAATCGGTTGCTACTGTCCACTCTGCTTCTGTACGCCGATCAATTTGGGGTTGTACGGGGAGTCGGAGTATCCAGGCTGTCCAGGGCTACTGGTCTGAATCGAGATCGAATAAAGGCCCAGGTGCACAAATTGATCGCTCTGAGGGTCATGAGAGGGGTGATCCCTGGTGTTGCAACGTCTGTTGCATTGGGTGTTTCAAAGTCAGTTTATTTTATTAATTTTCACCATAATTTTTTTCAAAAAGGTAGTTCGGGAGCGATCGCGCTAACTTTCGTCTCGAAATCCAGTGGGGATTCGGGGGGGATGAGTGAGGTTGCAGCCATCATTGGCTCTGCGGGGCTTGGCAAAGGGCTGGGCTTCGAGAGGCATAAAAAGTTTTCTGGAATACTGCCTGATAGCGATAGATTTAATGCGCTGGCGGGGTTGTTTTCTTCTTTAGCCAAGGATAGAAGCTCGTCGAGAGCGCTTCAGGTTAGATTGGAGGAGTACGCGTCAGGGCTGCTGTCCAAACATTGGAAAGCCTTGGAGCTAGGTCAGTTTAACTCTGATGATGAATTGCTGGTGCGAATCAAGAAAGATTTCAGTAAAGGAACGGGCTTAGGGCGAGACTTCAAGGATGACGGCCTTCGAGGCGAGCTGTTTTTTGAGTTCATTTATGTAGTCGCTGTTTTGATGGCTCGGCGTATCCAGAGTTTGGTTTTAAGTGTTAAGGGTTTTTCGCACGAAATTGCCGGGTTGCAGATCCTGCCGAGTTTTGAGCCCGGTCCATACTTTGGGCGGTTTGCTGTTGGTCGGTCTCTGTTGATTGTTCCTGGTAATAGTTTTCGAGCAGGAGAATGCTTTGTCATGAATGAGAGCAATCTTGGCGAGCCTGCGTGCGAGAGGTTTTCAAGTGAGGAGGAACTGCCTGAAATTGACCGTTATCGTTTTGGACTTCTTTTTCAGGTTCATACTCCTACGCGCTATCGGTATCGGGGGTAAGTCGCTCTGTATGCCAGTAGTGGGCAGTAACTCTTTACCGACCTCCTAGATCCTGTGTACGGATTTGAGGAGTTGATCATGCGCATACTTCGAATGAAAACTGTTATTGAAACAACAGGTCTGGCCCGATCTACGGTGTATAAATACGTTGCTGAAGGGATATTTCCGAAGCCTCTTTCGCTAGGCGGGCGCTCTGTTGGCTGGTTGGAGTCTGAGGTTCATGGTTGGATTCAGACTAGGCTAGTGGAGCGCAATCAGTAGGGCTTGATGGGCTTGTCCTTGGCATCTGGTCTGCTTCTTGTTTGCTTTATTTTCTTTCAATGAAAAAATCATGTCCGGTTGACTCCCGGACATGATGTTTTTTTTGTCGGACCTTTTGATAGTGTTGATTTTCTGATTCTGAACAGGAATTCTTTAACTTTCTCTTGGGTTTCTACTGCTGGGGTTTTCGGTGTGGGTAGTATGCTTTAATGGTTTAATTACTACCTTCTAATAAGTCTTGTCTATCGCTCATGTAGAATCTGATATCTATTTAATCATTAGGTTAAGTGATAGAGGACCCTTCAAAGTGTATCTATTATGGTTGTCTGTTTTATGCCTGGGGGTTGACAGTTTTTCTTAGGTGGTTGTTGTTGAGAGTTGGTGTCTGTGTGATGAGCCCATTGAGGTCTAGCTCAATGGGTTGTGGTGGGCGTGTAAATAACTACCAAGTTGACTGAAGATATGAACATTAACAAAGTAGATAGTAACCATGCTTCGTTTTTCCGAAAACCGTAATCTTCGTTTGTACTCAGCAGCTATATTCCAAGGTTTGCCGATAATGGTTGAAAAAGGGCCTTTTATACTTGGGTACCTTGAAGCGCTGAATCGCACCATTAACCTTGCCCTTGATCAGTATCCTAGGGTGATTGCTTTCCGGGTGGATTTGCGTCTTCCACGTCTGATGGGGATTCCGGATGACGCTTTGTCAAATCGTGTGATCAGTAGATTCCTTGAGTCGTTCAAAGCAAAAATTGAGCATAACCGTGATAAGGCGCGTGAGCAGAACAAGTACGCCCATGACTGCAGGGTGCGTTACGTTTGGGCGAGAGAAGTGGGCTGGGGAGGGCGTCCGCATTACCACTTGCTGATCCTTCTGAACAGAGACGCCTATTACACAGTAGGGCGGTTGCAGCCACAGAGGCCTAATATGATCACCCGTATGCAGGAGGCTTGGGCCAGTGCGCTGAAGTGCGAATTTGAGCAAGTGAAGGGCTTGGTGGAAATCCCTAAGAATGCAGAGTACCGAGTAGATCGGAATGTCCGGCCAGGAAATGTGGATCAGTTGCCTGAACTGTTTTATCGAGCCAGCTATCTTTGCAAGGCGGCCACAAAGCGTTATGGAGATGGAGCACATGGCTTTGGATACAGCCGAGCATAGGAATGTGTTGGTACTGGGTTAGTGTGTATCCACCCAGTATGGGAACTTATTTACAGAATAAGTTCCCTGGAGGTGATGGGATATCCAGGTCACGGTGAAGGGGCAGTGCCCGTTGGTAGTCGCCGTGGTGGCGTGGGTTGCGCGAAACGGCGCCCGGCGCCTAAAAACTTTACACATGGCCGGAGATGGCAATGCAGATAGGGGGGGGTGACCTACCGGTCGCCTCTGAATCCGCTGCGTTTGTTTACCTGTATGAATAGACATCTTGGACGGGGAGATGGACTTTTGCTTAGGGTATGGGCAACCAAGTCGATCAATCAGGAGCAGCCAGCCATGAAGAACATTTTCGCCGTTGTCGGTTTTATCGTGATCGCCACCAAGAGCTATGAGCTGTATCGCGAGTACAGCGAGATGAAGCGTGAGAAAGCGGCGCGGGAAGCGGCCGCCAGTTCGGTTTGACGCGCGTCGGGTTATGGCTAAAAGCTATCCGCCGGGATAGGCTGGGCGCGGCTTCGCGCCCGCCGATCACATAAGGAAACGGATCTTGGCTACACAAACCATCGAACAGTTCTTCACGGGGAAGACCCTGGAAATTCCTGCCTACCAGCGGGACTACGCCTGGACGACCAGCAACATCGACGACCTTTTCGAGGATATCGAGGAGGCCATGGAGCTGGATGGTGGCCATTACCTGGGCACCTTCATCCTGTCCCAGATGGGCAAGACGGCCCCAGTCAAGGTGGTGGATGGGCAGCAACGCCTGACGACGCTGACCCTGTTGCTCGAAGCATTGGTGGATGCGGTTGAGGAACCGGCGATCAAGGAGCATTACCGGGGCACCTACATCAAGCATCCGGTGCACGGCCCGAAATTCACGGTGCTGGGTGTCAATCAGGAGTTCTTCACCGCGCTGCTCAACGATCAGCACCCACAGCCGGAGTCCGATGGCCAGCAGCGGCTGCTGGCCGCCCATCACTGGATTCGTCAGCGGGTGGCGAACATTAAGACCCGTCAGGGGCAGGAGGCCATCAAGAACTGGCTGCTTGCGATCAGCCGCCTCGAGGTGCTGGACTTCACTGAGGTCAACGAGGGCAAGGCCATCCGTATGTTTCAGTCGGTGAATGACCGTGGTGTGCCCCTGGCCAAGATGGATATCGCCAAAAGCCTGTTGATCTACTACTCCAACCGCTTCCTGGGCGGCCAGTTGGATGCGTTGGTCTCCGACCGTTTTGGCGAGGCGTTCCGCTGCTTCAGCCGCTTGAAGAAACTGGCAGGGGAGACGGGCTACCAGATTCGCATGATTAATCGGGACCCCTTCCGTGAGGACGATGTGCTGCGCTATCACTACTTCGCCTTTGATGGTGAGAAGCATGACGTGCAAGCGGGTGCGGATCATGGTGCGACTTCGGAGACGGTACTGGAGTCGTTCCTCAAGCCAGCGCTCAAAGGTATGCGCAACGACCCCGAACGCCTGGCGGCTTTCATCGAAGACTACGTATGTGACCTGGAGCGGTTCTTCAAGGGTCTACTGGCACTGGCTGAGGCCACTCGCAGCAATCGCGAGCTGTATTTGCTGTTGGTAGTGCAGGACCTGGCCGCCACCCTCTATCCGCTGCTGGTGCGCTTGCACAATGAGCGGATGCTCGATGTTCGCGTCCCGCAGCAACTGGATTACACCTTGCTGCAACTGGTCGAGCTGGCAGACTTGCGCGTATTCAAGTTACAGGGTACCAACCCACAGGCGGACATGGCCGCGCTGATGCGAGACTTCGGTCGGTTGAGCCCGCTGCAGATCGCCGAGCGCCTAGTGAATTTCTGCCAGCGCTTCATGCCCAGTGCCCGGTTCGAAGCCAAGCTGGTCAACGAAGATATGTTCAGGAACCCGGGTCTACCGCGCATTCTTCTTGAGGCTGAGGGGGCGGCAAGGCGGGAGGCGGGCCAATCTGATCTGGAAATAGGCGACCTTGTACTTATCAATACCGAGGGGCTGACGATCGAACACATTCTGCCCCAGGAAACCTCGTTCGGCGTGCGCCTGTATGGCTTCCACAGTACGGAATCGTACCTGGAGCACCTCCACCTGATCGGCAACCTGGCGCCGCTGGAGAAACGCATCAACAGTGCGTGCAGTAACTGTTCTGCGGAGAAGAAGATGAGCGAACCCAAGCTCTACAGGAACTCGCAGTTCAATTTGATCAAGGCATTGGCCGCCAGTGGCGCCAACTGCAGTCCCGCGTACTCGAAGAACGCCCTAGTGGAGCGAAGCCAGGTGCTGGCCAGTTTCGCGGTGAAGCGTTGGCCGCTGACGCCGACCGACCTGGCTGAAGCGTAAGCCACCTACAACTGACCTGTGCGAGCTGCCGATCCGATGGTGGGCCACATCCCGCCACCGGCGCGGCGCATTGAGCTGGCGGCATCAGTCGGTCATCAGCCAGGGGCGCAAATCCTTGAGGTTTTTTACCACGATTTGCTGCGCCTCGGGGCTGGTAGCCAGGTTACGCGGGTCGATGTGGAAGCGCTGCAGCACGTATTTCACCAAGGCCTTGCGGCTAGACACCACCAACTGCCCATGATGCATGCCGAAGTCGACTTCGATGATGGCCTTCTGTGCCGCGTTCAGTCGCCCGTCGGGCTCGAAGATGACCTGCACCTCGGAATTCCATTCTTCGTCCAGCGCCCGCGTGTTGGGCGACTCGTCGAGCAAGTCAGGCTTCCCGCGCAGGCGGCTGAGGACGAAGTCGCGATACTGGCCGTTCTTTTCGCAATAGGCGCGCACATGCCAGCGCATGCCGGTGTAGACCAGAGTATGGGGGGCGATCAGGCGAACTTCCACGTTCGGCGTGTTCAGCGACACGTACTCGGTTTCCAGACGCAGGCCTTCTCGGCAGGCCTTGAGCAAGGGGCGCAGCACCTCCGGGCGAATCGGCCGGTCCGGGACTTCCAGCACATTGGTGTGGGCATAGGCCAGGGCGAGGCCGTCGATATGGGGCGCGCGTTCGTTGTTCTGGTACAGCAGGTGCAGGTAGGCGCTGGCGCTGTCGTCGATGAACCTGGGCTTGAATTGCTTGGTGGGTACATAGCCCTTGAGCTGTTTGTCGTAGGCCAGGTTCTTTGACGCATGCTCGGTGATGTAGGTGTTGATGTCCTTGGAGGCCTGTTGCCGGCTGATGCCGAAACTCTGCATCAGGTGGCCGGTGGTCAGGCGCCCCTCCCACCAGACGACGGTTTCTATCAACCGGTAGCGTAGTGCCAGGTCCCAACGCACCTGCTCGACGGTCTGCTTGCGTTTCATTGGCTCTCCTGATGTTTGATGGGGTGGGTAGCGTCACTCTATAGGAAAGACCTGTCGTGACAAGTGACGTATCGTGCAAGGTCCGCTGTAGATCCAAGTTAAGCTGACAAGCGACGATGCCGACATTGGGATGAGAGCATGGCATCACTGGAGGCACTACCAGGGCACTGGCCGCAGGTAATGCATTCGCATAGGTATCAAGGAGAGAAGCAATGCCGATCAAACCCAAGCCGTTTACCTGTGTCTGCGACGCGTGTGGCTGGAGCAGGACCGTGGCACCGCGCAGCGATGTTTTGATGCCGGGCGAGTGGCCGGAGCGATGCGCGAAATGGGGGAGCAAGGCGTTGACCATCCGCCAGGCGGGCTGGCTCAAGGGCGCCAAGGCGGAGTTACTCGCACGTTGGCGCTTGTGAGGGCCGTGGGGACATGGCTCTCGTGTGTAAGGTTATTTGACACATGAGAGTTGATGCCGTTCGAGGAATGTGTCGACCGGCACTAGGACTCTGCGTCGATTACCCCTCTTTCAGCTGGCCTTGCCAGCTACCTGAGCGAAAGAGGGCTTGCCTCCACCAGTTATGCATGTGTGCTAATACTTTACCTGTATGGGTCTACACAGTAGATCTGTCGCTTAACTATACATATCTTCTTCATGGCATGAAGGCACATCGCCTCACTAGGAGAAGACACATGAGTACCTATGACTGGGTTGCGTTGATCGCAATGGGCATGATCGGCGTGATCCTGCTGGTGATGTTGTTGCAATACATCAAGCTGCGCGACCTGTGGGAGGGCTTTAGCCGCTGCCGCGAGGCCATGCGTTGGGCGCGCATCTTCGAAAGTGAAAATCGCGAGCTCAAGCGCACGCTGCAGGCCGAGCGCAAGCGCGTTCGGGAACTGCAGAATTCGCTTAGCCAGTTCACCGAGCAGGTGAGGCCACGTTGATTCGATCTGGGGCCCGGCATTCGAACAGAGAAACGAGTCAAGATCTGGGCAGTTTGCCAGTACCGGCGAGTATGATGAATCGAGCACCTCACGGAACATGACACCCATCAGAAAATCCCAGGGAGTAGAAATGTGAATACAGGTCATCATCGAGGATCATGTTCTGCCGCAGATGTTCAGCGAGGCACCTTTTCAGCAGATCAAACGGGATTTTTCCGGAGACTCCCTGGCGAGCCCCACATCTGCATTGTCCCAAGCGAGTCACCTCTCGGGAAAGACCCCTTGGGTACTAGATCCTCTAAAATGGCGTGATAGCCAATTGATATCAATTTACTGGCAGAGCGCAGGCTTAAATCCGTGAGTCAGCAGCCCCATAGGGCCTATTCATCAATAGCGTTAAAGACTATTGAATTCCGGCCGACTGCTTAATGGGTACGTGCGATCGGAGCTACCGTGCTGCCTTAATGCACCCATGGTTTAGTTTTGCCAGACGCGTTCCGGCGGGATAGGGATAGGGATAGGGATAGTAAGGAAATGAAACCAATAGCGCCCAAAAAAACACGGGCAACTACACTCAGGTCGCGTAGACCTGTGGTCAAGGAAACCTTCGACGTGTTGGTTCTGGCGACCATGAGCGCCGGCAAGACGTCCTTCATCAACGCCTTGATCGGGCAGGAGCTTTTGCATACTGCCAACGAAGCAACCACAGCGTGCATGACCAGTATCGAGCACCGCCAGGGCTCGAGATGCTTCAGCGGTGCTTGTTACTCTTACACCGACCAGGAACTGGCCCGTCAGCAAAACACTTCGGCGGCGCTTGTTCGTGACTGGAACGCCAACACCGAAGTCAAGCGCATCAGCCTGTCAGGTAGCTTCAAGATCGTTCCCAGTCCTGCTCCCGGCCTAGTGCTTCACGACACACCCGGGCCGAACAATAGCCAGGACGAACGGCATGCCCAACTGATGCTTGAGACAGTACGCACTGTATCCTTCAAGGCCCTGTGTTATGTGCTCAATGCCAGCCAACTGGGCACGCTGGATGACCGTCTGTTCCTGGAGCAACTTCGCGAAGAGCTGGCAAAGAAACCCGGTCACCTCATTTATTTCATTCTCAATAAAGTCGACTTACTCGACCCTGACAAAGGTGAAGAAATCGGCGTCTATGTCGATAACGCATACCGCTACTTGACGTCCATCGGTTTCAAGAGCCCGATGATCATTCCAACCATGGCCAATGCCGCTCTCTACGCCCGCAAGGCACTAAAGGACGAAGCGCTGACCCGTGCCCAGCGCTCGAAACTTCGACAGGCCCTGGATGAGCTTGGCGATAACAAACGTGCCCTGCTTCACGCGACGGTGGTTCCCGACCCCATTAAGAAGCGGGTATTCAAGGCGTTGGCGAGCCTGGAGCGACAACGTCAGGTCAAAGCCTCCGACGAGCAGGCCTGCGAGAAAAACGAACTACAGCAACTGGTTGCCATCAGTGGTCTGAAAACAGTTGAAGCCCTAATAAAACATCAACGGCAATTGGTTGAGACTCTATGAACATTATCGAAATCAAACACAATCCATTCACCGTCGACACGACGTTTTTGATTAATGGCCAGGCGCCTGCTGATGGTTGCAAACTGTCTAGTTATAAGGAGTCGCGGCTGCAGCTCTGGGTTGAGAAGCTGTTCGATGAGTTGAGCAACCTGTTCAATGGCGACAACAGATTCAACATTACCTTCAAGGGTGTTGAATCTGACTACCTGGACATCGTCGAGGCCGCTGAAGTCGCCTCTTCTAAAGGCATGCAGATTGAGCTGAGCTGGATTGAAACTGTTGCGACCGAAACCCGCTTGGAGCAGATTCGCGAACTTATGGTAGAGGCGCGCCAGCATCCAAAGTTCGAACACTTCATCACCGAAAACGATGAGGTGCGTAAGTCGGTAGATGAAGCGTTCAACCGTGACTTCGATGTCTATGTCGTGGCCACGATGTCATCCGGAAAATCGACACTGATCAACGCCATGCTCGGCCGTGATCTGTTGCCGGCAGCGAACGAAGCCACTACGGCGACCATTGCCAAAATTACCGATAACGACGCGATGAGCGGGCGTTTTGCCGCTCAGCGAATCAACCGCAATGGGCAAAAAGTCGGCCAGGATGATGACGTCACTCTGGAGACGCTCAAGGAATGGAACCTGCTGACTGATACTCAACAGATCAATATCGAAGGCAACATCGAAGCAATTAAGGAGCGTGACAGCGTTCGCCTGGTACTGACCGATACCCCCGGCCCCAACAACAGCCAGGACGAAGAACATCAACGTACCACCATGGGCTTCATTCAGGACTCCAAGCGTAATCCGCTGATCCTCTATGTCCTCAATGCCAGCCAACTGGGCACTAATGACGACCGTAACCTGCTGGGCCTGGTTGCTGATACCATGCGCAAGGGCGGCAAGCAGAGCAAAGACCGCTTTATCTTCGTGATCAACAAAATGGACGTGTTCGACCCCGAGAATGGCGAAGACTTGCCCTCGGTGCTGGCTCGTGTCAACGACTACCTCACCACCAACGGCATTCATAACCCGTTGATCTACCCGGTATCGGCCAACCTCACGCGACTGATTCGCAAGCCCAGTGATGAGCACACCCGTAAGGAACGCGGTGAATACATTGCTATGGCCGACATGTTCAGCGAAGAGCCGAGCATGAACCTGCTTCAGTACATGCCGATTACTTCACGGGTAAAACGTACGCTACAGGAGAAGAAACACTCCGAGTTGTTATTGAGCAGTGGTCTGCCGGCGGTCGAGGCGATGATCGATGAGTACATCGACAAGTACAACTTCCCGCACCGGTTGAAACGCGCTTATGACGCCATGACCAAGGCCATCGAGATCGGCCTCAACGAAGCGGAGCTGATCGAGCAGCTGGATCAGGATGAGCGCTTCCTTGCCCACGTCAATGAGGAAATTCAAGCCCTGCAACAACGGCAGGAGAAAGGGTTCGATACGGCGGCGTACAAGGACAAGGTCGCCCGGGAAGGAAAAGCCCTGCCCGCCGCTACCGAGCGTGAGTTGTCTGAGCTGGAGAATGTCATTCAGCCTATCTTGCGAAAACTCGCAGAGCGCTTCAGCAACAATAATGTGACGGTTAGCATCGCCGAGACGCGCATCCAGGAAGCTGAAGAACAGCTTCAGTTCCAGCACCGAAAGCTGATTAACGCTTATGAGGCGCTATTCAGTTCCAGCCAGGAAATCATTCGCCAGGACCTGCATCAGGAGTACCAACTCTACATCGCGGATCTGTTCAAAGACACCCAACACCTGCAGTTACCAATTCTGGAAGGTATCAAGAAAACGGTCGGGGATATTTCGTTCAATCTCAACGTGAAAAACAACGAGATTAAAGAGCGGGAAGTTGTCATCAGCACCCGCGAGGTGAGTGACAGCAAGTGGTACAACCCTTTCTCCTGGGGCTCAACACGCACCGTTCGTGAGTATGGAACTGAAACCTATGTTGATCTCGAGGCGTTGTGGAAAGAGCGCGTCACACGAGTTGAAACAGAGTTTTCGCGGTTGGTGGACAGCGCCAGAAACGAAATTGAAATCGGCAAAAATCGCCTGATCGATCAATTCCTGGCCTTTATGAATCGCGAGTTCGATAGCAAATTCAGTGAGCTTTTGGTGTCACTGAGTGAAAAAACCAGTGATCGCAATGCCCGTGAATTGGCAATCAGAGAGGCAAAGGATCTGCACGCTTGGATCGAAGCCTTCAAACGTAAACTCGACAACACCTTGGCTGTTTAATCTGGAGCTCATATGACCACTTCTACCGCAACGCTCTCCAAGGCTCGCAAAAGCTTTCTGCTGTCGCTGGATGATGCTCAGTTGAGCACCGAACTGCTGCTGGGTGTCCTTGCTCAAGCACTACAGACGCCAGAGCTGGTTGTCAGTTATGAAGCAAACGATCCTAAAAGCGCGATCGACAATGATCCGGTCAGCTGGAACGGCGCTTACTACAGCCGCCACAAAATTCTTGCTGAACACAACTTTTCCCGCGAACGCCTGGAGCACCTAATCCAGGTTCGAGATCATTTTCGCAAACAGGGTATCAAGGGCTTCGTTCCGTCTTCAGAACAACCCCGCACTGAAAAACCAGGGACCGCTTCGATGCAATATACCCCGTCTGCCAATCTCAAAAAGTTCGTCGATGAAGGTGACCTGCTGACGATCCGAACTGCGCTGCGGATGGAACTCAATGACAATCGCCTGCCAAGCGAAGAGCTACGCGCGGCGTTGGCATGGGCTAAAACCAAGGTGCCTGGCCTCTGTGAAAGCTACTCGGAAAAAGCCTTTGCACGGGCAACCAATCCGAATCGTAACGATTGGACATCGGAGTATTACGACGGCCAAGTGGTGTACCTGAAATCCAACTTTGCAGAAGAGCGCTACCTGCACCTGATTGAAGTACGTGGACTGCTGCGTGAACGAGGCGTTGAAGGGTTCGCCGCAAAACCCAAGGCCACCTCAAGCCAGGCAGAGCCTTTGGCGTCAAGTACTCAACGGCCATCCTCTCAATCCCAGCGTCCGAGCTCCACCGCTTTCAGTCCGGAACGCAATCCGGTACTCAAAACGGCGCTGATGATCGGCGGTGCCATCGCCGCTGTGGTGGTCTTTCTGGTTGCGCTGGTGAAATGACCCTATGAGCACAACAACCCTCAGCCCACTGGCTATCCAGGACATCCAGCAAAATGCTGCGTTGGCTCTGGAGGCCGGACGAGCACTGATCAATCGCAGCTACCTATCGGAACTGGGGCAGTATCCGGTTCATGCTGCCGGAAAAGGCGTGTCGTTCAACCGGTCAAGCGACATGCGCATTTATCGTGTCGAACGAATCGTTCAGGACAACAAGCAATCGGTGCTCGAGAGTACTACTGCCGCCTACACCGCTTTGGGCGCCGCCGGGTACTCGGTGTTCCTCTTTCTACGCTCCGATGGCCGTGAAACCGACCTGTACATTGGTACGCGTGGCGAGCCAGGGAAGATGCTCGGGCACAACTCCGGTGAGTTGCTGCGCGAAACGTTCAAGGGTCATTTTTCGGGCAGCGCCCTACATCCCCTCGATGTAAACGCCGTTGATACGCTGCTGGACTCGTTGCAGGCAGAAAAGAGCAACCCTGTTGCGAGTATCACGGCGGTCACCGGCGTGCCTGCCCTTTCAACTGAAAACCGCGAACATTTCATGCAGGGGCTGGAACGCTTTATCGACGCGGCCGAGCAACGTGTTTACCAAGCGGTGATTCTCGCTGAGCCGGTGTCTTCGCAGAACCTTGACCTGATCCGTGCCGGTTACGAGCAGGTGGCCACGCAACTATCGCCATTGCTCAAGCGGCAGATGTCGTTCGGCGAGCAGGAAAGTGACAGCGTTGGGCTGAGCATCAGCCAGGGTCTAAGCGAGTCGTTGGGACAAAGCCTTGGCCTGACAGAAACCAAGGGGACCTCGGAAACTATTGGTACCTCAACGACTGAAACGACTGGAACCAGCGAGTCCATCAGTGCGCAGACCACGCTTGGCAAGTTGGCGGCTTTAGGCAGCAAGACCCTCGGTACATTGTTCAATGAGCAACGGACCACTGGCACCAGCCAATCTACTGCACATGGCCGAAGTGAAAGTCATGGTACTTCTCGGAGCGAATCGGCCTCGAAAACCACGTCTACCACACAGACTACTAGCACAACCGAAAGCCACTCGCTCAACAGGACGACTGGAGCCAATCGACAAATCTCGATTGAAGCTGTCGATAAGACCATCGAGCAGTTGCTGAGCAAAATCGACCACCACCTGCAGCGCATCGACGAAGCCAAGACCTACGGCGGTTGGAACTCAGCCGCTTACTTCATCGGAGACAGCACGGCATCTTCCGAGTCTCTAGCAAGCATCTTTCTCGGCCTCGTTCGCGGCAGCAAATCCAGCCATGAAGACTTCGCCTTGACCACTTGGACCTCCAGTCACAAGTCAGCGGTGCTCGACTGGCTAGCAGCGTTTAGCCATCCGCAACTAAAGCCGAGCTTCTCCAAGCAAGTGCCCATCCGCTATGTCACTCCGGCGACGCTGATTTCCGGAAAGGAAATGGCAATTCAGATGAGCCTGCCGAGGCGCTCTACCTCAACGGTATCCGTGGTCGAAACCCAGGCCTTCGGACGCAAGGTGCAACGCCTGGACGGCCATGCAAGCTTGGTAGCTGAGGACCGGAAGTTGACGCTTGGCAACATCCGCCACCTCTGGGAGAACCTGCCTCAGACCATTCAACTGAGCCTCGACCAACTGTCCAGCCATGTGTTCATCAGCGGCTCGACTGGGGCCGGCAAGAGCAACACGCTGTATGAAATGCTCACCCAAATCAGTGCTGCAGGTGTGCCGTTTCTGGTGATTGAGCCTGCCAAAGGTGAATACAAACACGTCTTTGGCCATCGCCCCGATGTCAGCGTGTTCGGTACCAACCCAGCGCACAGCGAACTGCTCAGAATCAACCCGTTCCGCTTCCCTGAAGCCATTCATGTACTGGAGCATGTAGACCGGCTGGTTGAGATATTCAACGTCTGCTGGCCAATGTATGCGGCCATGCCTGCGGTGCTCAAAGAGGCAATCCTGCAGGCCTACCAAGCCTGTGGCTGGGACTTGGAGCTTTCGAGCAATCGCTACAGCAACAGCCTGTTCCCGACCTTTGCCGATCTGCTCGTGACGCTGGAAACCGTGATTGAGGCGTCTGCCTATTCTCAGGAGCTCAAGGGCAACTATATCGGTTCGCTATCGACACGGATCAAATCGCTCACCAATGGATTGAATGGCCAGATCTTCACCTCGGATGAAATCGACAACGCTGTGCTGTTCGATAGCAATGTCATCGTCGATCTCAGTCGCATTGGCTCATCCGAAACCAAGGCGTTGATCATGGGCATCCTTGTGATGCGCCTGAGCGAACACCGCATGTCCTTCGCAGGGATGAATCAACCACTGCGCCACGTTACTGTACTTGAGGAGGCGCACAATATTCTCAAACGTGCTCCTGAGGGCGGTGCAGAAGGTGGGAGCGTGGTTGGCAAATCCGTTGAGATGTTGACCAACGCAATTGCCGAAATGCGCACCTATGGCGAAGGTTTCATCATTGCCGACCAGTCGCCTCATGCTGTCGATATTGCTGCGATTCGCAACACCAACACAAAAATCATTATGCGTTTGCCCGATGAGATGGACCGCAGGTTGATCGGCAAGTCGGTGGCCCTGCGTGATGACCAACTCGAAGAGATAGCCAAACTGCCGAAAGGTGTAGCAATCGTCTACCAGAACGACTGGCTGGAACCGGTGCTGTGCCAGATCAGGAAATTCGCGGGCAGGGAAACCCCCTATGACTACCGCCCACATGACAAAGCCCGACTTCTCTCCAACCAGTTCCACCACCAGGCACTCAAGCTGTTGCTGGCAACGCGTATTAATACACCGGCAGAAGTGAACGTGACACTGCTGGAGAATGGCTTGTGCAGTTTGCCCTTGATTGCCCGCAGTAAAATTGCACTGCTTCAAGCGCTTGACGAATACAAAGCAGATCAACCACTCACCGCATGGAAGCCACAAGCGTTTGCCCACACCGCGCAATTGGTGGTCGACCTGCTCGGCTGTCGCAAATCAGTGCAACAAGCGATCAACTTAGCGTCTGACTACCAACACCTGAGCGACTTACTTGACGAGGTGCTGGAAACGCGTGTCAACGGCCTGGATCCGGCCTTGGCATTGGCCGCAGAACAATGCTTGATGAAAGACTTCAGCTTGCAGCATGACAGTCACCTTGACATCTACTCCATGTGGCGTACACACCGTGAAACTGGGAGTGTTCTGTGAACCTTGAAAATTTCTCTTCTGACAAGGTCGATGTGCCATCGAAGCTGGCATTGCTTGCCCAAGAAACGCCAGACAAATCCCTGAACCTTGCAGATCTAGATAAGCCGATGGTGCTCACTCAGGAGAGTCGCCTGGAGTTACCTGAGGTCTCCGCTGAAACACGAGATCGCCTGGAAAACCTGGGCTATCCCGAAGAGGTGCTGGATGTCATCGGCAGTGAAGCCGAGGCCCGCATCTATGAGGATGCGAACTTGGAACCCGCCGAGGTCAACGGCAAAGATGCCTTGATCCGCACGGACATCGATTACGATCAGAAAGATATGTTTAAAGTGGACCCATCGGTCAAGACAGTTTTTCAGCGAGTTTAAGCTGCGTCGCTTACTGCCACTGCAGCTGGTCGGC